>CAZYYB010000029.1:0-32100 GCA_964651515.1 uncultured Fibrobacteraceae bacterium
AAATCCCTCGGCTGGCAACGGCTGTACCGGTTCGATTCCGGTCCTGGGCACTCTTATACAGCGTAAATGTTCGATTTTTATGCAACCTTCGCAGCACGGCACCATCTTTTTTTTAAAATCATCCCTTGTACTACCGACCACGCCGTACGCCCCCTGAAAACAGTGATAGTCCTTTCCAAACCTCACCCTATAGTATTTTATCTATCCACTTTTTCCAAAGGAGCCCCATGTCGCTTACACAGTCTCAGCTCATCGCCGACCTCGCCTCTAAAGACGAATCTCTCACCAAGGCGCAGGTCAAAACGCTGCTCAACAATCTTACCGAAATTGCCTATAAGGAAGCCAAGAATGGTTTTACGCTGCCGGGTCTTGGCAAACTGGTCCTCATGAAGCGGAAGGCAAGAATGGGCCGCAACCCGGCTACGGGTGAGTCAATTAAAATTCCGGCGAAGACCGTTCTGAAATTCAGGGTATCGAAGGCTGCAAAAGATGCGATCAACGGTCCGGCAAAGAAAACGGCACCGGCAGCGAAGAAGGTCGCGAAGAAGAAGTAATTTACCGATAACGGGATGCCTGGGTTCCTGTGGCTCAGGCATTTTTATTTATCCCTCAAAATGCCGACTTGGCGACAGCACATGCGCGGATTGAAGCGCCCGGCAAGCTATTATGGTGCTCGTTATTTCTGGGTTACCGAAGCGCTCAGCGCAGAAAAACCTTTTGTCATGAGCTCGGCGGCCTTTTCGTCGCGCGCGGAGTTCGGGTGTCTCGGATTTTTGCTCTTATCCGCCCCGAGGACAACCGTGATGACGCGTGCGTTGTTGCGGGTTGCGGTAGCGATGATCGAATAACCGGCCTGCTTGAAATACCCGGTCTTCAACCCGTCGCAACCGGGATAGCTCGTGAGAAGATGATCGTGGTTTTGCATGATAAAGGTGCCGTTGCGGAATCCGCGCTTGACCGTGCCGGTGTATTTCAGCGCCTGCGGATATTTCAGGATAAGTTCCCGACCCAGAAGCGCCAGATCGCGTGCCGTGGTCAGGTCCGGTTCCGAGCCCTGGGAAGGCGGCAGTCCATGAACGGAATGAAAAACCGTATGCGTCATGCCGATGGCTTTCGCTCGCTGGTTCATCAGATCGACAAACCCTGCCACCGACCCTCCCACATAGATTGCGAGCGCGACGGCGGCGTCGTTTGCCGATTGCACCATGAGCGCGTAGAGCAGGTCCTCCACCGGAAAACTCTCCCGGGGATCGAGATAGACCTGGGAGCCACCCATATCGGCAGCCTCGACCGTGACCGGAACCATTTCATCCAGTTTCAACGCCCCTCTTTGCACCTTGTCGAGCACCACCAACAGGGTCATGGTCTTCTGCACGCTGGCCGGGTATCCCTGGGCATCGGCGTGATCTTCAAACAGTACCCTGCCGCTGGCGGCGTCCACCGTAATGGCCCCGATGTACGGTGATCCGACCCGATCGGGAATCTGTGCACGGGGCTTTGCGGAAGCGATCCCGAAAGCGATCAGGAGAATGGCCGACATTGCAAGGGGAACGGTGAGTTTGCGGGTCAATTGAAACCTCTCTTTTCAGGGTTTTGGGGCATCGAAGCGGGTATGGTGCTCGTTGCCGACAATAGTGCGGGTGAAAAATTAAAAATGCGTGTTCGGGCTCTGTGGATGCCAATTATTGCCCCACCACAAAGCAAAACCGATACGGGACGATTGCTTCCGCCCGCAGCTTCGCTTTTTATCCTGAATGCCGCAGTTGAGGTCTGCCTGCTGCTTTGTTGAATCGAACCCATAGTATTTTTCATCCTCCCCACCATCGATAGACGGTCTTTTTACACAGGGGTCTTCATCATGAAACACGCCATTCTCGGCGCCGGAGGGGTGGGCGGCATCATCGGCACCGCGCTCGCCTCCACCGGCGAGGAGGTCATCGTCGTGGTCAGGCCGCAGAGCCTGCCGGGCTATCCCGCGACCCTCACGCTTGAGCGTCCGGGCGGCGCCATCGAAGCGCCGGCGAGGGCCGTGGCCGCGCTGACCGAGCCGGTCGACGTGCTCTGGGTCGGGACCAAGGCCTATAGCCTGCAACGTGCCCTCGGCGAGATCCTCGCGCAGCCCGGCTGCGTGGTGCCGCTCCTGAACGGCGTTGACCATATCGAGCTTCTGCGTGCGCGTTTCGGCCGCGATGGCGTGGTACCCGGCTCCATAAGGGTGGAAGCCGAGAGGGTCGCTCCCGGACGGTTCATCCAGCGCTCACCCTTTCTGCGTCTCGCCCTGGCGGCCGCCGGGGAGCCGCTGCTCGGAGAGGTTGCTAAAAGGCTGGAAACCATCGGGGCGACCGTTCAATTCGTGGCCAACGAGCGGACGCTCCTCTGGACCAAACTCTGCCTCCTCGGACCCATGGCGCTCGTGTCATCGGCATCGGGCCTGGACAAGGGGGGTATAGCCGCCGATCGCGCGTGGCGGAGCCGGCTCTCCTCCGCCGTGGACGAAGCGTGCGCCGTGGCAGAGGCGAGCGGCGCGGAAATTGACAAACCGGCCCTCTGGTTTTTTTGGGAGAGTATCCCACCCGCCATGCGCACCTCCATGCAGAAGGATCTCGCCGCCGGGAAACCCATCGAGCTCGACGCCCTTGCGGGCCCCGTTCTTCGCGGCGGGAAGCGCTACGGAATCGATGTTTCCGCGACGGCGGCACTTGAGGCGGCAATCAGCAGAGGGGTGCCGCGTGCCGATGGAAATTGAACTCTTTCCCGATGGCCGGGCCGGATTCGAATACTAACGTTACCCTTCATTAATGAACGCCCCCGCAGCAGAGCTGCGATGTGTCTACTACATAAAGAGTTGAGACGGTCATTTCGACGAGCGCAGCGGGGAAAAATCCAGGATTTCCCGCTTCGCTCGAAATGACAAAGTCGAAGCGGAGCTTCGAGGAATGAGACCCACGGGATTAATCCCGGCACGCTACAACCCGCACTCGGAAAGGCCGACCGTCACCCTCAGCTCCGCCTGTCCGTTCACCGGCGTCGAATGCAACTCGGCATCAAGCGTAAGCCCGTCGCTGCTTTCGGAAAAGGCCCCGGTCGCGATGCTGTTGCTGCGATAGACGCTTTTCTGCCGGTCGCCGTGGCATACGATTATCTCATAAGAAAAAATATCCGAGCCCTTTTCGCTCGTCCGGGTCTTGCTCAGTGGAACCGATAAACCCGTCGTTAACGCCTGCATCGGGGTCATGCCGGACTCTCCGGTTACCTCGACGGCGTGATCCTTTTCAAAGCTTATCTTCGGCGCAAGCTCCGCCTTCCAGTAGGTGCTGTGCAGCAGCCGGGAGGGCCCCGGCCCGCCGGCGCATACCGCTTTATCAAGCATGCCCGCCGCGGTAATCGCGTTGCCTGAATAGGTAACGACAATATCGCCCCCGTTCTGCACATCCGGGCCGCCCCGACCGTACACGTACCCGATGATCGTCCCCCCGCGGATGTCCCATGATTCCACGTGTTTCACCGTGACCGAATCCGCGCAGGAGCGATTTACCAGCAGAAATTGGCGGAAGGGAAGGGTTTCGACCGCTTTTTCCGTATAGTGGTACAGCAGGTGCGCGACCGCCTTCAGGCGCGGTTTTTCCGCATCCGGGACGCAGAGCGGAAGGGTAAGCACCCCGCCGGACTTGACACCAAGGAGTCTTTTTTCCCGCGGCTCGACCCGCAGGTCGAGGCATTTTCCCGCAAACCGCGAAAGGAGGTCCGCCCCGATGGTGAAGGAAAAAACGCCGTCGTCCGCACTCCGCACGGGAACGATCCCGGGCAGGACATCATTGCCCGAAGCGTCCCTGATCGTCACTACCGGCGGCATTTTCCGCCAGAGCGCGACGCCGCCGATGGTAATCCGCCCGCCGTTTCCGGGAACGATGAAGGGCGGATGTCCCTCGAACTGAAAGTAGTCAAGCCGCGGACCCTTTACCGGCCGGGAAGATTGAAGCGCTCCGCCGAGCTCCAGCAGAACCGTTCGCACACCGGCAACGATCGCGGGCGAATGTAGCACCAGACAATTCGGCGGACGGTTCACGATGCCGTCCAGCCCGACGCAGGCCCGGTAGAGCGCAGCCGCATCGCTGCCCGTCCCCCCCGGCAGGCTCACAAGCGGCTTGTCGAGATCCGACCCGGCCGAAGCGGAATACCGCGCAAGCAGGACGGAAAACTCGTTGACCGCACCGGCGAAAGAACCCGCGGAGTCGTCGAAAAGAAGCGCCTGGTCGCTCTTCATGGCGGCAAGGGTCTTCGCCGCCTTTTGGAGCACCCCGGAGAAGGTAACCCCCGCGGGCGGCTCCTGCGCGAGAATCACGGAGGACGGCGCCAGGGCGAGGTGCAAGAGAGCGACGGCGGAATAGAGGAGCCCCCTCACGAAATGTTCGCGGTTGAAAGATAGTGCGGGTAATTTCGCCGGACGGCACAAAAGCATGAAACCCTCTCCCCTCGGCTGACGAGTTTATGCACGTGTTTTTCGGGCGCCATCGGTGTCTGCCCTCGCCGTTAGACCATTAAATCCAGCCTCATGCACCGACTGCTCCACTATAATTTCGCGGGAAAGGCCGATTTATTCATCCACGGGTGAGACGGAGGCAATGGCAATCACCGTGGCGCCGGATTTGCTCTCTAGTAAGAAGAGTGAGCATGCCCCCTTCGGAAAAGGAGGTTCGGCGCGCTCCGGGTTCAACTTTTGCAAAGGATTCATCATGAACTTCATAAATGTGGGAAAAGAAAACTCCGGATCCATCGATCTCTGCTATGAGGATCACGGCACGGGCAAACCGGTGGTACTCATCCACGGGTGGCCGCTGAGCGGGGCATCGTGGGAGCGGCAGGTGGCGCCCCTCCTGGATGCCGGCTACCGGGTCATCACCTATGACCGCCGGGGATTTGGAAGATCGAGCAGGCCGATTTACGGCTATGACTACGATACCCTGGCCGACGACCTGCACAAACTCATGGTAAAGCTGGATCTGCGCGAAGCTATCCTCGTGGGGTTCTCGATGGGCGGCGGGGAGGTGGCACGCTACCTCGGTATCCACGGGAGCGAGCGGGTAAGCGAAGCGGTTTTTATCTCCTCGGTCACCCCATTCCTGGCGAAGGGGCCCGATAATCCCGACGGCGTCGATCGCAGTGTATTCGAGGGCATAAAAAAAGCCATTGCGGCCGATCGGTCCGAGTTTCTCGGCGCCTTCCTCTTAAATTTTTTCAATGTCGATCTCCTGAAGGGTGACCGGATCAGCGAGGAGGCGGTAAGGATCTGCTGGAATGTCGCCGCCGACGCCTCGCCCGCCGGCACGCTGGCGTGCGTCTCGTCGTGGCTTACCGATTTTCGCAGCGATCTCAAAAGCATAACCGTCCCGACCCTGGTCATCCACGGCGATGCCGATCGCATTCTCCCCATCTCCGCGACGGCGGAGCGAATGGCGGAGTTTGTCCGGGGCAGCACGCTCGCCGTGATACCGGGCGGGCCGCACGGGATATGCTGGACCCATGCCGAAGAGGTCAACCGGGAAATGGTCGATTTCCTGCGGCGGGAGAAGGGGGAGTGGATGTCGAAGGCGGCGTAATGATTTTGGTGGGGACACCGCTACGCGGTTTCCCCCACCAAAAGCACTTATAATCACCCGCACTTCGAATACCCGCACGACTTGCACACCGAGCACCCGCCCTCACTCTCCATAATCCCGCCGCACTCCGGGCACTGCGGGCAGTAGCCCATATCGAGCCCGGTGAACGTGATCTGCGGACGGGCCGCGGCGCCCTGCATTTCGGAGAGCGCCTTTTCGAGCACCCTCCCGATCGCGTCGGCGCAGGAGAGGACCATTTCGCCCTCGTGCCAGATCGGGCTGGGGCAGCGGATGCCGCGCAGCTGCTCGACGATCGCGTTCGGGTCGACGCCGGCGCGCAGGGCAAGCGACACGAGCCGCGCCACCGCTTCGGCGTTCGAGGCCGCGCAACCGCCCGACTTGCCCATCTGGGTGAACACCTCGCAGAATCCGTAGGCGTCGGAGTTGATATTGACATACAAGGTACCGCACCCGGTCTTGGTCTTGTAGGTGCGCCCGTGCGTTACCGACGGCCGCGCACGGGGATGGATCGTGCCGGGCAGGCCGCCGGTCGCCGCCTCGGCGTGGCTGCCGCCCGTGCCGGCGGTAATGACCTGGTTCTGGCGCGAGCCGTCGCGGTAGACCGTGACGCCCTTGCAGTTGCAATCGAAGGCGAAGAGAAAGGCCTCCTCGACGTCGGCGACCGTGGCATCGTGCCGGAAGTTGACGGTTTTGGAAACCGCGTTGTCGGTGTACTTCTGGAAAGCGGCCTGGATGGCGATATGCGCGCGGGGATCGATATCGTGCGCCGTGACGAACACGTCGCGGATGCGCCGCGGGATCCCGTAGATCTTGTGCAGGCTGCCGGTCTCGGCCACCATCTTCATGAGTTCGTCGGAATAGAACCCCTCCTCCTGCGCGACCCGCTGGAAGGCGGGATGGATTTCGAGCAGACGCTTGCCGTCGAGCACGTTCTTTTCGTAGACAATGGCGAAGAGGGGCTCGATGCCCGACGAACATCCCGCGATCATCGAGATCGTGCCGGTCGGCGCGATGGTCGTGACCGTGGCGTTGCGGATGCCGGCATCGCTGCCCGTGTCGTAGATCGACCCCTCGAAGGTGGGGAAGACGCCGCGCTCGCGGGAGAGGTTGACGCTTACCTTGCGGCCCTCATCGCGGATGAACTTCATGATGTCTTCGGCGAGGACGGTCGCCTGCGGCGAGTTGTACGGAACGCCGAATTCGACCAGGAGGTCGGCAAACCCCATGACCCCGAGCCCAACCTTGCGATTTCCCTTCGTCATTTTTTCTATTTCGGGCAGCGGATACTTGTTGACCTCGATGACGTTGTCGAGGAACCGGACGGCCGTTCGCACCGTATTGCCCAGCTTGAAGTAGTTGACCTCCTTCTTGCCGTTATTGTCGGAAACCATGTGCGCGAGGTTGATGGACCCGAGGTTGCACGATTCGTACGGCAGGAGCGGCTGCTCCCCGCAGGGGTTCGTGCTTTCGATTTTGCCGATGTGCGGGGTCGGATTGTCGGCATTGATTTTATCGATGTAGACGATGCCCGGCTCCCCGTTCTTCCAGGCAAGCTCCACGATCCGCTTGAATACCTTCGATGCCTTGAGCTCGCCCACGACTTCGCCCGAGCGCGGGTTGCGCAGGGGGTACTCCTCATCGTTCTTCAGCGCCTCCATGAACTCGTCGGTGATGGCGACCGAAATATTGAAGTTGGACATGACCCCGTCCTTCTCCTTCATCTCGATGAACTCCATGATCTCGGGGTGGGAGCAGTTGAGAATGCCCATGTTGGCGCCCCGGCGGGTCCCCCCCTGCTTCACGGTCTCGGTGGCGATGTCGAAAACCCGCATGAAGGAGAGCGGGCCGGACGAGATGCCCTTGGTCGAGCGAACGCGGTCGTTTTTCGGCCGGATGTGGGAAAAGGAGAAACCGGTCCCCCCGCCGCTCTTATGGATGAGCGCGGTGTTTTTCACCGAGGTGAAGATTTCGTCCATCGAATCCCCGACCGGCAGCACGAAGCAGGCCGAGAGCTGCTGCAGCTCCCGCCCGGCGTTCATGAGCGTCGGTGAATTGGGCAGGAAATCGAGGTCGACCATGCAGTTATAGAATTTCTCGGTCCACGAATCGATATTGGTATCGGCGCTGAAGAGCCGCTCCGCGCCCGCGATGTTTTCGGCCACGCGGAAGAAGAGCTCTTCCGGCGCCTCGCAGACCGTCCCCTCATCGTCCTTCTTGAGGTACCGTTTCTGCAGCACGGTCAGCGCATTCTCGCTCAGGGCGACCTTTTTCCTCGTCAGCCGCTCGCGGAGCGCCTCCCTTCCCTTGGTTTCTTGGACAATAGTGGAGTCAACGGTAGATTCAACCTCAACGGTCATATCGGCAGCCATGGAAACAACCCCTTTTTGAAATCGGATATTTTGAAAGCGGTGGATGAGTATCAATGAGTGTGCATCGGAGGAGAAGGAGGATGCTGTGCGCAGGAAGGTTCTTCTCTCTCGGTGGATGTAAAAATAGGTGATTCCCGGTCCAAGTCAACATATTTTTTTTCGATACCCCCACAACCTGTTGCGCTCGATTTCGAGAAGGACCACAACTCCTTGGGGACGGCGGAAACCGATCCGCAACGGGGGCGTGCGAAGGGCACCCGGGCAATGGACTTTCGATAGTGCGCCCGGCTATACAACACGGCTTAACGTATTTTATAGCAACCGCGCCCGTGCACCGGCAACGCGGCGGTGACGGACTCGCGGGATCATCGCTTTAATTTGAAAAGGAGTTGACGACGGTATGGCGGAATCACTGGACATGGCACGACTGAATGACCTTATGACAAGGCTCGACAACCTCCGGGGGTATCTTTGACGTCGACTCGCTCGAAAAAAAAGTAGCCGATCTCGAAGCGCTCTCCGCGGAGGAGAACTTCTGGTCCGACACGAATGCGGCGAAGGCGACCCTGCGCGAGATGAAGGGCGCGAAACGAATTCTCGATCCCTGGAAGCGGGCGCTCGCCGACGGAACGGATCTGCGGCTGCTCTGGAAGATGTCGGTCGAGGAGAACGATGCCGCCCTCCTTGCCGAACTTGCCCCGCAGCTCGACACGCTCGAGCGGGAGGTGATCCGCATTGAATTCGCCCGCAAGATGAACGGCGAGGACGACGCCTCGCCGGCCGTGCTTTCGATCCACAGCGGAGCCGGCGGCACCGAATCGTGCGACTGGGCCGACATGCTCCTGCGCATGTACACCCGCTGGATGGAACGCCGGGGATTCGCCTTCGAAATGCTCGACTACCAGCCGGGCGAAGGTGCGGGTATCAAGAGTGCGACCATCGAAGTCCGCGGCGAGTACGCCTATGGCTACCTCAAGGCGGAAGCGGGCGTGCATCGCCTGGTCAGGATCTCGCCGTTCGATGCCAACGCCCGGCGGCACACCTCCTTCGCATCGGTGTACTCCTACCCCCTCGTCGAAGAGATCGACGACTTCGTGCTCGACGAGAAAGAGGTCCGCATCGATACCTACCGGGCAAGCGGTGCGGGCGGGCAGCACATCAACAAGACCGACAGCGCGGTACGCATGACCCACCTTCCGACCAATATCGTCGTCTCGTGCCAGAACGAGCGCTCGCAGATGAAGAACCGGTCCGTGGCGCTCCGCCTCCTGAAGGCCCGCGTCCGGCAGCACTACAAAGAGATCGATGAGAAGGAACGCGCCTCAAAACTCATGGAGAAAAAGAAAATCGAATGGGGAAGCCAGATCCGTTCCTACGTGCTCCATCCGTACAACCTTGTCAAGGATCACCGTACCGAGGTCGAAACGTCCAACACCGGCGCGGTGCTCGACGGCGATATCGATCAATTTATAGAAGCCTGGCTGCTCCAGAAGGATGAGGGATGAAGGATGAAGGATGAGAACCGCAAAAGAAAATTCAGCTCATCGGCAGGGGCACGGCGAGCCGTGCCCACAAAATCCGGGGAAGCTGCCCGCACCGATATCGTCCGCTTCCTGAATTCGCTCCTCGCCGTCGATTCGATCGAAGACGTCTCGCGCAACGGCCTCCAGGTGGAGGGAACGGAAACGGTCCGCCGGGTCGGCCTGGCCGTCGACGCCTGCCTCGCCTCGTACGAGGCGGCGGCCGCGAATAATTGTCAGATGCTCATCGTCCACCACGGCCTGATCTGGGGAGGTCTCCCTTCCCTGACCGGCGACGTGTACCGCCAGGTCAGGTTTCTCTTCGATGCCGGCCTGAACCTCTACGCCGCGCACCTCCCGCTCGACCGGCACCCGAGCCTGGGCAACAACGCGCGTCTCGCGGAAGTCATCGGCCTCAAAAACCTCCGCGACTTCGGGATGTACAAGGGCATCGCCATCGGGTTCGAGGGCATTTTGACTCAGGCGAAAACCACCGGGGAGCTCTGCCGCGCGCTTGCAAAGGCAACAGGCGGCACGCCGCTGTCGCTTCCCTTCGGCCCGAAGCAGAACCGGCGGATCGCGATCGTCTCGGGGAGCGCCTCGGAGATCATCGCCGAAGCGGTTGCAAAAAATATCGATTGTTACATCACCGGCGAACCCAAACACGCCCACTACCACCTGGCCCGCGAAGCCGGGCTGAACGTGATTTACGGCGGGCACTACCATACCGAAACGCTCGGCGTACAGGCGCTCGGCCGGGTCCTTGAAACGGAGTTCGGGATCGGGAGCGTCTTCCTCGACCTCCCGACGACGGTGTAATTTCAGCGCAAGGGAGTAATGATGAACGTCAAGATTCCCCTCATCGACTATGCCTCTCCCGCAGGCAAAGCGTATCTCGAAAAGCTGCTCTCCCTGCGGCGGCGCCGCGATGAAACCGTCGCCGCAAAGGTCGCACAGGTCATCGCCGGAATCCGTGAGAAGGGCGACGGCGCGCTGTTTGCCTTTACGAAACAGTTCGACGGCGTCTCCCTGACCGCGAAAACCGTCCTGATCCCGCAGAGCGTCATAGAGCGGCAGGCGGCCAAGGCTCCCGTCAACTTGCAGCTGGCAATCCGCGAAGCGGCGAAACGCATCCGGCGCTATCACCGGGAGCAGCACGGATGCGAATTTTCCCTGGCCACGCCCTCGGCGACCCTGCGCCAGATCGTGCGGCCGCTCAACCGTATCGCGGTGTACATCCCCGGCGGCCATGCCGTCTACCCGTCGAGCGTGCTCATGAATGTCATCCCGGCGCAGCTCGCCGGTGTTGCGGAGATCGTGGCCGTCACGCCGCCGCGGACGGTGCTCGATCCGGGCATCGCCTACGCCCTCCGGCTCTGCGGGATCGGCGAGGTCTACCGGATCGGCGGAGCGCAGGCGATCGCCGCACTCGCGTACGGCACCAAGTCCATCCTGCCGGTCGATAAGATCGTCGGGCCGGGCAACGGCTGGGTGCAGGCGGCCAAGCGGCTCGTGTACGGCATCGTGGACATCGACTCGATCGCGGGGCCAAGCGAAGTGGCGATCGTGGCCGACGGGTCGGTCGACCCTTCCTGGGTCGCCCTCGACCTGCTCGCGCAGGCCGAACACGGCAGCGGCGACGAGCTTGCCGTTTGCGTCACCGTCGACCGTGCGGTCGCCGAAAAAATCGCCGCGGCAACGGCCGCCGCGATCGCGGCATCGCCGGTCGCCGAAAAATTCGGCAGGCTGCCGCCCCACGCCATCGTCATCTTCACCGTTCAAAGCAGGGAAGCAGCATTCGATATTGTCAACATGCTCGCCCCGGAGCACCTCGAAATCCTGACCGCGACCGCGGAAGCCGACCTGCAACTCGTCAAAAATGCCGCGGCGATATTCCTAGGTCCCTTCACCCCGGTGGCGCTCGGGGACTACTTCATCGGCACGAACCATGTTTTGCCGACCGGCGGCGCGGCGCGGTTCTCCTCCCCCCTGGGGGTGGAGAGTTTCCTGAAGCGGATGTCGGTGGCAACGGTTTCGGAAAAGGGATTGCAGGCGGCCGCGCCCCATGTGTCGGTCTTTGCGAGGGCCGAAGGGTTCGTGCATCATGCAATGAGTGTGGAGAAAAGGGCCGGAACGACGAAAGTCAAACCCTCGAAAGCAAAATCCGGGCGTCCCGGCCGAAGCCGCCGCGGAACCGGTCAATAAGAACGCGACCCTACCGTCCCCCGGGCGAGGCGGGCTGTTCCTGCCCGGGATTGCCACCCTGTCCGGCCTGCATCGCCGGATACTCATTCGGCAGAGGGTCGGGGAAGTATCGATGGCCTTCATTGAGGACGAATACGATACCCATCCAGGCAAGAAAAAGGATCGCAAAGAATATCCCGTTGCGCTTAATAAAAGAGGGGGCCATTATCAGCTCCTGTTCCAAAGTATACGATCGCGGCCGACGCATGCATCCGGCCGTGTCGTCAGCACTGACCGCGGCGGGTCCTCACACCGACCGACCATCGTCTTTTCCCCCCTGCTTCCCGAAGGTCATGACCGCCAGGAGCGATTGCCCGAAGGGCAAATGAAACGTCCGGTGCAGAAGATCGTCGAGGGGGCACAGGATCGGGCACAGCATTTCGAAGGCGCGGATCGAGTTCATGGAGAGCGACGGTGTTTTCAAAACCCGCCCCTTCAACACCCATCCCAGGAGGCCGAAGGCATTCAGGTAGCGTATCCTGACGGAGGCATCCGGGGCGACGGAGGAACAGAGGTCCATGAGCGATCTCCGGGAGTACCTCCGGAAATGACCGTACGCCTTGTCCATTACTCCATAGGCCCAGGGGTGAGCCGGCACGAAGACGATGTGCCGTTTCGTCCCCGATGCGGCGCTGCGGCGAAGTATCGTGCAGAGACGTTCCATTGCGAAGCGATCGTCGGCGAGGTGTTCGAGCACATTGAATGAAACGATGGTATCGAGGTTTTCGTGGAAGAAAGGCGTCGGATCGTTCTCCAGGACGTCAAACTTCCGAACCGAAATGTGATGATCGTCGACCCCGATCGAAGCGCGCAGCACATCGAGCATCGCATCATCGGTATCGGTAAGGATGAGTTTTTCGCACCTGGGGAACCAGCGCGACATGTTCCCGATGCCGGCGCCGACCTCCAGGACCCGCGCCCCGATATCGGCGGCGATGGAGAGAAATACCCATCGCTGGTAATGGGTAGCCTGCGAGAGCGACAACAATTCAAACGGCATGTCGGCACGGGGAGGAGGGGTTATGAGCATTGCGGAATCTTTCTATTGCTTCGGCGTTAGCGTTTATCCGGAATATCGCCGGACCGACCGGACCGGTCATACGATCAATTCCGGTCGGCAAGCTCCAGCACGTACGTGTCCGGATTTCTGACGGCATAGACGATCCGGTACATTTCAGGGTGTTTTTCCAGCGCGGGATAGAGATAACGCCGGGTGGTGCCGGTCCAGAAGAAACCGTCGACGATTATATAGGATGCGTGTTCTTTCCGGATTTCCGCGATGACTTTATCCTCATCGTGCGAGTAGGGGTAGATCATCCCTCGTCGTTTGCTGCGCAGATATGCCAGCTCGGGCTTTCTGCTCACCACGATCGCCTCGGGGGGGGTGTTCTGCCGGATCCAGTCGGCACAGCTGTAAAAATTAACCCAGTCCGGGCTTTTCTCCCGCGAGGGCTGCCCGGCGATATGAATCTGGAAGGCGATATTATCGATTGAAAACAGGCCGAGGACCACCCATACCGCAAGGAAGCAGATTCGGGGAAACGGAACGAGGGGGCGGAAGCCCCACCGTTGCGCTTTTTTTTCCCGCGATTTCGGCGATGTCGTGGGGAATATGGTCCCGATGGAGCCGATACCGATGGCGAACAGGAAGAAAAGGAACGGCAGGATGGCCGATAAAAAGCGAACCGAGGTCCACTGGACCTGCCACATCAGCATGATACCGGTATAGAAAAGTACGTAAATGCTGACAATCCGCGATGAGAGGAAGAGGTTTCTCACCCACCCGAGGCCTATGATTGCAGTCAGGAGCAGCCCGACCGGCAATCCCAATTCCGGGGATTGCTCGACGGCTGAGGGCAATGCGGACTGCGGCAGGATTTGCGAAATGTACATGCCCAGGTTGGATGCCACCCTGCCAAGCATCTCCGCCACGGTGACAAATCCCTGCTCCGGATCATAGGTATTCTTCTGGAGGAGCGGCAGGAGGTAGACGTTCTGGGTGGAAACAAGAATTTTAAAGAGTCCGATTGAAACGACCACTCCCGCCAGATGCGCGACGGCATAGCGATACCTTTTTCGAAGCATGCAATCGAGGAGAAAGGCCGCGGAAAAGGCGATGCCGACGCTCCGGCAGTTGATGGGCGTTATCGAAACGAGTATCGTCAGCCAGAAGAGCCATTTTCGTCGAGGTGCATCGACGCTTTTTTCAAGCAGCAGCAGGGCGAGGAGCGACAGGAAAATATACGGCGTTTCACTGAGAAGCTCTACGGCATGCTGGTTTAAAACCCATGACATCGCCGTTACCAGGAGCAGCGGAATGGCAAGCGGCGGCAGCCACCTCCGGAAAAGAAAGTAGCCGATGAGGGCGATCAGGCATCCCAGGGCCATGACCAGGATCTTCGCAACGAGAGGCTTATCGGTAAAGAGATGGGTTATGGCGAGAAAGGCGGGAAAAACGATCGGGAACTGGGCCATCACCGGTGCTTCGGCAAGATGGATCGATCGATACCCCTGGCCGGTCGCCAGGGATTTGCCCAGGATATAATAAACGGCATCGTCGCCGTTGGTGCTGATGTCCGGCGAAAATTCGACGGCGAGAAGAATCATCTGGGCTGCGATGAAAATCCTGAGCCAGAAACCCGGCGAAGCCAGGAAGGTTGCGCGCCTCGGCTCCGCCGGAGCCGGGACGGTAGTGCTTTTTTGGGGCATAATGGCAAAAATAGTTTGCGGAGACCCGGCGTCGGGGTCGTTTACTATTTTTTCCCCATGGAGCGAACCGTGATAATGCATGTCGATATGGATGCTTTTTTCGCCTCCGTGGAACAGCGCGACACCCCGGCATATCGGGGCCGCCCGCTCATCGTGGGTGCCCGACCCGGCATGCGCGGGGTGGTGGCGGCCGCCAGTTACGAGGCCCGCGCATTCGGGGTCCACTCGGCGATGCCCATCGGCGAGGCGGTCCGGCGGTGTCCGGAGGGTGTCTTCGTGCGGCCGCGCCTGGATGCTTACCGCCGGGAATCCGAGGCCGTCATGGCGATTTTTGCCTCGTTTTCGCCCCTGGTCGAACCGGTCTCCATCGACGAGGCCTTTCTCGACATGACCGGGACCGAGCGTCTCCTCGGCCCCCCGCTGGCGGCGGCGACGGCACTGGCCGATAGAATCCGGCGGGAACGATCCCTTACCGCCTCCATCGGCATCGCGCCGAATAAGTTCCTTGCCAAGATCGCTTCCGACCTGCACAAACCGGCCGGCATCACGATGGCGCCCTTCGATCCCCGTGCCGTCATACCCTGGCTTGCCCCCTTGCCGGTAAAGCGGATCTGGGGGGTGGGCGAAGCGACCGGGGCGGTTCTCGATCGCATGGGAATCCGGACCGTCGGCGATTTGCAGGGACTCTCCCGGGAGTACTTGACCGATCGGTTCGGGAGGCAGGGGGAAAAACTTTTCGCGCTCTGCCGCGGTATCGACGACCGGCCCCTCGCCGTCGCCGAACCGGCGAAATCGATCTCCCGGGAGCATACCTTCAACGTCGATTCGACCGACCCCGAAACCTGGAAGCGGACGCTCTATTCGCTTGCCCAGGACGTTTCCCGTCGCGCGCGGGCGGGCGGAGTGAAGGGAGCGACGGTGGTTTTGACCTATCGCAAATCCGATTTCTCGCGTCACTCGCGGAGAAAGCCGCTCGCCCATCCGACCAGCGCGGCACGATTTATTTATGAAGGTGCGCTCGATCTGCTCGGCGGGGTCCCCGGGGGGGCGCTCCGGCTCATCGGCGTCGGCCTGACCTCCCTGGATCCGGGGGAGCAAACCGACCTCTTCGCCGACGCGAATCCCGCAACCGGCCTCGAGGCCGTCGAATCGGCCATGGACCGCATCGCCGCACGGTACGGAGACACGTTGATCGGCAAGGGGCGCGAGATCGAGGGCGCGGGCGAACCGGCGGGGCGTAAAGCGGCGGGGGCCGTGCCGCATCCGCACGACGGGGAGACCGGCGGTAAATCATGTGCACCGGTAAAAAAGGGAAGGAAACCGATCGACCATGATCAGCGTCGTCACCTGCTATAAAAGCCGGACGTCCATTGCTCTCCAGGAGCGGAATATCGCCAAAACGATCGGCGCGGACTACGAGTACCTCGCCCTTGACGGCAGCGCGCCGGCAACGAATTTCGCCGCGGCCTACAACGACGCGGCGCAGCGGGCGCGGGGCGGGCTGATCGTGTTCATCGAGCATGACTGCTTCATCATGAACGAACTCTGGGGCGCGTCGCTTTCGGCTAAATTCGCCGCCGATCCCGGCCTCGGCATCGCGGGAGTGGCCGGAACGCAATACCTGTATGCGGATAAATTTTCCTGGACCGCCGCCGGAAAACCCTATATAAAGGGCAGGATCGTCTACCATCTGGAGAACGACGACTTCTTTGCATCGGTGTATTCGACCGAAAAAAACGACTGCCCGGTGGTCGCCTGCGACGGCTGCTTCATGGCGGTGCGGAAGGAGCTCTTCACCCGGCTTCGGTTCGATGAAAAAATCTTTACCGGCCGGTATTTCCACGACCTGGATTTCTGTCTCCAGGCCCGGCCCCGGTCACGGGTCATCGTTACCGGCGAGGTAACCGTCAAGCGGCGCCTCCAGCCCTCCTTCGATGAGCAGTGGCGCGCCGCGGGCGAGGCGTTCCTGCGCAAAAACCGGGACGTTCTTCCCGCCTCCTGCGCCGATTCGACGCCCGACCCCGACCATTTTGTTTCGTCATCCGTGGTCGATTTGAAGGGCAGGGTTTCATCGACTACCATCTGCTGACCGGCGCCCCTGCTATTTTTGACTTGAAGAGCATCCGGGCGGTGAAAGAGGGGGCGGGGCATGTCGCAACTGTCGGTGGTGATCATTACCTTCAATGAGGAGCGAAATATCGCGCGATGTGTCGAGTCGGCGATGTCCGTCGCCGACGATATCGTCGTGGTCGACTCCTTTTCCACCGATGCCACCGAATCGATTTGCGGGAAATACCCGGTGCGGTTCATCCGCCATCCGTGGGAGGGGTATTCGGCATCCAAAAACTTCGGCAACCGGCAGGCGCGCCACGACCTCGTGCTCTCCCTCGACGCCGACGAAGCGCTGTCACCCGAGCTGGCCGGATCGATCGGGGGAATCGGCGCAGGAGGAGCCGTCGGGTACAAATTCAACCGGCTCACCAACTACTGCGGGCACTGGATCCGCCACGGCGGATGGTACCCGGACAGCAAGGTCAGGATTTTCGATCGCACCGTCACGCGCTGGCAGGGCTCCATTCACGAGTCTCTCGAAGGGATCGACGAAAAGAAGGCCGTTCTTCTTGCCGGGGAGTGTTACCACTATACCTATTACACGGTCGCCGAACATCTCGCCCGTATGCGGACCTACACCGGCATCATGGCGGAAGAGGGCTGCAGGCGGGGAAAACGGCCGTCCCGGGCACGGCTGCTGCTCTCTCCGGCCGGTAAATTCATCCGCGATTACTGCCTCAAGGGCGGTTTTCTCGATGGGAAAAGCGGCCTGCTTATCGGTGCGCTTTCCGCCTATGCAACCTATCTCAAATACGCCAAGATGCGCGTTCTCTATGCGGGCAACGGTCCGCGGGGGGCTTCATCATGAATATCCTTCTCACCCGTACCGATCGGCTTGGCGACCTCATACAGTCGCTCGCCGCCCTGCCGGGGCTCAAGGCGCGTTTTCCGGACGGAACTATCGGCTTCCTCATCGCGAAAGCCAACGCCCCGGTGCTGAAAGACCATCCCTGTATCGACCGGGTGCATTATATCGAGGAGGTCGACGCCGCCTCGCTGCGGGCCTGCGGCTACGACGCCGCCGTGGTGCTCTGGTACGATCCGCGGGTGGTGCGCCTGGTCAAGGCTGCCCGCATACGGCGACGGCTGGGGCCGCTCTCGAAATTCGGATCGTTCTTCGCCTTCAACGAGGGGATCCGCCAGCATCGCAGCGCCTCGGTGAAAAATGAGGCGGAGTATAACGGCGATCTCGTTGCCGCCCTCTGCCCGGAGATTACCCTCGAACGACCGCGAATTTACAATAAGGGTGTCGCCCCCGCGGAGGACCTGCCGGACTCCTATGTCGTCCTGGCGCCCCAATCCCGCAATTCGGCGCCCAATATCCCGGAATCGACCTACCTCTGGCTCGGCGCGGCCATTGCGAGCAAGGGAATCCCGATCGTGGTGTCGGGCATTGAAAACGACCCGCTCTGCAAGCGGCTCACCGCCGAATGCGGCACGGCGATCAACCTGTGCGGCCGGACCTCACTCGACGAACTCATCTGGGTTGTCGGCCATGCGCTCTTCGTCATGGCGCCAAGTACCGGCACCCTGCACCTGGCGAACGCCCTGGGGCGGCCGATTCTCTCCTTTTATCCGCCCGCCAGGGTCGTCTCGTCGGTTCGCTGGGCGCCGTTCCGCCATGAGGGGCGGGTATTCTCGTCGCCCTACCAGTGCGCCAACCGATGCCGGCCAAACCGCAAGTGCAACCAGCGCTGCATGAATTTCGACGCCATCGGCGAGGTGGACGCGGAGATCGAGAAGCTGCTCCACCTCGGTCAGTCGATCGTCCCGGTCACGAAGTAGACGTCCAGGCCGCCGTTTATAAACGGCATGCAGCCGCCCGCCGTCAGTCCCGCCGACTTTGCAAAATGCCGGTCTTCGGTCACGAAGGCCCAGGCCCATCCCCGGCAGGCGCGCCGCAGTTGACGCCCAAAACGCCGCGGCCACTCCCGCCCTTCCGCGCCGGCGACGCCGACCCGCTTTCCATAGGGCAAGTTGGCGATGACCAGGCCCCGATGGCCGAACGTCCCCTCGTTATTGAATTCCAGGCAGTTCCCGGACGAAAAGGAGACGCATGCCGCGACGCCGGCCCTTTCGGCGTTGGCGACGGCGGCCGCCACGGCGCGGTCGCCGAGGTCCGATCCGACGAGTGTGGGCACCGGTCGGGCCCGGACGCCGGGCGGCTCGTTCCTGATGCGGTTCCAGAGGCTTTCGTTGAAGCATGGCCAGGCCTGAAAGGCGCACGTCCGGTTTGCACCCGGTTTGATTCCGAGCGCCAGGAGCGCGGCTTCGATGATGAGGGTGCCGGACCCGCAGAGCGGATCGGCGATGACCGGGAACTTTTCCCAGTCGGCAAGCATGAGGAGCCCCGCGGCGATCGACTCCCGGAGCGGCGCGCGGGCGATAGCGAGCCGGTAGCCGCGTTTATACAGCAACGGACCGCCTGCGTCGATGCTGAGCGTACAGCTATCGTCGCAGAGGCGGACCAGAAAGCGCAGGGAAGCCCCGTCGCGCCGCTGCGGGGCGAGGCCGTACGACGCCAGGCGGCCGGCAAATGCCTCGAAGACGGATTTCTCGATATTGCCGGTATGGTGGAGGCGGGAGGCGGTCGCCGACGCCTCGACGGCAATGCTGTCTGCAAATCCCACGTACAGCTCGACGGGTATGCGCCCGACCTTGTCGAAGAGCTCGGGGTAGGAGCGGACCGTGAATTCCGCGATCCGCATGATGAGGCCGTTGGCGGTACGCAGCCCGGCGGCCGCATGGTACATGAGCTCCAGCGGGCCGCCGAACGCCACGCCGCCGGTCACCTGCCCGACGATCGTCGCATCCGGCTGCGCCCGTACTTCGGCCAGGAGCGCACCCTCGAAGCCGGGCGTCGTTGTCGCAAAGAAAACCTGCGTCTCCCGGAGGAGGTGGCGCTTAAGCCGTCGCTTGAGGCCGGCGGGAGTCAGCGGCTCGCGCATCGGGTTCTCCCGGTCGGGCGATACTCGCTTTGAAATGGCGTTCTCTTTAACATATTTTTAGCGTCGTCGGCATTTCAGGCTTAAAATTACCTTGTTGCCTCCTCTTCCGTGTCGTAACCCAAACCCTATGAACGATACGAAACCGTCCGCAACGGTTCTCATCATATCGAATGACCGGATGTTTCGTTCCAATCTGAACGAAAACCTGCTTCTCCAGGGTTTTACTCCCCAGGTTGCCTCATCGCAGGCCGAAGCGCTCGCCCTTCTCGAAAAGAAACCCGTCGACATCGTTTTCCTGGATATCGAGCGGATTCCCGCGCTGGAAATGGATATTGTCAATTATATCCGGTTGCGTCACCACGCCGAAATCGTGGTGCTCACCACGATCCACGAAATCGAAGAGGCGACCAATGCGTTGAAGAACGGCGCGGCCTTCTATCTTGTAAAACCGCTCAAGCTGACCGATCTCAAGGCGGTGCTCGATAAACTCATCGAGCGCGTGGATCGCGCCCGGGAGCTCGCGGACCTGGAGCAGCGGTTCCTGGTCGACCTCATGGCCGGCTCGCCCGCCATGGAGAAAGTGCTGCGGTTCGCCCGCAAGATCGCCCCCACCGCCTCTACCGTGCTCATCGGCGGCGAAAGCGGCACGGGCAAGGAATTTTTCGCCAGGATCATCCATCGCCTGTCGCTGCGGCCCGAGGGCCGGTTCGTGGCCATGAACTGCGGCGCCATCCCCGAAACCCTTTTCGAAAGCGAACTGTTCGGCCACAAGAAGGGATCGTTCACCGGCGCCGACCGCGATAAGCGGGGCCTCGTCGAAGAGGCGCACCTCGGCACGCTGTTTCTCGACGAAGTCGGCGAGCTGTCGCCTAACGCGCAGGTCAAATTGCTCCGTTTCCTTCAGGAACGGGAGTTCCGGCGCGTCGGCGAAACGGTGCCGCGCTCGGTGGATACCCGGATCATCGCGGCTTCGAACCGGGACCTGGCGACCCTCGTGGAACAGAAGAGATTCCGCGACGACCTCTTCTACCGGCTCAATGTTTTTTACCTCTACCTGCCGCCGCTCCGCGAGCGGAAGGAGACCATCCCGAACCTCATCCGGCTCTTCGTGCACCGCAACAACGAACTGTTCGGAAAGCACGTCGCGACGATATCGAAGAATGCCGAATCCATCCTGGCGACGTACGCTTTTCCGGGCAACGTCCGCGAGCTCCAGAACATCATCGAGCATGCGGTCGTTCTTGCCGAAGGTACCGAAATTACCGAACGGGATCTTCCCGAATTCATGTTCCGCAACCGTCTTCTTCTCTCGGCGCCCGCGGCGCAGAAGGCGATCGGCGCGCCCGAGCACGTGCCGACCCTTGCCGAAATAGAAAAGAACCACATCGCCGCGGTGCTGTCCCTCGCCGACTTCAACTACACCGAGACCTCTAAAAAACTGGGGATTTCACGTTCAACGCTCTGGCGGAAAATCAAGGAATACCGGATCGAGACCAGGTGACCCATGCAGATACGCGTCTACTACGAAGATACCGATTGCGGCAACGTCGTTTACTATGCCAACTACCTGCGGTTCATGGAACGAAGCCGGACCGAACTCCTGCGGGAGCGGGGGATCGACCTCCGCGACTACCAGAAGCGGGGGATCCTGTTCGTGGTGGCCGAGGCGCACGTTTTTTACCGGGCTCCGGCGCGCTACAACGATCTGCTCGATGTCGATTCAACGATTGTCGATCTTTCCGCCGCCTCAATGCTTATCCGCACGCATATCCGGATCGCCGGTGAGGAGCGGGTGCTGGTCCTGGGCGAGGTGCGCATCGCCTGCATCAATACGGCGGGAAAACCGCTGCGAATACCGGAGGAGGTCCGGAGCCGGACCCGCCCGGCATGACGTCCTTCCGGTTTCGCACTCCCCGATTTCCGAACCGGTTTTTGATTTCCCGGTAATTGCGAATTTTTATATTGACAATTTTACGCAGTCGGCTTTATATTATGAACGGCGTAGCCTATTATAGTAACAGGCCGAATGAAATTTTTCAACGACACCGCATCCGTCCCGGAGGAATCATGAAAGAGAAATCATTTCTGCCCCTCATCGCCCTTTCGGCGGTTCTATCGGCATCCCTGGTGCAGGGGGCGACCTCTTCCCTTCAATCCCAGTTAGCCGGTAAAATAACCTACGTCGTGGCCGCAGACGGCTCCGGTAACTACACGACGGTGCAGGCGGCGATCAATGCCATTCCCGATACCAGTGCGGCGACAACGGTGATATTCATAAAGAATGGAACCTACAACGAACGGGATGTGGTACCCTGGACAAAAACCAATGCCGTCCTCATCGGGGCGAATGTCGACAGCTGCATCATTACCGGCAACGACGTTTCGGCCAATACCTACGCCTCGAACACGTTTAATACCTACACGTTCCGGGTGGACGCCGATAACTTCATGGCTATGAATCTTACCATCCAGAATACCGCGACCAGCGCCCAGGCGGTGGCCCTGCATGCCAACGGCGACCGGCAGATTTTCCTCCACTGCCGCATCATCGGGTACCAGGATACCTACTTCAACAACATCCGCACCCGGCACTATTTCAAGGATTGCTTCATTCAGGGCGGGGTGGACTACATCTTCGGGTTCGGCATAGAGCTGTTCGACAGCTGCGTGATGAATTCAACCGGAAGCGGCGGCTGCATGACCGCCGCTTCGACGTCGGATTACTATAAATTCGGGTTTGTTTTCAGAAACTGCGAGTTGACGAGTTCCAGCGGGATATCCATTTATCTCGGCAGGCCGTGGTTTGCCTACGCCCGGACGGTGGTCATGACGACCGCCGAGCCCGCCACGCTCGATGCCGCGGGGTGGTCCGCCTGGGACGGCAGGGAGGACACCTGTTACTACGCCGAATACAACTGCACCGGTCCGGGCTTCAAGCCGGCCTCCCGTGCGACCTTCGGGCATCAGCTTACCGCAGCGCAGGCGCAAAGCTACGTCCCGGATACCATCTTTTCGCACCTCTCCTTTCCGCAGGGTCATGCCGAAGACAGCGCCGAGATCGCCTTTATCCTGCACCGCTGGCTGGTATCGACGACGCCGGACATGGAGCAGATAGCTGACACCCTGCTCAAGTGCGGCAGGGACTCGATTCCGCCGGTTCCCACTACCGACTGGTTCCCCGTTGCCGATGTGGATACGAACAGTATCTATGCGGTGATCAAGGCCAATACGGTCATGTTCATGGACACGGGAAAGGTAACCGGCATTCGAACCGGCGGGAACGATGACTCTTTCGCCGGATCCTGCGTCCGGTTTGAAAGCGTGACCAATGACCGGATCAGCTTTTCGGTTAACGAACATAGTGCCGGAAAAATCACTCTTTGCATTTTCGATGTGGCAGGGCGGGCGGTTTTTTCAAAGACCTTTTCAATCGCCGCGGGGAACGGCAATGTGCTGTCCTGCAATGTCGGCTCGCTGAAACCGGGAGCTTATTTATATAAAGTCTCGGCCGGCGAGATGGCGATCGATGGAAAATTTGGATTGATCCGCTGATACCGGCGACTATCGCTCTTCGGCAATCGCGGTCAATTCCGTACATCTTCGGGAAGATCTTTCGCCTGCGCCGCCGCGACCGCGAGCGTATCGCATCGCTCGTTCTCCGCATGCCCGGCGTGTCCCCTGACCCACTGAAAGGTCACCCGGTGGCGCTCAAGGAGCGGCAACAGCCGTTTCCAGAGGTCGACATTCAGTACCGGCTCGTTTTTTCCACGCCGCCAGCCGCGCGCCTTCCAGCCGAAAACCCACCGTTTTTCGATCGAGTTGACGAGATATTGCGAATCGGTGATAAGGGTCACCTCGCAGGGCTCGCGCAGCGCTTCGAGCGCCGCCACGGCTCCCATGATCTCCATCCGGTTATTGGTCGTGTTACGGAACCCGCCGGAGAGCTCTTTTTCGCTCCCGTTGCAGCGGAGGATGGCGCCGTAGCCGCCGGGCCCCGGGTTTCCGGAACAGGCGCCGTCGGTGTAGACGAGAACTTTTTTCATCGGGGAAGTTTCCATAGGGTACGGGGGTGACGCGGCAGCCGGTCAGGTGATGAGATCCTTCAGCTCGTCGTGGCCGATCTTGACATGGCGTACTTTCAGGTCCAGCGCCCGGTATTTCCTGAACGAGTGGGCCACGATCCAGCCGCCCAGGATCAGAAGAACGATGCTGATCGATAATACCGGAACGAGCAGGTACAGTATTTTTGACGAATCATAGTAATGCGACGTGGCGATCAGGACGCTTGCCACCGAAAGCGGGAGCGTCAGAAGCGCAATCCCGGTCCGGAGCAGCGATAAAATAGTGCGCTTTTCCGCGAGAAGCAGCTGAACCTTATCAAACTCATCGGCGAGCGACTTGTTCTTGTGCCCGGCTTCCATTCGATCAGTGCCTCTTTCGCCCGCAGGGAGCCTGAAACTACCTGGCATAATATTATTCATGCCGGGCCGGTGCAGCCATTGCGCGCCGGAACCGATCGGCGGCGCACCGCTTCATAGAGTATCGCCGCGCTTGCGCAGGCGACATTGAGCGAGTCGATGCCCTCGGCCATGGGAATAGCAATCGCCTCGTCGCAGGCATCCAGCACGGCCGGTGAGATCCCCTCGCCCTCGCTGCCGAGCACGATGCAGGAGTCACCGCTGAAATCCGCCTCGAAGAGGGGTACGCTGCCCCGACGCGGATGTGCCGCAAACACCCGGAAGCCGAAACTCTTCCGCAGGGTTCGCAGGGAATCGGCCAGGTTTTCGGCATAGAGTACCGGCAGTTTGAAAATCGTTCCCATGGAGTTGCGAACCGACCGCCGCAGCCAGGGATCGGCCGAGGTCTCTCCCGCCAGAAGAGCGCAAGCGCCGAATGCGGCGCAATTGCGCGCAACCACACCGGTGTTTTCCGCGCTGGTCAGGTGATCGGTCGCGACCAGTATGCGCGGGAGCGGCGAAGCGGCGATCGTCGCTTCAAGCGTTGTCGGCGGCGGCACCATGCCCACGGCCATGATGCCCTGGTGGCACTCAAAACCGACGATCCCTTCCAGAAGTTTTTTTTCGGCGATGAAAAGGTCGATCGGTTCCTTCCGTTTTTCCACCAGGGAGCGGTACCGGTCCAGAAGCGGATCGGTCATGAGCATCGAGAGCAGCCGGATCGAACTCCCCAGGAGGCGGCGCACGACCTTTTCGCCCTCGGCGACGAAAAGCCCCTCCCGGCGATGATCGATCGGACGCCGCAGCGTGCGATAGGGTTCGAGGCCGGTTTCTTCGAGCGACAGGGGTGTCCGTACCGTACCGATCATGGTCGCGTCCCGCTTCGAGAGGGCGAAAAAGGAGAAAAACTTCCGGAGAGGCGATGCGAAAAATAGGTTATTGCACCGGTCCTGAAGAGCATCCGCTACATAACGGCACGTTGCGCGGTACCGCCGGGCGATTTTAAACCGCTGTGGCATTTTCGACCTGTTTTCGGGTATTTTACCTCTATGCCCAAAGTGATTTTCATCGAACCGCCCCCGACGCTTGCCTGGACCGCCGATTCAAAAATTTCGAAGGCGGGGAGGCGTCATCCCTGCCTCAACGAGACCGGCGAACAGACCTACAGCTACCAGAATCTTTCCAGCGCCGCCGTGTTGCGGGACAACGGGTTTGAAGTGGAATACCTTCACTGCCCGACCCTGCGGCTCGATTGTACCGCGACCGGAACGGCACTGTCGGCGTCGCGGCCGTTCGCTATCGTCATCATGAAAGAGCACATCAATGCCGCGGCGGCCGATGCGGTAAGCGCGGCGGCGAAAAAGGCCGGTGCGTTTGTCATATGGGTCGGACCGTTCGTCACGGCGCTCCACCAGAGCGAAATATCACGGGAGTGCGTCGATTTCATTCTCCGCAAGGAGTGGGACTATGCCGTTCTCGAACTTCTGCGCGCACTCCTGGAAAAAGCGCCGCTCTCCGGCATACCCGGACTGACCTGGAAAAACGAAAGGGGAGAGGCGACGGTCAATCCGAACCGTCCGGAAATCGACGACCTCGACGCCCTGCCGATCCCGGCCTACGATCTGCTCGATTTGAGCAAGTTTTACGAGAGCGTTTTTATCGCCTTTCCCGCCGCGACCATGATCACCTCCCGCGGCTGCCCGTTCCTGTGCATCTATTGCAGCTATCCCCAGACGATTTACAGCCACAAATACCGCGCCATGTCGCCCTCCCGGGTCGTGCGGGAGATCAAATACCTGGTCAACGACCTGGGCGTCCGAGAGATCCGGATCGACGACGATACCTTCGATATCGATACCGGTCGGGTCATCGAAATCTGCAAGCTTCTCGTCGCGGAAAAGCTCGATTTTACCTTTTCCACCCAGTGCCGGCCGAAGCTCTTTACTGACGAGGAAGCCCGCTGGCTTAAAAAAGCCGGTTGCCGGATGGTTCTCTTCGGCATCGAATCCGGCAACCAGGAGGTCCTGGACAAAATCCGGAAGAATACCACGAAGGACGAATTGCGCCGGGGCGTCCGCATCGCAAAAAAACACGGTCTCGACGTCCTCAACTGCGTGATGCTCGGTTTTTTCTGGGACACGCCGCATACGGTCGAGGAAACCATCAACTTTGCCTTTGAATTGAACGCCGAATTTACCCAGGTATCGGTGCCGACGCCGCTCCCGGGGACCGATTATTACACGGTGCTGGAGGAAAATCACTGTTTCCTCTCCCACGACTGGGAGGCCCACGACAGCGTTCATCACTCCTCGGTCGAGCTCCCGCACCTTACCAACGCCGCACTCAACGACTATCTCGGCTCTTTTTACCGGCGGTACTACCGGCGCCCCGTTTACCTGTGGATGATGTTCCTGCGGATGTTCCGGTCGTGGGGAAATTTTTCGCAGAGTCTGCGGAAAGCCGGCGTCCTCGTGACCAAATAAATCCCGCATGAAGATCCTCCTCGCCTCACCATTTACAAGTGCAAGCGGGAGCGCCGTCCGGTTCTGGAACCTCGCGGCGCAGTTCAGGGCGCAGGGGTTTACCGTCGTCTATACCGACCGCCATGCGGCCGGCACGAAGCCCCTCTTTCAGGTTGACGGCATTACCTACAGCCCGAGCAGGACATTTTCGCCGCTTCCCCTCGATATCCTTTTTTCGACGGTTTTTACCGTCGCCCTGCTGCTTCGCCATCTCGATTGCCGCATTTTTTACGCTCTCAAGCCTGCGCCCAACAACTGCTGCGCCGCCCTTCTGGCCCGGCTCATGGGCAAGAAAATCATCCTGGATATCGACGACCTCGATTACGAATACCTGAAGCCCGGCATGAAGAGGACGATTGCCGAATTTTTCTTCAGGTTTTTCCCGCGTTTTTTTCCGGTCGTCACCTGCCATACGCCGGCGCTGATGGGTTACTGCAAAAACCGCTTGAGGCTGCCCGGCAGGCGGCTCTACTACCTGGCCCAGGGGGTGTCGGATGAATTCCTGAAAATGCCCGCGACAGCGGGAGCGGCGGATGCGAAACGCGATGCCTCAATCATTTACGTTGCGACGCTCGGCATTACGTCGGACCTTGACGATCTCCTGCCCCTGCTCGGCAGGGTGCTGGCGCGCTTCCCCGCGGCGACCGTAACGATCGTCGGCGACGGCATGCGGCGAGCCCGGTTCGAGGCGAAAACCCGTGAGATGGGACTATCGCAGCGAGTGATCTTTACGGGACGGGTCCCGCACGCCGAGGTTCCCCGCCTGACGGCCCGCCACGGTATCGGGCTGAATTACATGAGGAAATCCCTTGTCAATGACTGCCGTGCCATCCTCAAAATCCGGGAGTATCTCGCCTGCGGGCTCCAGGTCGTATGCAACGATTGCGGCGATGCCGGCCTGTTTTCGAACCAGGCGTATGTCGAACAGGATCTCGAACATATGGAACGACGTCTTGCCTTTTTACTATCGAATCCGGGCGACGGAAAGGCCGGGGGGCGGCGGTTCATCGAGGAGCATTTTTCATGGCGGTCGATAGTCGCCGATTTCCTGCACTATCTTCGCGACAGAAAAATCCTCCCCGAACGGGGGAACGGGTAATGCGCATCGGGATCGATATCAAGGCGTTTAAAAACGGCACCACGGGCATTGCCCGTTACCTGCGGTCGATTCTCGACCTGTTGCAGGAGCTCGACCGGGAAAACGACTATCTCCTCTTTTCATGCGCGCCTTCCGATTATGCCGTGTCGAACCCCCGGTGGCGGAAAATCGTTACGCCGTGGCGGCTGCCGGGCATCGCCTGGCAGCAGATGGTTCTGCCGCGCCTGCTTCAACGGCATGCGGTCGACCTCCTCTGGGCTCCGGAGCAGATGTGCCCGATACTCCTGCCCAAAAGCATCGCGGTGATCTCGACGGTCCACGACTTCGCCTGTCTGCATTATCCGCGAACCTGCGTCTGGTCCAATCGCCTGATTCAGAAATATCTCTTTCCCCTGGCGATCCGGCGATCGGCGGTTCTTCTGCCGGTGTCCGATTTTATTGCGCACGAGCTGGAGCAAACCTATCCGGAGCTTCTGCACGGGAAAACAATCCGGCCGGTCTATGACGGGGGTCCGGGGTGGATTCCTCCGCAGGGGTACACCGGGGGCGGGCGCGGGAATTTTCTGTTTTTCGCGGGAAACCTCGAACCCAGGAAAAATCTGGAGCGGCTCATCCGGGCGCTGCAAATTCTCCGCGCCGGGCATGGGCTGAAGATTCCGCTTCACCTCGCCGGTCCGGCGGGCTGGAAAAACCGGACACTCCATGCCCTCATCGATTCCTCCGGAATGCGGGAGGATATCCTTTTCCTCGGCTATCTCTCCGAAGAGGAGCTCAAGCACGAGTACCTCACCTGCAAGGCGCTGGTCTACCCCTCCCTGTATGAGGGGTTCGGGTTGCCGGTCCTCGAAGCCCTGTCGCTCGACTGTCTGGTACTCACCTCGCACGGTACGGTTATGCGCGAAGTTGCCGGGGACAACGCGATTTACTTCGATCCGGAGAGTCCGGAGAGCATCGCGGCCGCCATCAAAGATGTCTACGAGCCGGATTTCGAGCGCCGGAACTACCTCAAAGAGAGGGGTGCGGCCCTGCAAAAATTTACCTGGGAGCGGGCGGCGCGGACCCTGCTTCATAGTATGAACGAGGTCGGGGGACGGGTTCAGGCCGAGCGGGTGTCGCCCGATTCCGATGAACGACCCGGAACCGATCGCGGCCGGTGAAATTTGCGGTCCGGAGACGATACGATCATTTATATTTTTCCACGTCTTTCGAGGAGGTCGGCGTGCCGTGCAACCCTGCGCCGATAAATCCCGATTATCCCTAAAATTCCATAACTTTACCCCTATCCTAAGGAGGGTCTCATGGCACACAAAATCACCGACGCATGCCTCGCATGCGGTACCTGCGTACCGGAGTGTCCGGTCGAAGCGATCAGCGAGAGCGACCCGATCTACATCATCGATCCGGCGAAGTGTACGGACTGCGGCGCCTGCGTGCAGGCCTGCCCTGCGGAAGCAATCGTTCCCGCTTAACACGCCGGTACGTACCATGTGGAAAACAGGGAGCCCCCGGATCATGCGGGGGCTCTTTTTATTTGATCGACTTTCCCGGAGCAGAGGTTTACTAATAGCCGGCCCCCGCCGGGTTCCCCTTATCCATGGGACCACGCATGCCCCCTGAAGAAAAATTCGACGTCGTCGTGATCGGCAGCGGCCCGGGCGGCTATGTGGCCGCCCTGCGGTGCGCTCAGTCCGGAAAATCCGTGGCCATCGTCGAACGGGACCGGCTCGGCGGGGTCTGCCTCAACATGGGGTGCATCCCTTCAAAATCGCTCATACGGCACGCCTCCCTCTTCCGGAACCGCACGGTGCTCGAATCGCTCGGCGTTGCCATCGACCTCGCACAATTCGATTACTCCCGGGTATTCGCCGCTTCGCGGAAGGCGGCGGACACGCTCTCCCGGGGCGTCGCCTGGCTGATGAAAAAACACGGCATTACCGTTATCGCCGGGAGAGGCGCCATCGGGTCGGACCGCACGGTCGTGATCGACGGCACGAGGGAGATCGGCGCCGCAAACATCGTCATCGCCACCGGCTCCCGGCCCCGGGAGTTGCCCGGATTTCGGTTCGATGAGAAGGCGATACTCTCTTCCGAGGGGGCCCTCATGCTGGACACCCTGCCGAAAAAGATCATCGTTCTCGGCGGCGGAGCCATCGGCGCCGAGATGAGCTTCATCATGAACGCGTTCGGCGTCGAGGTGCACCTGGTCGAGATGATGAGCCGTCTCCTGCCGCTCGAAGATGCCGAAATTTCAGAAACGGTGCGAAGGTCATTTGTGAAACACGGGATCGCCGTCTACACCGCCGCGCGCGCCATCGGCATGGACAGGGATGCGGCCGGGGTAGCCTTGACGCTTGAGGACATCGGGGGCAACCGGGCGCTCCTGACGGCGGACAAAATGCTCCTTTCCGTTGGACGCGCAGCCAATACCGAAGATATCGGGCTCGACCGCATCGGCATCGTCCCCGAAAAGGGCTTTATCGGCGTCGGCGACTACGGAGAAACGTCCTGCCGTGGAGTGTATGCCATCGGCGACGTCGTGGCGACGCCCCAGCTCGCGCATGTCGCCTCCCGGGAGGGGGAGATTGCCGCCGCGCATATCGCCGGCTCGCCGCTCGCGGCGAGCCGGATCGATCCGCTCGAAATCCCGAGCGCCGTGTACTGCGAGCCCGAGGTCGCAAGCTTCGGGTTGACCAAAGAGCGGGCGGCGGAGCGGGGCATCGCCTGCTCCGCCTCGACCTTCCAATTCCGTGCGTCGGGGAAGGCGGTCGCGTCCGGGGAGATCGACGGTTTTGTCAAGATTGTGCACGATCCGGCGGGCGAAGAGATTTTCGGCGCGCACATCGTCGGAGCCCATGCCACCGAGCTCATCCACGAGCTGCTCCTGGCGAAGACGCGGCGACTTCCGCTGGCCGCGATAGCGGGGATGATCCATGCCCACCCGACGATGGCGGAGGGGGTCATGGAGGCGGCACGGATGGGGTGCGGGTATTAGCCGGAAAAATGCGGGGATTTCTCGTTTTAAGTGGTTAAGCCACTTATTTTAAGTGCTTTCACTACTTCTATCGGCCGTGGAATACGTACGCTTTCCGGCCAAATTGGCGGAGAAAACAAAAAAGTATTCGCGGCGTCGGCTCGATTTACCTGCAAACATGCCTTCATTCGGATTTACTTCTCCCCGGCCCGAACGTCCACGGGTATGCGACGTAGCTCGTCAATCGGTTCACCCCGCGATATCCCGCCCGGCAGAAGCGAGAATATGATGTTCCGGCGAAATATTGAGGGCGTGAGAATTCATGCTTTTCCAAATAAGGTTGTCATTACGCGAGTAGTTCTTAAAATATTGTAATACCGGCTGTAACAGGATCAAATTTCGCATTCCAAACTGATGCCGAGTATGGAATAATTGAAGTTAATAATGCATCCCAATCAATTAATCGTGCTAAATTGTATAAGGTGACCAAAATTATTTATAATTGTTATACCTTTAACCTTAATAATGCCATACAAAGCGAAGTGCTTATTTCAGATAATGGAACTGTAAATTCATTGACGGTGCAATATGGCGGAAATACGTATGTGTTGAGTAATCCTTGTTTCGAGGTTCCAGGGGCTTCCGGAATCCATCGTGAATATCTACACAAGAAGATGTAAATATCGTCCATTCAAAGTTAGGTACCGGCATAATTTGTATCGGCAAAGTTAAGAAAAGGAACATTGGGAAAAATAAGGGTATAGGTCTATCGATAGTATGTATGAAAGATAGCTCAAATGGAATGCAGAAGTTAGCCCGTAATGTTGATTTCCTGGGATTCCAGGGAAAAAATCGCAGCGGCAATGAAGATATTCGGCAAAAGATAGTTACTCCCAAATTATATTGAGATAATAAGATGCAGGGATTTCGGGTCGAGGGGAATAAATATCATGAGGGAAGTCCTCTATTCATGTATTCTTGTCGCACTATTTGCCTGTTGTAATTTCTGGGGAGAAAAGCAGCCTTCGAATAATTGTCCGAACCTCGCTGATATCTCTTATCAATCTGATAGTAATTATAAAGTGCAAGGGAAACTTGCTGTTGATACCTTGAACGATTCATTCGCTCAATTATCGGTGGGAAACAGGTGGGAATATGAGTATACTATATATCGATCTGATATAGAATCCGGTGCAAATACTACGGCCTGCGGAAATATATCTTTTCAGGTGATTCAAAGTGGTGGTGAAATTGCTATTATAAAAATTGGAAGCGGCCCAACCGCACCATTAGATACAGTACGTGTAACGGATGATAGTATTATCAATATTGATACAATTGCAATGTCGGTTCCAAATCTAATCCAACCACCTGAAATTCTATATATCATACCTGTTTTAATCGGGACTCGGAAAAATATATACCCTTGCTTCAGATTTGATGATAGCAGTGGTTATTCATACGGGCATATCATTGTTAATTAGTTTCTGTTCTGTGGGCGAAATCGTTTGACAATGGGTGGAGCCATAAA
>CAZYYB010000030.1:0-31985 GCA_964651515.1 uncultured Fibrobacteraceae bacterium
TCGGTACCTGCGTCCCATAGGGCAAATATCCCGTCGCCTCGGTAAGCTGCCCCGAGCCCACATCCGGCGCCCACACCGCCCGCGTCGATCCCAGGTGGTCTTTAACCCTTGTATGAGCCACGATTACACGGATTACCGGATTTGTCGGATTGAAGGCGAAAAGAATAAAAAGGCATTTGTTGCTGATGCTGAATTCCGACAATCCTTGCTGCTGAAAACAATGTTTCATAGGTGCGCACTCTAATTTTTGTCCCTTGATTCGTTTCATCTTTTAAAATCCCGGAAATTCTTTTATCCATCGAATCGAAGTTCCGTCATTTTTTACGGTCGCTGAATTATAATATACCTATGGGAACAAGTAATCACTTTGCCTTGTTTGTGCCTCTAATCAAAACGTAATAAACGCATCGCATATAGAAGATGTATTTTACATATAATATCATTTGCTTTGGGTTATTTTTGAAATTAATTCATCTGAATTTGTATATTGTTGTCGTCCAATTAGCGCAATTCCGTATCTTGAAAAAAAAACAAGCCAAAACCAATCTGCCGGATTAGATAAAGCTCCATAAGCATATATTATTCGAACCTTTGAAATTTTTACAATAATTTTTTGTCCATAATAAGTTGTTAATTTTACGTATTCATTATCCTTCTCAATTATCATCTCTTTAGGATTTATTCGAAGGAAGATTAAGCATGGCACTATGCAAATTATAGTCACCAAAAGAAATAAGATCATTGCTTGTGCGGCGGCACCCCCACCTTTTCGAATTTCTGCTACGAACAATCCGGAGCCAAAGCAAACTCGCAGTACCTCCGCATAAAATAATATAGGCATTACACTTGCAACATGTGCAAACAATTTTTGAGGAATAGATTTATGAAGACAAACCATCTATTCGGTTCCACTATTCGAAAATAGGTTTATGAAAAATGCGCCTATTGCCTTGAAAACTCCCACGGCGCTTACTGTAGCAGTTTTTGATTGTCCGCCACCCGCACTGATTTCATCGCCTATACCGCCGCTAATGGTGGTTGTTGGATTTTCATCTTCCCGAAATAACTCAGCTGCACTCCCGTGATAGTATTCCCCGTCCCCGCCCCGTCCTTTTGCCGTATCCCTTAAAAATTAGAGTTGTGGCTACAGTAATTTCGCCCGCATAACCTCCCCGGCCTTGAAAACCAGCAGAAACCTCGCCGCCGGGAGGCCGGCAAGGGGGGAATTGATCCGGTACCGCCCCGCCCGCTGAAGCTCATTGCACAGCGATTTGATTTTCCTGCCCTGGAGATCGAACAGGGTTACCGAAACGAAAGCATCCTGCGGCAATGAATAGACGATGCCCAGGCGACTGATTACCACGCTGCCCGGAAGGGCCCGTTTTGGTGCCGCCGGTCGTGTCGCAGAGAACGAACCCACAAGATAGATCGGAAAAACCGAAACATTGCCGGCAAAAGGGGTCCCCAGCCCGCAGATCGTCGTGGCTGCGGCATTGGATTCGAGAGCGACGGATCGGATGAAATTTTCGCCGGGGAGGAGGTTCGTGCCTCCCCAGTTCCAGCTCCAGGTCGTCGAATCGGTACCGCCCCCGTTTTGAATGGTCGCGAGGTTCCATGCTCCCTCGTCCAGACCGGTTGCATCGAGCACCGCAAGGATCCTCGTCGCCGCCGGTGCGGGCCACTGATCGACCGCCGTGCCTTCAAGGGAGGCTCCGGCCGCTGCGACCGAAGGAGGGCTCGTGAGAGCGATCGCGCAACGGACCCGTACCGATGCCGCGACGTTGGCCGAGATCCAGGACAACATTCCGGACGCCCTGTTGATAGAATAGAACGTATTCGTGACCGGGTTCATGGCGACGGCGGCCGATGGACCGGCGAGCGTCAGGGTGTTTACCTGGCTTGTGGCGCCGTCGATGATGGTGATAATACTGTCGCCCGTGTCGGCAACGAAAATTTGATTCGTCACCGGGTTGACGGCGATGGCGGCAGGCGCGTTGCCGACCGGGATGGAGGCGGCAGTGTACGAGCCGCCGCCGATGATCCTGAGGTCGTTGCTGCCTTCATCGGTTATATAGATCTGGTGGGTGGCCGGATTGACAAGAATGGCCTGGGGACCGGTGCCGATGCCGATTGAGCCCGCGATGGTATCCGAGGCGCCGTCGATCACCGTCACGGTGCCGGTACTGTCATTCACCACGTAGATCTCGTTGGCGACCTCGTCGACGGCGATCGCGGCGGGGTAGCGGCCGGCGGAATCGGTACGGGAGAGCCCGGTTGCACTATTGATCACCGTGACCGTGCCGGTGGTGTCGTAATTGGCGATGTACAGGTTGCCGGTCACCTCATTGACCGCCAGGGCAACGGGATTCCTGCCTGCCGGAAGGGTAGCGGCGGCATTGGAGACGCCGTTTATGGCGGTGACGGTCGAGTCGCCCCGGTTGAGCACGTAGACGACGTTGTGGATTTTATCGATGGCAAGGGCGGAGGGAAGCTTTCCAACGGCAATTGCGGTCATTCCGGCGGTTGCCTCCGCAATGACCGTGACGGTATTGACGCTGTCAGATGCGACATAGAGTTTTCCGGTAACCGGATTGACCGCCAGCGCCGATGGACGGCCGGGCAGGCCGATCGGAACAATGTTGCCGGTCGTCCCGTCGACGACCGATACCGTGCTCCCGCCGCGGTTGGCCGTGCAGATCTTGTTCAAAACCGGGTCGACGGCCAGGGCGATCGGCCCTGTTCCGACGGCACAAGAGGCGGTGTCGTAGCTCGACCCATTGACCACGGTGACCGCATTCGCGCCGTTGTCGGCCACGAAAATGTCGCCGGTGAACGGGTTCAGGGCGAGCGCGCAGGGATTTTGTCCGGTGGGGAGGATTTGCGATGTTCCCTTGCCGCCGTCATAAATGGTGAGGTTGTTGTCGTTATAATCGGCGACGTAGATTTTACCGGTGACGGGATTGACGGCAAGGGCCTGGGGATTATTGCCGGTTGGAAACGACGAGGAAGACGACGTCGCCCCGTTAATGATCGTGACCGAGGCGCTTCCGGCATTCGCCACATACACGGTATTGGTCACCGGGTTGACCGCCAGGGCAAACGGATTGGCGCCGGTGCCGATGGTCGAGGTCCGGCCCGTGGCGCCGTCGATGACGGTGACCGAGGCCCCGAAATAATTGGCGACATAGATTTTATTCGTAAAAGGGTTCACGGCGAGGGCCGTCGGGTCGCTGCCGGTCGGGATCGACAGGGTTTCGCCGGTAGCGTTATCGATGACGGTAACGGTGTTGCTTCCGCTGTTGGCGACATACGCCTTGTTGGAGGCGGTATTGAACACGACATCGGCCGGGTTCTGCCCGCAGGCGATTGAACGGCATTGGTTCGTGGCACCGCTTATTATCGTAACGCTGTCGCTGCCGTAATCGGCGACATAGACCAGGTTGGAATCGGCGCTGATCGCCAATGCACAGGGCGCTTTCCCCGTGATAACCGGCGATCCCCGGTTCGTCGCGCCGTCGATGACCGTGACGCTTCCGCCGCCGTAGTCGGCGACGTAGATTTTATTGGTGAATGGGTTGATGGCGACGGCGCAGGGAAGGTGGCCGGTTGCGGTCTTCACGGACTGAAGCGATGCATTGCCGATGATCGAAACGCTGTCCTCGAAATAATTCGCAACGTAGATCTTGTTGGTCACCGGATCTACCGCTATCGCATAGGGCGATTTCCCCACGCTCCGGGTTGCGGTGATATAATCGGCCCGCGCGGGCCGGGGTCCGGGGAGGAGCGCCCCGATGACCAGGGAGAGGATGGCGATTTTTTGTGAGACGGGCCGCACCATATTTTTCCTTCAAAAAAGTTTTCTACCGGGTATGCGCCGTATCCGGCACATCCGGGCATCGACGGTCGCCGGCTCCGCCGAGCCTTTGAGCGATTGATTCCGCGAGGACGGGCAGGGAGGGATCCCTGGCTCCCATGAGCAGGACGCAATCTCCCGGCGCCGCCAGATCGGCAACCCTTTCCAGGAGCGCCTCGCGGGTTGCCGTGGTTTCCGCGACAAACGGCACTGTCCCGAGCCCGGCGACGATATCTTCGGAAGCGATATCCCTCCGAACCGTACCACCCGCATAGTAGATCGGCAGGAGCAGCAGGACGTCCCCGGGAGCGAAAATAGTACGGAAGGCGGCGATATAATCGTCCCGGAGAAACCTGGTCGGCCCGAATCCATGCGGCTGATAAATTGCCACGATGCGGCGGGAGAGTCCGCGGGCCGCGGCCACCGCGGCGGCTATTTTCGCCGGATTGTGCGCAAAGTCGTCGACGATATAAATGCCGGTAGTCGTACGGACCACCGAAAAACGTCTCGCGACTCCCTGGAAGCTCCCGGTTACCTTCGAGAGATCGTCGGGCGTGCAGCCGAAGTGCTCGCATACGCACAGTGCCGCACACAGGTTTTCCGCATTATGCGCGCCGGGAAGCGGCAGCCGCATCGCCCTGCCCCGATAGCGGACCGTGATGGCGGTCGGTTCGAGTTCGACGGCGTCGGGTTTCCACGAGGCGACGGCGCGTCCGGGCAGTCTGCTGCCGAAGCGCAAGGTTACCGGAAGCCGGTCGAGAGCGGCATCGTCGGCATTGGCGGCGCTCCAGCCCGATCGTGCCGCCAGCGTTGCGAAGAGCGCGGTAACGTCCTCGACATCCTTGTGATCACGGGAGATATTCAGGAAAACGGTCGCCGCCGGACGGTACTTGACCAGGGTGCCGTCGCTCTCGTCCGCCTCGATCACCAGAAGCTCCGAGGTTCCGAAATAGGCGTTGCCGATGAGACCGTTGTTTTCGAGGCGGCGAACCGGTGCCCCGCTGATAAGCGAGGGCGCCTTGCCGCAGGCGGTGAGAAATTCGAAAATCATGGCCGTCACGGTTGACTTGCCGCTCGTACCGGCCACGGCGATGGTTTTTTTTGAATCGATGACCGCGGCCAGGATATCCGACCGGTGAAAGATCGGAATATTCCGTTCCCGTGCCGCAATGATATCCGGGTTCGACTCTTCGATCGCGGTGGATACGCAGACGGCGTCGGTCGAGGCAACGATGCCGGAACCGTCCTGCGGAAAAAGAGTGCACCCGAGATCGAGCAGCTTGTCCCCGATACCGCCGACATCCCCGCTTGCAAGAAGCCGGTCCGATCCGGAGACCATGACGCCCCGCCATGCCAGGTACTGGGCTACCGCGCTCATACCGGTACCCAGGATGCCGATGAAATGGATGCGCGAGCAGAGATAGCCGTCAATGGGCAGGTTTGCGGCATCGATGTAGACGATCGTCCCTTCGCTCACGGCTTCAAAAAGCTCCACGCACTCCCGGTTGCGAAGTTCGATGCACCCGTGCGACTGCGGCGTGCCGATCCCCGCCTCTTTATTTGTCCCGTGAAGATAGATGAAGCGATCGAACGAATCGATGCCCGGTCCTTTGTTCAGGCCGGCTTCGAGCCCTTCGAGCCGCATGATCCGGGTGAGAATCAGGCTTTCGCCGCACTCCTCGCCGCGCCAGTCGGTCCCGGTATCCTCACGGCCGCGGAAAATGCGGCCGACGGGAGCTCCGGCGCCGATTTTTTCCCTGATACGATGGATACCGGGGGGCGTTTTGAAGGAGCCCGAGCGACTGCCGATTCCCCGCGAGGAGGTTGCTATCTCGAACGAAGCGGTAATGGCCGTCCTCCGGCACAGGTATGCTTTCTGGGATCCGGTATCGACAAAAAGGAAGAGAGCCCCTTCTTCGGCGAGAAACGGCGTGAGACGCGGATAAACTTGGGCGATACGGGCGGGGTTCATTTTTACGATTCTTACTCTGCATTTTTAAAATACTTCACTGCTTTGCCTGCCGCCGATTTTTATGCTATCATTATGCCGGATGCTTCTTGCACGGCAAATTCGATTCGATATATCTTCCAATTTTAATCCCGGTGAGGCGCCGGCGAAGCCCCTTTTTTCTGTACGGCAATAAAGATCGGAGCGAAGACCCATGCCCGGCGGCAACCATAACGGTTCGAATGGCGTTCAGCAGGAAGATACCTGGCGTCTCTTCCGCATCATGGCGGAATTCGTGGAAGGGTTCGAAATGCTTTCGACCCTCGGGCCGTGCGTGACGGTTTTCGGCTCCGCCCGAACGCGTAAAAATCATCCCTATTACAAAATGGGGGTTGCACTGGGCCGTCTCGCGGCGCGCAACGGCTACGGCGTCATCACCGGCGGCGGCGGCGGCATCATGGAGGCTGCCAATAAAGGCGCCGCGCAGGAAGGCGGCATTTCGGTCGGGCTCAATATTCAATTGCCTTTTGAGCAGGTTCCCAACAAGTATTTGAAGGTGATGCTCAGTTTCCGGCACTTTTTTTGCCGGAAGGTGATGTTTCTCAAGTATACCTCCGCGGTCATCATCATGCCGGGCGGGTTCGGGACCATGGATGAGATGTTTGAAACGCTCACCCTGGTGCAGACGCAGAAGGTCGAATCCCTGCCGCTTATTCTTATGGGTAAATCGTACTGGCAGGGGCTGCTCAAATGGCTCGATGCCTCCATGCGGGAGGAACACGGGTATGTATCGCCGGGGGACATGAAAATCATCAAGGTGACGGATGATCCTTACGATGCGATCGAGTTTGTGAATGCCGCCCGCGGTTTGAAAAAAGGGCGCGCCAACTTTGCCTGAAAACGATCATCCGTGGTTTGTTCGGTCAAGTCACGACGGTTTTCCGGGCGCCTCTCCGCCTTCGCGGCCCCCCAAAAGTAATAATTTTAAAAAAATATGTTGACTTCCCCATGTGGAAAGTTTAATATTATAGTTGCTCGTGAAACTGGCAGGTCACGATTGATTGCTGCAAGTTAAGTAGTGGCGGATCGAAGACGAAAAAAACGCCTTTGAAAACGGCGGGCCGGTCCGGGAACAGAAGATGTTCCGGATGGCCGACGGCCGAATCCTTTCACCCTCATTTCCTTCCTCAAGGAGGTAGCGAAGTGGCAGCAAAAAAGAAGGTAGTCGCCAAGAAAAAGCCGGCGGCGGCGGCAAAAAAGAAGAAAAAGTAGCTATCAGTCGGAAATGTATTCGGGAATGTCGAAGCGAAGGGGTTGGAAACAGCCTCTTCGCTTCTTTCGTTTCAGCCCCTCTTCCGGGATGTTCGGCGTGCCGTTCGGGATCCCCTGAAAAGTTTTGTTGCCTCCGGAGCGGGCATATTTTATTTTCTCCATCCGGTAGCAATTAATTATCCTCCTATAGTTCGGGCCTCATGATAGAATTCGCTAAGCAAGTATCCGAGAAGTGGAATATTTCAGCGCCCTTGTCTGAACTCATCTGCGACAGTTTCCAAAAGGGTGACACGCCGTATTACCTGGCCGAGTATCTGCCCGAGGTTGCCGTCGAGCTGCCCATTGCGGTACTCTGGGAGATCGTCGACTTCCTGCAGAGCATGGAAGAGCTTGCTTCGAAAAAGAAGCGCGTTCTGAATGCGCTCAAGAAGGCCAACCAGATCACTCCGTCCATCGAGAAGCGCGTCAATCTTTCCGCCGATGCATTCGATCTCGACGACATGCTGTTGCCGCTTCGCCCCAATCCGCGAAGCAGAGGACAGCTTGCCGTAAAAAAAGGCCTGGAGCCGCTCGCCGATCTCATCGCCCGCCAGGAGGAACAGAGCCAATCGATCGAAGATCTCGCAGAACAGTATATCGGCAAGGATCCTTCGCTTAAAACCACCGCCGATGTCATGCAGGGGGTGAAGGATGTCCTCGCCGAACGGCTGGCGTACGATGATACGATACGTTCCATGGTGCGGGACTTTGCCTATGAGGACGGTTTTTTCGAAGTCACCCCGAAGAATCGGCAGGATCCGCGTTTTTCACGGTACGTCCAGAAGGAACTGCTCCTCGCCGAACTTACCAAAGAAGATATTCTGACGTTGCTGGCGGCCGAAGAGGAGAAGTCGGTGCGATGCCGGCTCGGAGTACAGCTTTTCCGGATTACCGAACTCCTTCGCCACCATTTTATTCAAAATCCTGATTTCAGCGGGTTCGATCTCCTGTGCGAAATCATCGATGACAGCTGGCAACGCCTGCTCCAGCCGATCATCGAACGCGACGTTAAAATCCGCTTGCTGAACGAGGCCTGGGTCGGCATCGCTGCGCGGATGGTTCCGGAAATCGAAAAAAAGTTTGCCGAAGAGGAGAAGCGCGGGACGTTCTGCATCGTCGACGCTTCGCCGGCGAAGCAGATGCTGTTTCTCGTGACCAGCGGCCGGGGGGATCTGCTCGGCGCAACGTCCGAAAAACGTGCCGCCGACGGCAGTATTGCCTCCTACGACCGTATTCGGCAGTTTTTCCTGCGCCACCGTCCTTCGGAAATTATTGTCGTCGACAATGAACAGGCCGAGATGGCGGAAGCCGCGCTTTCCCGGATTATTCCTCCGGCCGCGGAGAACGAAGCGCCGGTGCCCACGTCCAGGAGCGTAACCGATCCGGCCGATCGCAACCCCTGCGAATCGGAGTGGGTGACGAAAAAATTCGACACACTCCTCGATGAGGACATGCGCAAGCTCTATGGTATTGCGCTCATGTGTCTCAAGCCGATCACGCTCATTCCGCACGTCGGCGTCGATTTCTATCTGGTACATCCGCTTCAGCGGGCGGTGGGGCGCGAACAGTTCATGACCATCATCGACCGTATCCTTACCGATTCCGCCCTGCACCAGGGTGTTGTTGTCAAGGATATCGTCGATTCGCCGATTGCACGCCTGTCCTGCATGTCCGCCGAAGTCCTGCAGAATATCCGAACCGCAGATGCGCAGGAGCCCATTGCCTCCAAGAACGCCCTCCTGAAGGTTCCGGGCATGACCGAGGTCATATTCAGGAACATTGCCGGTTTCGTCGTAACGCCGGCGAGCGAGGATATCCGCGACCGATCCCTCGTTCACCCGGATCACTACGGGTGGCTCGAAGAGGCCGGGGAGCAGATCAGCGTCTCCCTCGATACCATCATGAACGAGCCGGATATGCTCCGATCATTCGCGACCGAAGACTTTATCCGCAAAATTTATATCGAGAAAAAACTGATCCCGCAACTTCGGGCCTCCATCCGTCCGGCGGGGCCGTCGCTTCAGAAGGCGAAGCGCAAGTTGAAGCTGGCCGAACTCAAAGAGGGCTCGATCATTTCGGGAAAAGTCACCAACATCACCCCGTTCGGCGTTTTTATCAACATTAACGCCGTTTGTGACGGCCTTGTCCATATTTCCCAGCTTGCGGACGAGTATGTCGAGTCGCCCGAGCAGGTGGTGGCGCTTCACGATAAGGTCGATGTGCGGGTTCTCAAGGTAGACGCCAAAAAACGGCGTATCTCGCTCTCGATGAAAAACCTCGGAAAGCGTGCACCCCGCGTCCGTCCGTCCCAGGGACAGCTCAACACGCTGGCCGAGCACTTCAAAAACCGATAAGCCTACTCTATCCGTTTCCCCTTTGCCCACATCGTTTCGAGGTTATAGTAGGTCCGGAGATTCGGCAGCATGATGTGGACCACCACATCGGAATAATCGAGGAGCACCCATCGTCCCTCGATCTCGCCTTCGCAGTGCCACGGTTTTGTCCCCAGTTCGGCGCAGGTATCGACAATCGCATCGCCGATGGCACGGTTCTGGACATCGGTTTCGCCTCCGCAGATGATGAAGTAGTCCGCCATGGCCTCCGCTTCGCGCAGATCGAGGACGGTGATCTCTTCGGCCAATTTATCCTGCGCCGCGGAAACGATGGCTTCGACCAGCTGCGTCCCCGCAAGGGGCTGTCGTGATTTTTTTTTCACTGGATTCTCTCTTTGTAGTCGGAGTAGTCTGCACCGATGATGACGGTGACCGTATAGGTTGTGTCCCCATTGCGCAGCAGCATGCACGCGCCTGCATGCAGCGAATCGTGAATCTGATGTGCGATGGTCGTATCCTTCAATCGCGAAATAACGAGCGTGTAGGGGTAATTTTTTTCCGGTGCATTGCCGATGTTCTTGACATCGAATTTTCTCGCGCGCAGAAAGTCGGCCATCCGGTCGCCGGCCCCGACCGCGCCGCATCCGTTCAGCACCTGGACCGGCCCGAGAAAGGGGACCGAGAGCGACACGGTTCCGGCCGCGCGTTCATGCGGCCCGCCCTGATGTTGACGGACTTTGCCCAGAATGATCGCCGACAGAAGAATCATCCCGATAATTGAAAAAATGAGCAAATTTCTCGGCGACGTTTCCGCAGATTTTTCCGCTGTCTTTGTTCCGTTCACCGGTTCTGTCGGGAGGGATTGATGGAAATGATGGTCGGCGTGTGCCGTTCTAGTTCCGTTTCATCGAGGAGCGCGTAGGTGAGCACCATGATTTCATCTCCCGGAATGCCCAGACGAGCTGCCGGCCCGTTGAGTTCGACGCACCCCGAACCGGTGGTCCCGGTTATCGCATAGGTCACGATCCGCGCCCCGGACGACAGATTCAGGACATGAACCTCTTCGTAGGGCAGGATGCCGGCTTTTGCGAGATACTCTCCATCGATGGTGATGCTTCCTTCGTAATCCGGGCGGACGGCGGTAAGTCGGATGTCTCTAATTTTGCTGTGCAGAAACATTCGTTGCATGGATTCGACTAGTCCCTCGTTTCAGATAAATGACGCCGGTGTGGTTTCGGCACAAACCCTGCCGGCAATTAAAAATACAATCGCCCCTCATCTCCGGGCACGGTCTTCCTCGCACGACAGGGAGGCATGTTCTATTTTTGTTGCTTAAAGAATTTATCCTTTTGAAGCGGTCCCCCGGTATACAATGAAGTGTCAGGGTGCCCTGAAGGCAGCGGAATGAAAAGAAATCGGTTACGGGTATGGTGTTGCATCGCTGCTGCGGCGGCAGGCGTCTCCTGTGCGGGGACGAAGCGGCCGAATATGTCGCAGCGGGCGCTCTGCTCTTTACACATGGCGAAAGCGATACAAGACTACCATGCCGGAAAATTAAACCGTGCGAAGAACCTTCTCGACGATATTAAAGACAAGTGCGGCGGCAGCGAGATGATGGATACCGCGCAGTACTATCTTGCCATGTGTCTCATGCAGATGAATTTCTATCCCGAGGCGAAGGTCGAATTCACCCGGCTGACGCAGGATTTTCCGCGTTCCCCGTTCCTCGACGAGTCCCGTTTCCGAATCGGCTATTGCGTCTTGAAGTCGTCGCGGTCGATCGATCGCGACCAGGGGGAAATGGGAGAGGCACAGCGGGTCTTCAAGGATTTCCTCGAGAATTTCCCCTCCTCTCCCTATGCCGACAGCGCCGCGAAATACCTTAAAGCAACGGTGGAACGGCTTGCGGAGAAAGAGTTCGACGTCGCCAGGTTTTATCAGAAAAACGATCGGAAGGAAGCGGCGATTATTTATTATAAGGCCTTTCTTCAGGATTACCCCGCCTCGGACCTGGGAACACAGGCGCGGCTCAATATGGGGCAGCTGATGATAGAACTCAACCGGAAAGCCGAAGCCAAAGAGGTGCTCGATGAGCTCGCAGCCCAGGAAAACACCGGGGAGATCGCCGCAAAGATCCGGGAACTGCTCACCCGCTGCAAAGAGTGACCGTCCGGCGGCGAGCGTTTCGCCTCCCGGTGTCGGCGAGGAGACCGCTCCGTGGGGTGTGCTCGGCGGGACCTTCGATCCCGTCCACAACGGTCATCTCGCGATTGCAACCCTGGCGGTTGACTTTTTCAAATTATCGGGCGTACTCTTCATTCCCTCGGGCAATCCGCCCCATAAGCCGTTTCCCGGAGCATCCGCGCCGCACCGGCTTGCGATGCTGCGCCGGGCCGTGGCCTCCGAGCCCTCCTTCGAAGTCAGGGAGGACGAGATGCACCGGACCGGCCCCTCCTATACTTTCGACACGATGCAAAAACTACGACGGGCATTTCCCCGGACGCCGTTCTATTTCATCGTCGGGTCCGACAATCTGCGGGAGATAGAAACCTGGTACCGGTATCGGGAGCTCCTGCGCCTGGTTGTTTTCTGCATTGCTCACCGCCCCGGTCATTCGCTTTCGCTTCCTCCGTCGCTCGCCGGCGGCACCTTCATTCGTTTCCCCTCTCCGGAATGGGGAATAAGTGCCACCGCCTTGCGAACCTATCTTGCCAAAGGCTACCGGTGCCGCCATCTGGTTCCTGAATCGGTCCGGGAGTATATTGCAGTGAATAACCTTTATTCGTTGCCCCCGGCGGCAGGCGGGCGCATTCGCCATGCAGGGTTCGGGATTGCGTAGCCCGTCCGCTCCCCGGAAAAATCAATAGCGGGAGTAGAGTTATGACCGTCTTGCAGTCGGCTGCGAAGGGTTCGGAGGAAGCGGGAAGACAAGCCGCCGTCGCGGGGCGGTTTTACCCGGCAGTGTCCGGAACCCTGAAGACGATGGTGAATGGGTTCATTGCCGCCGGTCATGAACTCGACCGCGCGCCCGGAATAATCATCTGCCCCCATGCCGGGTATCAGTTTTCCGGGCCGGTTGCAGGGTTCGGGTATGCGACGATCGACCCCGCCGTCCGGACCGTTATCCTTCTGGGACCGCCGCACTATGTTCCGGTTCAAGGCATCGCGGCCTCTTCGGCGACGTGGTTCGAAACGCCGCTCGGCAGGGTGCCGCTCGACCGGGAGCGGGTCCGCGCTCTCCTGGACGCTCCGACAACCTCTATCGACGACCGTGCCCATGCGCCGGAGCACTGTCTCGAGGTGCAGCTTCCCTTTTTGCAGGCGCGGCTTCGGGCCTTCACCATAGTTCCGCTTCTGGTATCGCAGCTCGACCCCGGGCAGGCGGCCGATTGCATCTTTCCGCTGATCGACCGGCAAACCGTCGTTGTCGTCTCTTCGGATCTCTCCCATTACCTTTCTCACCGGGAGGCGAGGGCTCGGGACGACGAGAGCATTGCAGCCATTCTGTCCGGTAACACCGATGGGACGATCGATGCCTGCGGGGAGTTGCCGATTCGGGTTGCCATGGTACTTGCCGGAAGAATGGGTCTCGAACCGCAGCTGCTCGACAGCAGGACCTCCTTCGACACATCGCCTGCATTCGGACCCGATCGGGTAGTCGGTTACGCGTCGATCGCCTATTGCGGCACACACGCTCCCGCGCCCGCCACGACCGGCATTTTGACCGATGAGGTCAAAGGCTATCTGCTCAGGCTGGCCAGGCGGAGTCTCGAAGCGTCGGTTCGGAGCAGCGAACTTCCGTCACCGCGGGATTTTCCGCTCCCGTCGGGCGAGCAGAGCGGGTGCTTCGTAACACTGACGATCCACGGTGAGCTGCGCGGCTGCATCGGCTACATCGAGCCGATTATGCCGCTCTACAGGGCGGTCATGGAAAATGCCCGGAATGCGGCCCTGGCCGATCCCCGCTTCCCGCAGGTCTCTCCGGATGAACTCCCCTCGATAACCATTGAAGTATCGGTTCTTTCGCAACCGGTCGGCATCGGGTACCGGGATCCCGCCGATCTGCTGTCGAAAATCGTTCCAAAGGTCGACGGCATTATTTTGCAGGGCGGGCCACACCAGGCAACCTTTCTGCCGCAGGTGTGGGAGCAGCTGCCCGATCCGGTTCAATTTCTGGAGCATCTTTCGCTCAAGGCCGGGATGGAGCGCGACGGGTGGAAGAGTTCGACGGTAAAACGCTACCGGGTCGAACATTTTCGTGAATAGGCGCCGGACGACGTTCAGCGTCCGGCGCCCTGTCGTTATCCCTGCGAATTCCCCATAATCTTTGCCAGATCCTCCTGCGCGGTGCCGATGGGTTTGAGGTCGAAGGCGTCGACCAGCACCTTCAAAACATTCGGCGTCAGGAATGCGGGAAGGCTGGGCCCGATCCGGATTCCCTTGAATCCGAGCGAAAGAAGGGCGAGGAGGACCGCCACCGCTTTCTGCTCATACCATGAGAGAATGATCGAGACCGGGAGATCGTTTAAACCGCATTTAAAAGCCGATGCCAATGCCTGGGCCACGGTGATGACCGAGTGGGCATCGTTGCACTGCCCCGCATCGAGCAGGCGCGGGATGCCGTCGATCGTGCCGAAATCATGGCCGTTGAAGCGAAATTTGCCGCAGGCGAGGGTGATGATGACGCAATCGGCGGGAACGGCGTCGGCGAGGTCGGTGTAGTAGTTGCGGCCGGGTTTTGCGCCGTCGCAGCCGCCGATGACCAGGAATCGCCTGATTTTTCCGGTGTTAACCAGGGCGATGACTTTTTCCGCCAGCGACAGGACGGCGTGGTGACCGCATCCGGTGAGGAGTGCGGGTCCGCTCTTCGGCTCGCCGCCGGAAAGTTCAAGCGCTCGCCGGATAACCGGTTCGAAATTGCGATTTTCAACATGAACGACGCCGGGGAATGCGACGAGTCCGGCGGTGAATACCCGGTCCCGGTAGCCGTCGAGCGGCTTCTGGATGCAGTTGGTCGTGAAGAGAAATGCGGCCGGTACGCCGTCGAACTCCCTCTGCTGGTTCTGCCATGCGGTACCGAAATGTCCGGCAAGGTGCGGATACTTCGAAAGGCCGGGATACCCGTGCGCGGGCAGCATTTCACCGTGGGTATAGACCATTACCCCTCTCCCGGCCGTCTGCTTGAGCAGCTCTTCGAGGTCGAGCAGGTCGTGGCCGCTGACGACGATGGAAGGTCCGCCCTGGAGCCCGGTCCGCACGCTCGTCGGTACGGGATTGCCGAAGCGGGCGGTATGCGCTTTATCCAGGAGTGCCATGCAGGAAACCGCGGCTGTGCCGCATGCGAGAACGAGGGCGACCATCGATTGCAGCGTCGCCGTCGGATCGCTCAGTGCGGCAAGAGCCTCGTGCATGAAGGCGAAAAGGGCATCGTCTTTTTCGCCGAGGAGGAGCGCATGATCGGCATACGCCGCAATGCCCTTGATCCCGAAGAGTAATAGAAGCCGGAGCGATCGGAGATCCTGATCCTCAGTGCCGGCCAGGATGCCGACGATATCGGCGAGGTTGTCCGCATCGATCGCCGGCGTGCCGCGGGCCGCCGCGGGCCAATCCGCTTCGTTAAGGGGAAGCGCCGCCGCCGTCGCAGCCGCCGAATACAAAGCAACCGCGGCGGAGCGCATTTCTTCGCCCTTTGACACCAGTTTTTCGAGCCGCTCGGTGCTGAAGTTCACATTGGTAACCGTGGTGAACAGCGCCTCGATCGTGTGACGGTCGATCCGTTCGTCGGTCGCGCCGAGAGCCCGTGCCTTATGCGCCAGGTACCCGATGCCCTTGAGCTGGTAGATGAGGATATCCAGCAGTGAGGCGACCTCGGGTGCTTTGCCGCATACCCCCCGGATATCGCATCCAACGCCGCGCGCGGTCTGTTCGCACTGATTGCAAAACATTTTCATGGTACACTCCTCCGTTAGGGTAAAGTTTTCGACGGTCGGCCGATAAACGCCCCGATCCGTTCGACGTCTGCAAGCAATATAGATGTATAAACTCGAAACCGCCTTGATATGGATCAAGAGCCGTTAAGGAATACCATTCCGGAGCCCGCCCCGGACGATGAACGGGGAACTTTCCGGCATCGGCGGAGCGTCGCGGCATCGTTTTCATTTGCTTTTAAATTTTGCGAAAATTATAATACTCATCATTACTATTTTTGTGGGGGAGCTTCATACCGTCATTCAGACAGCCAAAGATCGAATCTTTCATTTTTGAAAGGAGACGTGCCGTGAAAGCCGTCAATAAACTCGGATGGAAACTCGCAGGCTCGCTTCTACTTGTCGCCTGCTTTATCATGCTCTGGCAGTGCAGCAATCCAGCCACTCAGAACAACCTGCGATGGCAATCGGTTATCGACGTACCGCTGACGAACGATTCATTCTTTATCGGCCAGCAAATGACGGGCCTGTTTACCCAGATCAACGGCCAGAACATTACCGTTATAGGCTCCGGCAGAAGTCCGAAGGACACCGGGGTTTACTACGATACCACCAATCCCAATCGTCTCATTACCGATACGGTTCCCGGAGATACGGTTTCACTGTCCATCCTTCAGAATGACACCATCTCCTACGATGTGCATCAGGATTCGATGGCGTCGCAGACCTATCATCCCCGGCTCGGTCCCATCCAGATTTCCAATGCCGCCGCTTATTCCGTGACGGTTCCCGTTCCCGCGAATAGTTTCAACATTCCTGCAACGGTTCCCCTGACACCCTATATTGCGACGGTTACCTTTGATGCGGGCTCCCCGGCCATGCCGGTTACCATCACCAATAGTTCCAGTGGGACTATTACCGGCCTGAACGTTTCCATGCTGGCCAACAACCAGGTGGTGAGTTCTCTGGGGCCGAACTCTTCAATAACCATTCAGGTTCCCGTAGCCGGCCAGACGATCTCGGGTGGAGCGTTGTCGATCGGTATCCAGGGTTCGGCCAGCGCGGCCGCCTCCCTGAATTTCAGTATAAATCCCAACGGGCTGCTGGCAAGTTCTGCTCAGATTATGGACAGTCTCGTTACTTTCAACAAAGTCGATACCAACGATTATAACCTGACCGATACCCTCAATATCGATTACATCGATATCATGGCCGGGTCATTTCTCTACCAGTTTCACAACTATACCCAGATTCCGCTGGAGCTGAATGTTACCCAGCTCAATGTCTGGTCAACGCCTTATAGTGTCCTGCATGGTCTTACCTCGGTTGCCACACTCAGCAATTTTACCGGGCAGGGGGGTATCTCATCTACCGACTCTCTCGACTATTACAGCGGGCAGACAACGACCGGATACCAGCTCGTCAATCAGGGCGCGACAACGACCACCTCCTTGAAAGCCAATCTTTCAGATATGCGTCTGTTTCCGATCTGGAATCCGAACATCGTAAACACCACCGGCGGTACCGGAGAATCGGTTGCCCGAGTCCTTTACACTGTAACAAATGAGGCGCCGCGCGGAGCGATGGTGACGATTAACGAAGGCGATTCGATGCTTTTCTCCATCAGTTCGCCGGGCTTCAAGTTCGCGGAGATGGCCGGCAGGGTGGCACTGGCCTATGTCCGGAACGGCGATACCGCCAAGGTCGCGGTGCCGTTTCCCTGGGATTCCGCGTCCAAGGACTCGCTCCAGGGTAAGCTCATCCTGCAGAAGGTGTGGGCCGACCTCTTTTTGACCCCGAACCTGCCCGACAGCATCAGTGCAACCATGCCGGGAGCATTCATCGATACCCTCGGCATAACCTACTCGATTTTTAATCCGGACAGTCCATTGGTCCAGGTGGATTCGAGTACCAAGTTATATAATGTCGTCGACAGCTCGATTTTCAGGCTTTCACCGACCAATATCACCTCCATTATCAGGCAATATCCCGATTCCCTGTACATCGCCGTCGGCGTCAATGTGCCGGTCGGTACGTACCTGAGGTCGGTGAATGAACTGACGAATCCCAGTTCTCCGAATTACCCCCTCTACATGGGCCAGATGTTTCTCAAGTCCAACGTTACCGCCCGTATGAACGCCGCACTTGCCTGGCAGGTAACGTCGTCCACCAGTCTCGATCTGGGCACCGGTCGGTTCAAGGTTCCCAAGGCGTCGCGTTACATTACCAAAATGGACGGTATTACCGCCACCGTCCATATGAATACGTTGAACAGCTCGAATGTTTACCTGAATCTCTATGCACTCATGGCTCCACAGGCGCACATGAATGCCCTCGACTCCCTGCCGCTCGATTCGGTGTGGACGTATATCGGCGATTCGGCAATGGCGCACCGCGCGGGGTACGTTGATCTCCTTGGTGCCAACGGCGTCCCGATTCCCATGCGCGACTCCACGGCGGTCGATAGCATCGTCCTGAACACCTGGCAGATAGACAGCATTCTTCAGTCCGACAGCGCCGGGTGGCGCTGGGAAGCCCGTTTCCTTCCTATGAATTCCAGCGATGCCCTGAAGGATGTCGACTTCATTAAAATCAGGTCCTGGATGCATCTGGTGGGCAACAACAATATGGATTCGCTTCTCATCTGGCATTAAGGAGCCGATTTTTCGTGCCTGAAATGAAACCAACTTATAAAGAGGGGTTTATTCGAATGAAAACAATCATGCATGGAGTGGCAGCGCTGCTGATTGCAGGCTTTTCGCTGGGGTATGCATTGGACGGTGACCCATCGAATGACTTAGGCACGCAGACGAAGAACGCCATCGGGATATCGACCGAAGCGGCGCAGGAGAACCCGGCGCTTCTCGGTGTCGATCGGATTCCGACGTGCGGCCTCATGATATGGCCGATCACGAACTACGCTGCGGGTATGTGGAGCGATAAGCTGGCGCTTTCCCCCTTTACCCACTACCCATCCAACGATACCACCCAGCTTGCATCATATCTCTCTAAAGTAATAGGTAATAGTTTTAATATTAATGCTTCGGATTCGCCGTCGACGGTTTCAAGCAAGCTGCTTAATGGATTCAAGAACGGTGTTACCATTTACTCCGGAGAGAAGGCGACCCTTTTGAGTTTTGCGTTAAATCGTTTCGCTTTCGACATTACGGAGCATGCGGATGCGCAGGTGTTTTTGCCTGCCGGTGCGCTCGATGCAATGATGGGTCTCGGGCTCCAGCGCGGGCAATCGCTCGATCTTTCCAATATGAGGACGGATGCCTTGTGGACGACCGATTTTACCTTCAGCGTCGGCCTTCCGGTGACGGTACCCGCACTGAATGATTTCTTCGGCCTCCGTTACGGTGCGGGAGGCCTGGACTTCAAGTACATCATGGGGCATGAGATGTTTCATGCGGAAACCAGCCCGGGCAGCTCATTACGCTACGATACCGCAGGAGGCCAGGAGAAGTATGTGGGGAACGGCACGCTTACCGTTCAGACCGCAGGTACCGGGCTATCCGGTCCTTGGCGCTACAGCGACCCACTCAGTTACTCGATTTTACCTCCGTCCTCCGTTCATAACATCGGCGTCGATTTAGGTGATATTCCTCTTTCGGTTTTACCGCCGATTACCGGCCATGGCATCGGTCTCGATATTGGCGGCATTCTCTATGATGAAACGGGTACCTTGACCATTAACGTCCGGGATCTAGGCGTGATTTTCTGGCTTAATCAGGTCCAAACCTCGACCTATAACCTTAATAATGCCGGCCTGGACGGATACGGGCTTTCTCAAGTTGTCAATAAATTCGTAAACCATACTGCCAAGGGACTCGATTCCCTGTTCAGGGCCAACGGAGGGTCCGCAGACACATCCAATGTTCTGGTCAACGGCAACGGTTTTGCCTACATGCTGCCTCTCAAGCTCGACATCGGCTACAACCGTGCCTGGGACCTGGCGAAAACCGATACGCGGTATCTCGCTCAGTACGCCAACGTCAGTGCCAATTACGAGCAGGGATTCACCCAGGACCCGGGAAGCTCGTATATCCCGCGTCTCTCGATCGGCGGCGAGGCCGGCGCACTGTACGGCTACGTTCCGGTGCGCATGGGATTCGTTCTCGGCGGTCCCGAACTCATTGCCTCGGCTCTGGGCATCGGATTTAATTGTAAATATTTCCAGATGAATGCCGCGTACAAGGCCGTCGGGACCTTTTACTTCGTTCCCAAGAATGGGTTCGAAGCTGCCGCAGGGCTTGGCTTCAATTGGGGCATGACCCTTCCGCCGAAATATACGGTGGTGCCCGAATACGATCGCGATCATGACGGTATTCCCGATTCCGTCGATAAATGCCCGGATGTCCCCGAAGACAAGGACGGATTCCAGGATGAGGACGGCTGTCCGGACTACGATAACGATAACGACGGCATTCCCGACTCGGTGGATCAGTGCCCGAACCTGTCGGGAACAAAGGAAAATGACGGTTGTCCCGTGTTCGATCAGGACAAGGACGGCATCCCCGACAGCCTCGACAAATGTCCGCAGGCGCCGGAAAACTATAACGGCTATATGGACGAGGATGGATGTCCCGACACCATAGCCCCGAAGAAGATCGATACGGTCAAGCCGACCGCAAAGGAGATGGAAGTACTCAATACCAAGCTGCGCGATATCAATTTCAAAACCGGCAGCGCGGAACTGCTTTCCGCATCCTTCTCCGCGCTCGACTATGTGGTTGGCTTCCTGAAGCAGTATCCGCTTCTCAGGTATGAGGTTCAGGGCCACACCGACAGCAGGGGAGGGGATGACCTGAATCTCCTGCTCTCGGCGGCGCGGGCCGCTTCGGTTCGTACCTACCTGATTGCGAAGGGGATCCCGGATTCATCCCTGATCGCCATCGGCTATGGCAAGACAAAACCGATTGCAACCAACAATACGGCTGCCGGACGCGCTCTTAACCGCCGCGTGGAGTTCAAGTTCATCGAATCGGCCCAGGAGTACTCGACGCTGAAGGTTGAGGAAACGATGTTTCAGGAAAAGATCAAGGAAGCCAAACTCAAGGGAGCCAAGTATTAGCCTCCCGTGAGTCGACCGACAATGCGGGCCGAAAGGGTGAAGAAGCGATACTCTTCACCCTTTTGTATTGTTGGCTTTTGCAAATTTAATCCGTGGATGTCATCACCATGAAGAAACAACCGGTCATCGTCCTCAATGCCATCCTGTGGAGGGCCTTTGCCTGCGCCATGATCGTCCTCGCCGCGGGCCCGATGCCGGGCACGGTCATGGAGACCGCCGCGGCTTCGGAATATAAGCCGGCATTGAGCAAAGAGTATATCGATACGACCATAATGCAGGCGATTTATCTGCTCAGCGAAGGCGCCTCGGTCGACGGCGTCGGGTTTGCCCGGGCAAAGGCCATCGCCGATGCAAAGGCGGCTGCGGCAAGGCTACGCTCCGAGGCCAGGGGTGATGCAAACGAATCCTATGTCCTCTGGAAAGTCGAGGAACTTGAGGGGCAGATAACGCTGGAGGAAAAAGACCTGGTCCTGCAAAAGATGCGGAAGGGGCAGGAGACCATCGACCAGCTTGCCGGCGATTTCAACCGTGAGGTCGGAAAAGACCGTCCCGATTTTGCCGCACTGCAACAGTTCCAGATGCAGATGAAATCGCTCGACCCGCAGCGGGCCGACGCCATGGGTACATCGATAACCGGTCGCTTTAAAACACTCTCGCGGGCGGCGATCGTCTCTCTTGAAGAGGCGTTGATCTACGGCAATGCCGGAAAAGTGGATGAGGAGTTCCGGTACTGTCTGCGAAATCGACAGTTTTTTGATATTCCTCCGGCTACCTTCCGGAATCTCGAAGCGCGGGTATCGGCCTGCGACCAATCCGTTCAGGAACTCAAGGTCATCAGGGCCGAGGCCGACAGTGCGCAGTGCCTGGTCGCCGGTGCCGGACTCGGGCGGGCGCGCACGCTCATCGCCGATGCCGAGAATCGGCTCTCGACGATAAAGGGGCAGATCCTCATTACCGAGGACAGCGCGTGTGCCTGGCGTTTGATCCAGCTCACCAGCGCGCTCAAGCTCTGCGAGGACTCCCTGGTGCAGGTCAATCTTACCGTTTTGAGTTCCAAAGGAATCGATGCGGCAAGCGACTACCTGAATAAGGTGGTGCATCCGGCCGGCGTCAGCCGTGAAAAATCGGCGCGTATCGACCAGGCCATCCTTGCGGCCGGCTCGCCCGGTGCAAAGAGCACTACCATGGGCCGGGAGGTCGATGCGGTGGCGGCGGCATCGGATTCCGATGCCAGCCACGATATCTTCGAGGAGATGCGCCAGAAGGCCATCAAGAAGGCGCGGGCGCATCAGGACAGTATCCAGGCGATCGAGGACGCCCGCGAGCGTCTCGAACTCGCCCGACTCGACAGCATGGAGGCGGAAGCGAAGAAAAAAGCGGAACTTGAATTTCAGGCTCACCGGACGCACGCCATGCAGATTTCATCGGAGATCTACGGAATGATCAAGAACGGCAAGGCCCGGGTCGCCTACGACGTGTTTGATAATAAGAAACCGCAGCTGCGTCAGTACCTCATTCCCGAGGCCTATGCCCTCCTTGAGGCGACGGCGCAACAGCTGCTCGATCCAAAGTGGGAGACCGGTTCGAGCGATATCCAGCTGGTTGCCGCCGGATCGGCCCCGTCGCATGGAGCCCCGGGGTCTGCGATACCCTCATCGCCGGAGGAGCGGAACCGGGAAAAGGCCCGGGCCGCCATTGAAACAATTTACGGAATGCTCGGCCGTAACGAAACGGCCGGAGCGGTGCAACAGTTTGAATTCGAGAAGGCTTTCCTCCAGACCTATCTTGATAAAGACGCCTTTGAGATGCTCCGCCTCGCCGTCGGCAAGACGGAGCAGCCTCCCCGGTAGACCGGGAACAACGGCCGACTCATCGGCACGGCCCTCGTCTCCCTGCGCCGCCGTGGTGTCATCGGCATGGAAGGATACCTATGAAGCGTTATATCGTCGACCTGCTTTCAGCCGCCCTTGGTGAGCATATGCCCTCTGCCGAAATCGCCCGGCTGGTCGAAGTTCCGCCCCAGGAGTCCCTCGGCGATTTCGCCTTCCCCTGTTTCCCCCTCGCGCGGGCTTTCCGGAAAAGTCCCGCCGCGATCGCCGGGGAGCTCCGGTTGAAAATGGATAAGCCGCCGTTTATCGACCGGATCGATGTCGTATCCGGGTACCTCAACTTTTTTCTTGACACGAAAACGATGGCGCGGGAAATGCTTGCCGCGGCCTCGCGTCATGATTTCGGCGGCGGTAACCTGAACCGCCGGGTGGTGGTTGAATTCGCTTCGCCCAATACCAACAAGCCGCTCCATCTCGGACATCTGCGCAATATCGCCATCGGCGAAAGCGTTGCCCGCATCCTTTCGTTCTGCGGCAATGCGGTGGTGCGCTGCTCAATCAATAACGACCGCGGTGTCCACATATGCAAATCCATGCTGGCCTATGCGGAGTTCGGCAAGGGTGAAACTCCCGAGAGCGCCGGAAAGAAATCCGACCACTTCGTCGGCGATTATTATGTCCTGTTCAATAAAAAAGCACGGGAGGACGAGACCTGGCAGTTACGGGCGCAGGAGCTGCTGTGCAAATGGGAGGCCGGCGACCCCGCCACGGTTGCGCTGTGGAAGAAGATGAACGCCTGGGCGCTCGGCGGCTTCGAGGCAACCTACCGCCTTTTCGGCATCGCGTTCGATACGGAGTATTTCGAGAGCCGGATCTATACGAGCGGGAAGGAAATCGTTGCCGACGGACTCGCGCGCGGAATTTTTTACAAGAGAGAAGACGGCGCGATATGCGCGGACCTGTCGGAAAGGGGGGGGGGCGAAAAGGTGCTCCTGCGGCCCGACGGAACGTCGGTCTATATCGTCCAGGACCTCTACCTGGCGGTTTTGAAGGATGAGGAGCATCGGTACGATCTCTCCCTGTATGTCGTCGGGAACGAGCAGGAGTACCATTTTGCCGTGCTCAAGGCGCTCCTTGAAAAACTCGGGTACCCGATTGCCGGAAAAATCGTGCACCTTTCGTACGGCATGGTCGAACTGCCGGAAGGCAAAATGAAGTCGCGCGAAGGGACCGTCGTCGATGCGGACGACCTGATCGCCGAGACGCGGGAACTTGCCGCAACCGAACTGCGCGAACGTTACGCGCTTTCGGAGGCCGCGCTTGCGGAACGCAGCCTGCGGATCGCGCTGGCCGCGATCAAGTACCAGCTCCTGAAGGTCGATATCGCGAAAACGATGGTGTTCGACCCGAAAAAAGCGATCGCCTTCGAGGGCGACACCGGGCCGTACCTTCAGTACAGCTACGCGCGGGCGTCGTCGATTCTGCGGAAGGCGGGGGAGGGGGAGGCGACGCCCGAGATCGGGAGCCTCGATGCGCGGGAGGTCCGCCTGGTGAAAAAAATAGGGGCGTTTCCCGACGCCGTGGAGGGAGCCTACGCGCATTGTTCGCCCACCTTCGTCGCGGTGTACGCCTTCGAACTCGCTCAGTGCTTCAATGAGTTTTACCACTCCTGCCCGGTGATCGGGAGCGACGAACAGCTGTTCAGGATAGCGCTGGTAAAGAACTTCAGGGCGGTGCTCAAAAAATGCATGTGGCTGCTGGGAATTGAAGAGATTGAGGAGATGTAATAATAAGTTTTTTGTTGCTGCTTCCGGTGGGGGAACCCGCGAAGCGAGGTTCCCCCACCGGAAGCAGCAATAAACTATTGATAGGTTAATCCGGCCCAGCCTCGCCGAGGCTCTCATTATTTACCGGTTCGCAGCGTATGCGGGGATTGAACATCACCACCATCTCGCCGCGGGGAGGCTTTGCCGCAAAGTGATCGAGGAGCTGGCGGGGAGAGCCGCGCAGAAATTCCTCGTGGATTTTGGTCATTTCCCGGGCAATGACGACCCAGAGCTCCCCGAAAATCGCCTCCATGTCTTCCAGGACCTTGACAATGCGGTGCGGGGTTTCGTAGAGGAGCACGGTGCGGCGTTCTTGCGAAAAGGATGCCAGTACCCTCCGGCGAGCCGCCCCCTTATGGGGCAGGAAATTTTCAAACACGAAACGATCGGTGGGAAGGCCGCTGGCCGAAAGCGCGGCAATACAGGCTACCGGGCCCGGGATCGGCACGATACAAATCCCGGCATCGATGGCGGCGCGTACAAGGTTGTAGGCGGGATCGGCGATGCCCGGCGTCCCGGCGTCCGTGATGAGCGCCATATCCTCGCCGGCCTCCAGGCGGGCGAGAAGGCGCGGCGTCACGCGCTCCTTATTGAAATCGTGATACACTTCGGGAACGGTACCGACGCCCAGATGGAGCAGGAGCGTGCGCGAGACCCTGCGGTCTTCGGCGAGGATGACCGGCACCCCGGCGAGCACCCGCGCCGCACGCGCCGTTATGTCCTCCAGGTTGCCGATCGGGGTGGAGACCAGATACAGGGTTGCCATGACGATACCTACGCCTCCCGCCCGACCGGGAGGAGCGGGGCGTTTTCCCGCAGGTAGTTTTCCAGGATAATGCAGGCGGCAATACGGTCGACGGACTCCCGGTTGCGCCGGTCCTTTTTTTTGCGAAATCTCAGGAGCGATGCGGCTTCCTTGGAGGACATGCTTTCATCGACAAAGTAAATGGGAAGCGCGACTTTCTTTTGCAGGCGTTCGACAAAGGCCCGGACCTCCGCCGACATGGCCGTTTCGCCTTCGTCGCTGTCGAGCGGCAGTCCGACGACAATGCCGACGGGCCGTTCGCGGGCAACGATCTCCATTATCGGGAGCAGGGTCTGCGGATGTTTTTTCCGGTCGATGGTCGGGAGGCCCCGGACATGCGTGCCCGTGTCATCGGTAATCGCGCACCCGATCCGCCTGCGACCATAATCAATGCCGATGAGCTTCATCTTCTGTTTTCGTCCACTCCATGAGCACCTCGATGGTCGAGAGGTCGAGGTCGCGTACTTTCGGGTGCTTATCGAGGAGGAAACGGAAGCTTCCCTGTTGCAATCCGAGAATGTAATTCACCGCCTCCCGACCGGCGATGTTGTCGACGGCGGCCGCATGAATGATGCGGCCGCCCATGAAATAAATGATCCCGAGAGGGCTTTTATCCTCAATCTGGAGGCAGCCGGTTTTTTTGCCGATTTCGATAAACTGGAGAATTTCCGGAAGGTTACTCTCCGCGATATCGCCTTCGAGCGCGGACCCTTCCCCGATTTTCTTTTCCGCCGCCCGTTTGCGTGCGCGCGCTTTGTGCCGCAGGAAAAACAGCAATGCCGCAACAACCGCAAGCGACGCAAGAACGATAACGATGAAGCTCCACTCCTCGCTGAGGCCCGATGAGGGAGTGCTCACGACGATGCCCTTGTTCCGTTCGATCCACCCGGTCGTATCCTTGAGGGCAACCTTGCACCATGCGGCGGTTTCTTCGAGGAGCGGAAAAAAATCTCCCTTCTCGGCGGTAATCAGGACCCCGGCATCGGTGCTCGCCTGGGCATACACCGCACTCCGTCCGTCGGCTACCTGGAAGAAGGCGATCTCCCTGCCCGATTGCGTTTTGCCTAAATTCGAGAATTGGGAAAACCAGGTCCGTTTTTTCAGGGGCGCCATCGCCCTGCCGCCGCCGCGAATAAGGGCGGCCTCCACTTCTTCGGGGGTCGAGCGGCCCGGCGACTCGTTGACAGCAGCGACCTCACGGGCGCCTCCCCCTTGTGGTGCAGCGGCGAGCGGTGAAGCCGCGGTCGCATGCATTGCAGGGGAGCCGTCGGTTCCGGGAGCAAGCGGTCGGGCAAAGGGTGAAGCGGATGCCGATGCTGCAACCGGCGTCCCGGGTGCGGATGGGTGAAGCGGATCGACCCCGGTACGGGCAAGGGGTGACGAAGCGGTGCCGCCTCCGGCAGCCGAGATCCCGGTGCCGGTCTGGCGAGCCTGCAGGGCGGCTCCCGGTCCGGGTGTGGATTTTGCCTTGGTTGCGGCAGCGGACCCGCCGGCCGACGGCATGACTGCGGCGGTCTTCTGTGCGGAGACGGCGGCCTTTCCGGTATAAGCGATTACCGTCGCCGCCGTTGCAGGGGATTTAGCCGGTACCCCGGATTGATAACCGGGTGCGGTATTGCCGGCGGCCATCGGTGTATGCTGCTGGGCACCCGACATTGTCGCGCCCTGGTCCGCCGTTTTATTTACCGCAAGCTGAGGCGCGGGAGCGACAACCCGCTCGCCGCCGTTGCCGCTCCCTGCCGCCGGGCCCGTCACTCCCGTTGCCGACCGCTGCGCTACTATCGGCGACGTGGGAGACGCTGCCTGGTCTGTTCCTGCATCGTAGGGGGTGAGGATATTCACGGCGTCCCTGGTTACCCATGCATTGCTCGCATCCTTGAACCGGATCCGGAGCCAGTCGCCGCTTTCACCGTCGATAACGTAGTGCTGGCCCGTGTAGGCGAACCCTTTGGTATCCGATTCCGCCGACGGAAGGGCGTGCAATTTGATAATCGGAACGGTGACCTCCACCTCTCCCGGCTTTTCCCCGAAGAGGGCGGAAGAGGCAAAAAGTATGAAAATCAGCGGTAAAATTGACAAAGATTTAGTTTTCATAGCGGAAAACGTCGTTACAAAAAGTGAAACGTCGGCGGATCGCCCTCTCGATCAACGCGTAGATCGCAGGTTTGTCCGCCGAATCGGCAAAATGCATCTCTATCGTAAGATACCACATTTTTTCGGCTTGGACCACATCGAGGGAGCTTAAACGCACGGCATCCTTTTCCGTCGTGATGATGCCGTTATGAAGGAGTTCCCGATAAGGGGCGAAGTCGGCCGATGCAAAGGGATGATGGTCGCCGAACACGAGCTCCGCGCACGGGACGATACCGGCACTGCGGACCATATCGATGAATCGACCCGGTCTGGCGATGCCGCAAACCAGCAGCGGTGCCGTTAGCGGCGGTAGCGCACTGACACGGCCATCCCGGGCGTTGACCCAGTGTCCCCTTTCCTGAAACACGACCGAGACATAAAGATGGGGAAATCGTGAGGCGAGCAGGTCCCTTCCCCGGAACAGGGTAGCGGCGTCCCGCGGGGGGCCGATAAGAAGAGCGATCCGGGCGCGGGCGAGCGCCGACACCCCTTCGCGGAGAAATCCGGCGGGAATCAGCTTATCGGTGAGAAACGAGTCGTGCAGGCAGATAATGTCGAGGTCCCTGCGGAGCGCGCGGTGCTGGAAGCCGTCGTCAAGCACGAAGACCGATCGCCGGGGCAGAAGCGGCGCCAGCAGGTCGGCGGTTTTTGCGCGATCCGCGCCGATTCCGAGCCAGCTCTGCGGCAGCCGGTTATGGAGCAGCGCCGGTTCATCGCCGATGGCACTCCAGGGAACCGTTTCACCGGGCAGGACGATTCTGCAGGCGGAGTCTTTTCTCCGGTATCCTCGCGAGAGGAAGGCCACGCCGATGCCCTGTGAAACCAGGTATTCGCCGATCATCGCCGCGACCGGCGTCTTTCCGGTTCCCCCCGCCCTTATGCCGCCGATGCTGATCACCGGCCGGGAAGCCGCCCGGGAGAGCCGGGGAAGGTGATCGTAGCAGGCGTTGCGGATGGCGAGACCCGCGCGATGGAGAGAGGAGGCCGACGCCAACGCCGCGGAAAGCGGACAGGAAAGGCGATTTCCCGCAATGGTTTTTTCGAGGGAAGCGGTCAATTTGTAGAGAGAAAACATGATCCGACCTACCCGCCTGACTTGCGCTTTCAATCCTGTGAAGCCTATTTTTATCGGGCCGGCCGTGTTCCTGAACTCCAGTGCCCGCAAAAGGATACCGCATCATGAAAATTACTCTATGCCAATGCAACCCCCTTGTCGGCGACGTTTCGGGCAATACGCGGCGTTGCGGCGAAATCTTCGAGCAGGCCGCTGCGGCGGGGAGCGACCTGGTCGTTTTCCCCGAGCTGTTTCTCCAGGGCTACCCTCCCCGCGACCTTCTCGATCAGCGCTGGTTTATCCGACAGGGGAGCGAGGCCCTTGCGAAACTCGCCACCCTGTCGGGACGGTGGCCCACGGCGGCCCTTCTTGTCGGCACCGCACTGCCCAACGACCTTCCGCACGGGAAACAGCTTTACAATGCCGCCGTACTCATCACGGGCGGCACATCGGTATTCTTCCAGCCCAAGACGTTGCTTCCGACGTACGATGTTTTCGATGAGACGCGGTACTTCGATCCGGGCTGCGAAACGGCGGTGTACCGGTTCAAGGGCGAAACCCTGGGCATCAGCATCTGCGAGGATGCATGGAATCACGAAGAGCTCTGGACGAACCGCCTGTACGAGCGCGATCCGGTGGGCGAGCTGGCAAAGCGTGGAGCGACCATTCTCATCAACATCGCCGCATCGCCCTTTCATATGGACAAGGAGAATCTCCGTGTTTCACTCTGCCGCAGCCATGCATCCCGGCACCGCCTCCCCTTTATTTATGTCAATCAGGTCGGCGGCAACGACGAACTCATCTTCGATGGCAACAGCATGGTCTTCGATGCCTCCGGCGACCTGCGTGCCATGCTGCCGTCATTCACCGAGGCGGTGGCGACCGTCGATACCCGCTCGCCGGGTCCCGTCCTGCCGGTCCCGAATTTCGATACCACGGCCGCGGTGCGGAATGCACTGCTGCTCGGCATCCGGGATTACGCCGGCAAGTGCGGTTTCTCGCGGGTGATTATCGGGCTGTCCGGCGGCGTCGATTCGGCGCTGACCGCGGCCCTGGCCGTGCAGGCGCTCGGTCATGACCGGGTGTGGGGCGTTGCCATGCCCTCACGCTACTCCTCGGAGGGAAGCGTCGTCGATGCGCGAGCCCTGGCCGAGAACCTCGGCATCCGGTTTTCGGTCATTTCCATCGAGCCCGTTTTTACGGCATTTCTTGAGGCGCTTTCGCCGCTCTTTGCCGGTACCGCGCCGGGACTTGCGGAGGAGAACCTCCAGGCGCGCATCCGCGGTACCCTGCTCATGGCGCTTTCGAACAAGTTCGCCGGACTGCTTTTAACGACCGGCAACAAGAGCGAACTCGCGGTCGGGTATTGCACGCTTTACGGCGATATGAGCGGCGGGTTGAGCGTCATATCCGATCTCCCGAAAGGGATGGTGTACCAACTGGCGAATTTTATCAACGGCGAGGCGGGCAAACCGATCATTCCGGCATCGACCCTTGCCAAGCCGCCCTCGGCGGAGCTGCGGCCCGACCAGACCGACCAGGACACGCTTCCGCCCTATCCGATACTGGATACGATGCTCCGGGACATTGTTGAGAAGAATGAGTCGCTTGCCGAGCTTGTCGCTCAGGGCTTTGATGAGAAAACGTCACAATGGGTGTGTGCAACGGTTGCGAGAAGTGAATATAAGCGGCGGCAGGCTGCTCCGGGCCTCAAGGTGACTCCCAAGGCGTTCGGCGTGGGGCGACGGTTCCCCATTGCGGCGAAATATGCGTGGTGAGGCCGGGACGTAAATATCCGATAAAGCGGAATTATGTTTGCGAAGCCTTATCGTCGATTGTTTCCGGTTCTTCCGGCTTTTGCTGATTATCGTACTTTTCAATAATTTCCAGAACAATCCCTTGATATTCCGGGGATAATTTTTCAATTAAGTCCCGGTCACGGATTTTGAAAAATTCCAGGGCCCGGATCAGGGGAAAGAATTCCTGCTCAAGCTCAGGAACGCTGAATAGTTGCAGGAGCAGTTCGGCATTTTTGGAGGAGATCAGGGGTAACAGTATTGGTAATGCCAATTTATCCCAGGCTTCCGGGCCGATTATCGGGCGGGATTTGAGAGCTTCTTCAAAATGGGCTTTCATTTTCCAACTTTCAGGCGATACCGCTATCTCCTGGGTGATCAATAATAAAAATGCCCGGGTACGGCCCGCCCAGGCCTCTTTGCCGTCAGGATCGATTGCAACGACCTCGTCGGATTTGACGTATTTTATGCGTTCTTCCCTGATTCGAATTAGTTCGTCATTGATTTCCGGTTCATCGTACCAATTCTTGAGAAAATTTACCAACCACTCCATATGCCGTTGCGTTTCCCGGCCGAACCGCATCTGGTACCATATCGAATAGAGTGGCTCAGAGAGGGAATAATAGGAGGATCGCCCGCGGATATTGGCCGCGCGAACGTATCCCTGGGAGGAAAGCCTCTTTAGCTGCGAACTGACTATATTCGGCTTCATGCGGGTTGTTTTTGCGATATCGGTCGGCGAGACGCCTTCCCTCGTTTCCGCACCGGTTCGAGCGAGGTGATCCAGGATTTTACGCTGCTGCGGAGGAAGTATCTCGGTTTTGTTCTTATAGTATGGTGTGACCTCATCGAGTAATTTTTCAAGCCCCAGGCGAATTTCTTCGGGCGGAGAGCCCGCAATGGCATGGTAGAGCATGAGAAGAAGCCGAGGGTTGCCGCCTGTAAAATATTGCAACGATCTTAACTTGCCGTCGCCAAATTTATCTTCGAATTTTTCGATCTTATCAAAAGCGGCCCGCTTTAATAAAAGAGACCTCGATTGTTCAAAGGATAAATTATCAATATCGATGATTCGAAAAAAATTATAAAAGGGTTTATCATAGGAACGGGTTTGTTCAAAAAAACTTATCCCGGTTCCTATAATCATCAGAGTTCCATCATTCATGAGCAGGTTGCGCAATCGGGCATCCTGTCGGGAATCATGGATCTGACTTAAGATCATGTCGAAGTTTTCCGCAAAAAGCAGGAGGCGTTTTTTGTTTTTTGCACACCAATCCTTAATTAAGGCAATTGCCGCTTCCGCAGGGTCATCCCTGTCTGAAAAATCCTTTTGAAGTTTTCCTATCGATTTCAAAAATGAAGAATAGCGGGATTGTTCCGCGAGCAGCTTCAAAACCTCGATCCAAAAATCGGCAAGATCATAAATGCCGTAGGATTCTTCCGGAAAAATCACCATTTGCCACTTATCCATCACCGCTGAACCGGCAAGCTTGTTGCGTAATGTTAACAATATCGAAGTCTTGCCGATACCCCGGGGACCGATAAGAATGGCATGCTGGACTCCGGCTCCTTCGGGCTGGTGTTCAATGATTCCGACCAATTCCTGAACGATAGTTTCACGGCCGACAAAAGTTTCGGTGCGTTCTTCATCGGTCATTTTGCTTGGATTATATAAAATGGCCATTGCTTGGCCTCCTTACTCAATCATCAAGTCCATAGTAGCGAAGCCACCAATCACGAAGCAGCTTTGAAGCGAAATCATATCTGTTCGATCCGGCCTCATAGATTATATAGAAGTCATTTTCGAGGTCCGCCATCAGCCGGTTATAACCATCAATCTCGGCTTTGTTGCCGGCGGCCTTTTTGTAGAATTGGAAACAGACATCTTTGGTTAACGATCCGCCACCGGCTAATCCGCGCAAAATCATTTTTGCCGCCTTTTCCTGATGGGGCATATAATAGTTACGTAATCTGCAGTAGTAATGCTCGAAATATGACCTGCAATCGACACCGAGAATTTTATTACGGTATATAAATTTGGGCCGCACCGGAGTTTTCTTGGACACTTTCCAAGGATTATTTTGGCTAAAAAG
>CAZYYB010000031.1:0-15119 GCA_964651515.1 uncultured Fibrobacteraceae bacterium
CCCGACCATGAAAGTCCTGTTTATCGGCGGTACCGGCTTCATCAGCACTGCGGTGAGCGGGCTCGCAGCGGCGGAAGGCATGGATCTCTATCTGCTCAACCGCGGACAGCATCCGGCCGAGGTTGCGGGCGTTCACCGCCTGACCGCCGACATCCGCCGGCCCGGGGAAATTTCCGCGGCACTGGAGAACCACCGGTTCGACGTCGTCGTCGACTGGATCGCCTACACCCCCGACGACATCGAGCGCGATCTCGACCTCTTCAGGAACAAGGTCGGGCAGTTCGTCTTCATCAGCTCCGCATCGGCGTACCAGAAACCGCCCGGCCATCACGTCATCATGGAATCGACGCCGCTTTACAACCCGTATTGGGAGTATTCGCGCAATAAGATCGCCTGCGAAATGCGCCTCATGCAGGCCTACCGCGATGAAGGGTTCCCGGTCACCATCGTGCGGCCGTCGCTGACCTACGATTCGAATTTTCCCATCGCCATCGGCGGGTGGGGCTGCTATACGCTTGCCGACCGGCTGATAAGGGGGCTGCCGATAATCGTGCACGGCGATGGTTCATCGCTCTGGGTGGTAACGCATGCCGAAGATTTCGGGCGGGGATTTCTGGGGCTCCTGGGCAATGGCCGGGCGCTGGGCCACGCCTTTCACATTACCTCCGACGAGGTGCTGACCTGGAACCAGATCTACGAAACGATTGCCGACGCCCTCGGGGTAAAGGCCGACATCGTCCATATCTCCTCCGACTTCATCGCCCGCGTCGCGCCGGCGCTCGCGGGAAGCCTTCTGGGCGACAAGGCCTGGAGCGTACAGTTCGACAACAGCAAGATCAGGGCGTTCGTGCCGGAGTTCCGGGCGACCATTCCCTTCAGGAAAGGTATCCGGCGTACCCTCGCCTGGTTCGCCGCCGATGCCGCCCGGCGGCGGATCGACGGCGCGGTCAATGCGGAGATGGACCGGATTCTCGCGGCGTACGGGCGGGCATGACGCTCTCTCCCGCGGAGGCGAATTTTTGAGGGATTCTTACGGCGCGTCGCGGTTGACATTGTCCGGCGAGAAGGCCGGAAGGCACACCGCGATATACTCCGCGCCGCCCGGTTCCGGCGTACTGTACTGCACCCACTCCCGGCTCCTGACCACGACCGCCCGACCCGCCGTGACATCGACCGTTCCGCCTTTCGACCGCACCCGCAGCGTGCCCTTCAGCACCAGGGTATACTCATCGAATTCCGGGGCCTGGCCGGGCTCTTCCCAGCCTTCCGGGCTCCGCATGCGCGCGATGCTGACGGTTTCGGTTCCGGAATTTACCCGGCCGACGAACTCTTCGATCCTCTTCGGCTTGTTTCCCGCCGCGGTAATGACGGCGGGAGCTTTTATGACAAAGGGCATCGTTCCTCCCCTTAGTGGTCCCTGTTCATGAGTAATATAGCACAACGCCCGCCATCGGCCCTGCCCGCCGATATGGAGAGCCGCCGCCTTACCGGGCACTTGCGGCGCCACAATTGCTGTAATTATATTGCTCTACCATCCTGATCCGGGAGGGAGATGTATGGATAAATCCCGTTTTACGTATGCGATCTACATTTCGGCGTCGCCGGAGACGGTCTGGAACGCCTTCATCGACCCGCAGATGACCGCCAGGTACTGGCAGCACGAGAATGTTTCCGACTGGAGGCCCGGTTCCCGCTGGGAGCACCGCTCCTCCGAACAAACGGACCGGATCGACATGCGGGGCACGGTCATCGAATTCTCCCCTCCCCGTAAGCTGGTCCTGTCCTGGGCGCTGCCCGAGGACGAATCGCACGACAAAAAATATTCGCGGGTCACCCTTGCCGTCGAACCCTTTGCGGGTGTGGTGTGCGTCACCGTCACCCACGACAACCTTGAGCCCGGCTCCGAGATGCTGACCGGCATTTCAGAGGGCTGGCCGAAGGTGCTGTCGAGCATGAAATCGCTTCTGGAGACGGGACGCCCGCTACCAAAGTTGTGGTAGGCCCCTCTCTCATCACCATCAAATCGGAAGGAAGGCACTATGCTCTTCAACAAATGGGATCGTTTCCGTGATCAGGGACTTCTTCTCCTTCGCCTTGGCCTTGGCGTCATGTTCATCTATCACGGCTGGCCGAAAATTCATGCCGGGCCCGCCATGTGGCACGGGCTCGGGATGGCTGCCGGTCATGTGGGAATTCACTTCGCCCCCACCTTCTGGGGATTCATGGCCGCCTTTGCGGAGTTCGGCGGCGGCATCCTTCTCTGCGCCGGTTTTCTCACGCGGATAGCCTGCGTACTTCTGGTGATCGACATGCTGGTAGCGACCTCGATGCACCTGGGCAGCGGCCAGGGACTCATGGTCGCCTCGCACGCGATCGAATGCGGCATCGTGTTCCTGAGCCTCATTTTCATCGGCCCGGGAAGATTCAGCATCGACAGTACGTTCGGGAAGAAATAGGTGAATTGTTGTGGTTGGTCAAGTAGAAATACCATAAAAAAGTCATAATGATGGCGTTGCGGAAGTGCCGAGGCCCCGCCAAAGGCGGGGATAGCCCGGCACTTTCGCAGGAAGGGGTGTGCCCCAGGACGCGCGTTTCGCGCGGCCAGGGGCCAGGGGAAACCACCGTGAGGCGGTTTCCCCACCTGCAACCAACAGCCTGCTTTATAGAATCCCCGCCCGCTTCAAATTCCCCATAATTCTCTCTTTTACCGGCACCCCCTCCTCCGCGTCAAAGTCGGTGCCGGTTATCATCTCGAAAAGTTTAATGTACCGCGCGGCAAGCTCGATGACGAGCTCGGACGGCGCCGGGGGGAGGACGGCATCCTTGTACGGGTCGCAGTGGTCCCGGAACCAGAGCCGCAGGAACTCCTTGTCGATGTTTTCCGGCTCCTTCCCGGCCGCGAAACGCTCCGGGAAGCTCTCGGCGAGCCAGTAACGGGAGGAGTCGGGGGTGTGCACCTCATCGATGAGCAGGATCTCGCCGGCATCGTCGAGGCCGAGTTCGTATTTGGTATCGACCAGGATGAGTCCGTTGCGCGCCGCCACCTTGGTGCCGTACTCGAAGAGGCCCAAGACGATGGATTCGAGACGGCGCCAGGTCTCGGGGTCGATGATGCCGCGTTTGACGATTTCGGCGGCCGAGATCGACTCGTCGTGCGCCTCCGCCTTGGTCGTCGGCGTCAGGAGGGGCCGCTCGAACTTCTGGTTCTTCACCATGCCGTCGGGAAGGGCGTTGCCGCAGATCTCCCTCGCTCCCCGCGCGTAGAGGGTCCAGGCCGAGGTGTCGGTGGAGCCGGTCAGGTAGCTGCGGACCACGAACTCAATCGGAAATACCCTGCATTTTTTCGCGATGGTGACGTTCGGGTCCGGAATCGCCAGCACCTGGTTCTTCACGATCCCGGCGGTGTTGGCAAACCAGAATCCGCTCACGCGGTTCAGGACCGCGCCCTTGAACGGGATGCTCGCCAGCACGCGGTCGAAGGCGCTCTGGCGGTCGGTGGTGACGAGCATGATGCGGTCGCCGAGGTCGTAGGTGTCGCGCACTTTCCCCTGCTTCCTTCCCGGCATGCCGAGGAACGCGGTGTCGTCGAGGCAGTTCGAGAGGTTGCGGCGAATGGTTTCACGGGAAAACATCGATACTCCTTGTCTAGGGGATGAGAACGCACGATCCGGTGGTGGCGCGCGATTCGAGATCCGCATGCGCCTTTGCGGCTTCGGCGAGCGGGTAGCGCCGGGTAACCGCGATTTTCACGGCGCCGGAGGCGACCACACCGAACAGGTCTGCGGCGGTTTCCAGCAGCTCGCCCCGCGTTGCGACGTAGGCGCCAAGCACCGGCCGGGTCAGGAAGAGCGACCCCCGTGCACTGAGCAGGAGCGGGTCGAAAGGCCCAACCGGTCCGCTCGACTGGCCGAAACTCACGAGCATGCCGCGCGGCTGCAGGCAGTCGAGCGAGGGGATGAAGGTATCGCGGCCTACGGAGTCGTAGACGACCCGGACGCCCGCTCCCCCGGTTATTTCCCGGACACGGGCGACGAAATTTTCGTTACGGTAGTTGATGACATGGCTGCACCCGTTCAGGCGGGCAAGGGCGGCTTTTTCGCTGCTGCCGACCGTGCCGATCACCGAAGCGCCCCGATGCTTCGCCCACTGGCAGGCGATGAGCCCCACGCCACCGGCCGCCGCATGGAAGAGGATCCAGTCGCCCGGCTGCACCCGGACGGTTGCCTTGAGGAGGTAGCGGGCGGTCATGCCCTTGAGCATCATCGCCGCGCCGGTTGCAAAGTCGACGGCGTCGGGGAGCTTCACGAGCCGCTCGGCCGGGAAGACGCGCATCTCCGCATAGGAGCCTATCGGGCCGGTCGCGTAGGCGACCCGGTCGCCCGGACGGAACTCCGCGACATCCGCCCCGACCGCTTCGACGACTCCCGATCCCTCGCCGCCGGGCACGTAGGGAAGCGCGGGCGGCGGATAGAACCCCTTGCGATAGTAAATGTCGATGTAGTTCAGTCCCACCGCGCGCTGGCTGATGAGCACTTCGCCCGCCCCGGGCGACGCTACCGGGTAGTCCTCGTACCGCAGCACCTCGGGACCGCCGGTTTCATGGACGACGATTGCCTTCGACATGCTCCCTCCCTGAAGACGGTTATCGCAAGCTTACCCCCTACTGTGCATGCGGACAGCAGCCGCCGCCCGATGCCGCGCAGGCCGAGGCGCTTGCGCACGACGTCGAACCGCAGGCCGGCGACATCGTGCCGCCCATGGAGATGCCGCCGATGACCGACGGGATCTTTTCCGTGGACGCGGCCGCGCATGCGGGACAGGGAAATTTTTTGTCCCGGTCGCCGAAAACGAGCTCTTCAAAAACCTTGCCGCACTCGCTGCAACGATACTCATAGATTGGCATGCAACACCTTTTCCTTTTTATTGGTACCGATCATCGTCACCGAAAAAAATACATGGTTTCGGCCGGAAAACCCCGTGCCGGAAGCGCTCTCCCCTACGGCGCCGGCGCGCGGCCGGGGTCGGACACCATGGCGGGAGCCCGGAAGACCGTGCACCGCTCGTTGACGTTGTGACGCGGGTTGAGGAAAAAGAGCACGCGGTCGATCGGGCTGGGATAGATGTCGGTACAGTACTCCATCCCCGGGAAAAGGGTGAGGAGCCGCTCTTTCCGTTCGGCGAAACGCTTCCTGTTCATCATCAGGATATAGTTCGGCGCGACCCCGGTTTTTTCGATCTCGCCGCGCAGCGAATCGAGGGGTTCGTTTCCGGTAAGGTAGTAGAACGGCACCTTTTTATCGAGATAGAAGGTCGGCGGAAGCGGTACCGAGCCGTCGGAACTCTCAAGGATAAACGCCGTGAGATCGCTCCTCCCATGGAGGAAATTCATGGTCTCGACCCGCACCCTTTTGGAATAGGTGGTCGAAACCACGAGCAGCAGGAGGATATTGACACACCAGAACCACCGCCGCAGCCCGGCGGAAAGCCGCGGGTGACCCCTCCAGAAGGCCGACGTTGCGGCGAACTCCCGCCATCCCGCGACCCCGAGCATGACGAGCATGGGCACCGCCGGCAGGATGAACCGCTCCTGCTTGTTGGGAAAGCACGAATGGAATACCAGGAAGAGGAGGGTGGGCCAGAAGAGCAGCGCCCAGCGCTTCCAGGTCCGCAGGAACCCGAACATGAGCAGCAGACTCGTCGGAGGGATCAGGGCGCCCATGATCGTGAAGATGTAGGTATACCAGGGAAGCGTAATGTAGCTGTAGGCATGCGTCGAATTGTAGGTATAATTATGAACAAAGGAAACGAGGGGCCCCCCGTAGACGATCCAGTCGGTCGTTCCCTGGATTCCGAAGGCCGCGATGCAAAATCCGATGCCGAACAGGAGCGCGGACCGGAGATTCCTCTTGAAAAGGAAGACCGCTCCGACGCCCCCGGCAAAGAGAATCGACTGGTACCGGAACACCAGGGCGAACCCGAAAAGGACTCCGGCGAGCAGCGCGGGGGCCCCTTTCCGGGTGTCTTCACTCCGCAGGGCGAAATAAAAGCCCATGACCGCAAAGGGGATGCAGACCATTTCGATGAGGTTGCGGACGCTCATGAAGGGAAAGACCCAGAGAATGGCCAGAAGAAGCCCCGCCGAAGCGGCGGTTTTCTTATCGGACCGCAGGAGAACGATGCGGTAGCCGAAGTAGACGGTAAGGAGGGAGAACAGCGCGTGAAGAGAGCGCACACCATACATGATCAGGTCGGGAAGATAGAGGCCGATTTTTTTGAATCCGAGGAACAGCAGGTAGTGGAGCCCGGGGTAGATGATGCTGTGCGCCGAGGGGTTCAGCCGGTCGAGTTTTTCGCCGTCGAGCCAGTGCCGGGCGATTTCGATCACTTCGAAATGATCGTCGCTCATGCCGTACCCCCTGGCAAAAATGACGGCGACCAGGCGGGCGACGATCGCGGCCGCCATGACGACGAAAAGCGGCTTCTCATTCCACAGTTTCTTTATTGTCTGCACGCATCCTCCATGGTGACGGGAAGCCCCGTAAAATAATAGGTTTCCGCCCCGCACGAAAGGAATAGCGACACAAAGCCCCGTGCCGGAGGCCCCGGTTCTCACGGGCAGGGGGCGGGCAATAAATTATATTGGATACCGCATGGAAACCGTTTCGACCCGCACAAAAGCAGCCCTGCTTCTCCTTGCCGCGGCCGTTTACGCCGCAGGGCTCTTCATCCCGGTCATGGACATCGACGCGGCGACCTACGCCTTCATGAGCCGGCAGATCGCGGGGAGCCCGCACTTCTGGAAATCCCTGCTCGAACCGGCGGGATTTCTCGACAAGCCGCCGCTCCTCTTCTTCCTTTCGGCGCTCTCGTTCAAGCTCTTCGGCGTTTCAACGGCCGCCTACAAGCTGCCTTCGCTCCTGGTAACGGTTCTGGGCTTCTACGCGACCTTCCGCCTCGGCGCACTGCTCTACGACCGACGGACCGGCATCCTTGCGGCATGCATGCTCGGCAGCTGCGAGGGCTTCATTTTCTTTGCAAACGACGTTCGCACCGATGCGCTCCTTGCCGGCACGGTCATTGTCGGCATCTGGCAGCTCGTTGCCTTTCTCGAAACCAGGAAGATCCGCTTTTTTATCGGCGGGTTCTGCGGGCTCGGGCTTGCCATGCTCGCCAAGGGTCCCCTCGGGTTCATGGTGCCCGCGCTGGCCATCGGGTCCTGGCTTGCCGCGAAGCGCGATGGGCGCATCCTCTTCAAATGGTACTGGCCGGCCGGCCTGCTGATCATCGGGCTGCTGCTCTCCCCCATGCTCGTCGGGCTCTACCGCCAGTACGGCTGGTACGGCATCCGCTTCTTCTTCTGGACCCAGAGCTTCGGCCGCATCACCGGCGAGAGCCACTGGAACAACGGATCCGATTATTTCTTCTTTGTCCACACCTTCCTCTGGGCATTCTTGCCCTGGGCGTTTACGGCTTATTACGCCGTCGGGGTCCGCCTTCTCGCTTCGGCACGGCGGCGGTTCGATGCCGCCACCGCCCCGGACCTCCTGCTGCTGGGCGGCACCGTCTTCCCCTTCATCGCGCTCTCGCTCTCCCATTACAAGCTGCCGCACTATATCTTCGTCGTCTTCCCGCTGGCCGCCATTATAACCGCCCGCACGGTCGTCGACCTCCTCGACCGTCCCGGAGGGAGGGCCGTACGCGGCCTGTTCATCACCCAGCTCTGCTGCTGCGTGCTCGGCGGGGCGTTCGTCCTGTCCGTTCTGACGCTCGTCTTTCCATGCAGGAATATCGTCGTCTGGCTGGCCGTCGCCGCGTTCATCCTTCTCACCGGCTTCTTCGCCCTGCCGCGGCACAACCTCTTCACGAGGGTCATCGTCACCTCGCTCTTCGCAATCCTCGGGGTCAATCTGGTGATGAACTGCTGGTTCTTTCCGCATCTCCTGGGGTACCAGGGAGGGAGCACCGCGGCGGCGATCATGCTGCGGCACCATGCGCCGCTTGCCACGCTGCGTGCCTGCCGGGCGGGCGCGGCTTCGGCGAACTTTTACACCGGGACGCCTATTCCCCTCCTCGACGACGCGGCCCTCGCGGACCAGGCGGCACGCGAAGAGCTGTGGGTCTATACCGATGCGCAGGGAGTCGCCTCGATGAGGGCTGCCGGTGCGCATATTCAATCGCTCGACTCGTTTCCCAATGCCGGCATTACCACGGTGACGGCGAAATTCCTCTATTTCAAGACCAGGCCGCAGGTTGCAAAGATCATGTACGTTGTTAATTCATTGCCGTAACTTATTGCATGATAAGGCTATGAGGCCCGTGCCCCACCCTGCCCCGGCAGCGGTCCGGACGAGGGGATGACGATGCCGCCGTTCAGTTTTTGCAGGGCCTCCTGGGCGCCCGCGATGGCGGGACGCGTCCCGATCGTCTTGCGCAGCTCAGCGGCGATCCGCTCGATTTCGCGGCCCTCGCCGTCGATCGTGAGGAGCCGCTCGAAGAGCGTGTTCGCGCCCGCGGAGTCGCCGGAGAGCAGCTTCGAGAGCCCGAGCGCGCCGATGACCCAGGGTTCGTCCGCCTTGAGCCCGAGCGCCCGGCTCCCCGCCTCGACGGCCTTGTCGTAGGCGCCCGACGCATGGTAGGCGCTCCCGAGGCAGCCCCACACCGAGTACTCTTCCGGCCGCAGCTCGGCCGCCTTTTTATAGGCGCCGATCGCGTCGTTGAATTCGCCCCAGATCAGGTAGGCGTTGCCGAGATTGTACCACGCCTCGAACATGGCGGGATTGCGGGCGATCACCTTGCGAAACGCCTGGATCGCCTCGCCGTACTGCTCGGTCGCATAGTACACGGTGCCCAGCTCGAACCAGATGTCCGACGACTCGGGGTTGAGACGCGAGGCTTCGCGGAACGCGGCGATCGCCTGGCCGTAATCCTGCACCGCGTTGTGGGCGAGTCCGAGGTTGTACCACGCCTCGTCCTTGGTCGGCCACTTCCGCACCACGGCCAGGTAGGCTTCGAGCGCTTCGCCGAAATTGCCGGTCGCGTGGAGCGCCAGCGCCAGGTTGTAGTGCGCCTCCTCGGAGTCGGGCTGCAGGGCCGTCACCTGGCGGTAAAGGCCGATGGCGTCGGCATAGTTGCCCAGGGCATGGGAGGCCAGGGCCAGCGGGAGCAGGGCATCCTTGTTGCCGGGGTTGATTTCGAGCACCTTGCGCAGGTTGTCGGTCGATTCGGCGTAGCGGCCGAGGATGTTGCAGCAGAGCCCCAGGCGCAGGAGCGACTCCTCGCGGTCGGGCGAAAGGGCGAGCGCCTGCTGGAACGAACCGACCGCCTCCTCGTAAAGACCGAGCGTCTCACGGGCGAGCCCGAGCTGGTGGTGCGCCTCGGGCCGGTCGCGGTCGAATTCGATGGAGCGCAGGAACGCCGCGGCCGCGGGTTCGGCCTTGCCGGTGGCCGCATGGGCAAGCCCCAGCTGGAACCAGACCTCACCGTCGGCTCCCGGCAGCTCGGTTGCCCTGGTAAAGGCAAATATGGCGTCGACCTGTTTGCCGGTTGCGGCAAGCGCCAGGCCCCGGTGGTACCAGGCGTCGCCCGCCTCGGGCCTTATCTCCACGGTTTTTGCAAAGCAGGCCGCCGCATCGTCGTACCAGCCGAGCGCGGCGTACGACCGGCCCTGCTCCATCCACGCCTCGGCGCCGTTCTGGTTGACGGCAATCGATTTCTGAAAGGCGTCCACCGCCTCGGTATACTTTTTCTGCGCCTGGCAGGCGCGGCCGATGGCGAGCCAGATGGCGTCGGTGTCCGTCCGCAGCTCGGTTGCCTTCAGGAAAGCGTCGACCGCGGCCCGGTATTCGCCGGAGCCCGACAGGCTGTTGCCGACATTCACCCAGACCTGCCGGTCGGCCGGATTGATGGCGGCGGCGGCCTGGAAGGCGGCACAGGCACCGGGGTAATCCTTCATGCCGGTGAGCGCATAGCCGAGCGTTACCCAGGCGTCGAAATACTCCGGGCGCAGCCCGGTTGCCTTGCGGCAGGCGCGAACCGAGTTTTCGTAGTTTGCGGCGCCGTACCATGCCATGCCGACGGCGTGCCAGAGCTCCTCCCCTTTTCCGCCGAGAAGGGCGGCTTTTTCAAGCGCATTCGCGGCGCTCTCGAAGGATTCCACCGCAAGGAGCTGGCGCCCGAGCGCCTCCCAGGCGCCGGCACAGTCGGGCTTGATCGCCACGACCTTGTTGAAGGCGTCGATCGCCTCGCGCGAATAGTACTGCGCCGCTAAAACCCGGCCGAGAACGAAGAGCGCCTCCCAGTGGTCGGGCACTAGGGCGACGACCCTGTTCGCCGCCTCCTGCGAATCGGAGAACCTCAGGAGCGCTTCGAGGGAGAGCGCGCTTGCGAACCATGCCGCCGCATGCCGGGGATCGATCCGGGTGACATTGGCGAACGCGTCGACCGCCTTCCGGTGCTCGCCGAGGAGGGAAGCCTCCCGACCCAGTTCGAACCACGCTTCGGCCGATTCCGGATCGATGACGACCGCGGTCTCGAAGGATTCGACGGCGGCCTTGTGCTCGCCCATCGACTGCTGCATCCTGGCCAGCTCCATCCAGACGGCAAAATCATCCGGCTTGAGCGTGATCGCCTTTGCAAAGGCATCGATCGCCTTGCCCGCGTCGCCCGACGCCTTAAAGGCATATCCCGCGGCGGTGAAATCGCCGAACAGCGACGCGCGGGCGGGGGTGGATTCGGGCAGGAACCCCCTGGCGGTTTCGAACTCCTCGACCGCCTTGGTAAAGTTCCCGGCATGGCCGTAGAGCTTTCCGCGCAGCCGATGGAGCAGGGCCCGCTGCGTTTCGCCGAGCGACGACCGATAGTTCTCCATGAACCCCAGGCCACGGGCATTGCCGTGCCTGCCCGGGAAGAGCGGGGAAAACGCCTCCTGCACCAGGGGGATGCCGACCCGGAGCTGGCCGACCATGGCCAGGAGGTCGTGGGAGAGAAGCGCCGAAATCTCGGGGTCGAATTCGAGGAGCCGGGCCGCCAGGTCGATATTGTAGATGAGCGCCTCGATGTAAAGGCCGGGGAGCGCGCGGAGCAGCTCGTGGGGCGAGGAGAGCGCGAGCGCGTAGCGGTACCCGAGCAGCGCCGCCTGGAATTTCCGGTCGGCGTAGCGCTCCAGCGGGTCGGCGATCTGCAGGGCCTTCCGTTCGAGTTCCGCGACCTGGTGCTCGACCTGCACCGAGGTAAAGGATTTCAGGAATCCGGCCAGGGGCGATTCCGCTCCCCGCGCGAGTTCGCCGTACAGGTACGCCCGCAACCGGTCGCGGAAGGCTTCGTGCAGCCTGCCGCCCGGCGAAACGAACGAGTAGCGGCCCGCGATGTCGGCAACGGCGGGAGCGATCTCATTTCCCGGAATTCCCCAGAGTTTGGACAGGAGGTTCTTGTCGAACCGGTAGCAGAGCGCGATCGAGAAGACGCGCATCCGGGTCTGGTCGTCCCCCTGCTGGATAAACCGCTCGACGAGCTTGTCGACCAGCCGGTCGGCATCGGTCGTTTCGACCGGGTCGGGAAGGATGTCGGTGATCGGCACCTTCATCGCCGTGTAGTCGAGGAGCGCGCCGACGGCGATCGGCACCCCCGCGGTCGCCAGTTCGATCTCGACCGCCTGCGTCGCGGAGAGCGCAATGTTCCGCTGCGCGGCCAGTTCGGCGATGTCGGGGAGCGTCAGGGAGAGGCCGGCGAACGGGAGGGCGAACTGCGACCGTTCGGGAAACCCGTTGCGGAAGGAGCGGACCCAGGCGCCCGAACCCCCGAGCAGGACCGCGATGCCGTCGTCCCTGTTGACGAGGATCGGCAGGAAGGTGTCGCGCAGCCACTGCTGCACCGGCGCGGCGGCAAGTTCGAGACTGTCGATGATCAGGGCGAACGGGGTCTTGAGCGAGGCGTTGACAAGGCAGTCGGCGAGCAGCGCGGTGAGCGACTCGTCGGCCGAAGCGGCGAGCGCCAGGTCGGCCGGATCGATTTTCGACTCGATCCATGCGGTAAACCGCTGCCCCGGATCGACGGCGGACGGCGCCGCGGTCAATACCTCGCGCGGCCACTCGGTGTCGATGAGCGACTGCTTCCGCCAGGTGATATCGTCGATTTTCAGGCGCATCCGTTCGAAGGGAGCGAGCTGCGCCGCGATGCGCTCGTGCGCTCCCGCCGCCGCCCGGTAAAGGGCGTCGAGCGTGGCGCCGATACTGCCGGGAAGCGTGCCGCCGCGGAACCGCGCGACATCGAAATCGAGCGGCACCGAAACCGCCGCCTTGCCGTTTGACGCTCCCAGCTCGTCCACGCTCTGCGAGCAGAGGTCGATGAACGTGGATTTTCCGGAGCCCTCGGGGCCGTAGAATATAAAGAGGCGCGGCACCGCATCACCCGATCCCTGGGCGGACATTTTGCCGAATGCGGCGGCAAGCATCGATTTGACCACCTGCTTACAGACTTTCCTGCCGACATAGTGCGCGGAATCCATGAAATCAATTTCCTTTTAAAAGGTTCGTACAGCGCTCGCGGAAGGTTTTTTCGAATCGGCCCGGCATGTTTATAATATAGTATCGGCATTTAAAATAACCCTTCCAGGCGGGCGGGGCAAGGAAAATGAGAAGTATAAAAGCTTTTGGTGGGGGAACCACCTTACGGTGGTTTCCCCTGGCCCCTGGCCGCGCGAAACGCGCGTCCTGGGACACACCCCTTCCAGCGAAAGTGCCGGGCTAATCCCGCCCATAGGGGCGGGGCCTCGGCACTTCCGCAACGCCATCATTAGGTGGCAAAAACACGGGGAAAAATCATAGGACAAGATTTTTTCCCGAATTCAGTATGAAAAGCACCAACTAAAGATCGGATTTTTTGCTTTTCACGGGGGTGCGGGGGCCCCGACCTCGCCTGCCCGGTATCGGCCCGGAACGGTTTTTGTTAGAGAAAGAGAGGCGCCGCGGGGAAAATCAAAAAAAAGGCTTGCTATAATGGACGCGAATACGGCGACGGTGAATCGCCAGGCAGCGGTGATAGAGCATTTAAGAGCGGAAAACCGTAGGCTTTTGCATAAAATCAAAGGGTTGGAAAAGCTTTCGGGTAAAGCCGATGAACTCAGGCGGCGGCTCCGGCAACGCGAAGACCTGCTCTCTGCCGTCATCCAGGCCGTTCCGGTCATGATAATCATATGCGATCCCGGTGCCGATAATTTTGTCATCAACAGGGAATTTACCAATCTGACAGGATGGACGGACCATGACCTGGCAAAGCGAGAGCTGCTCGAACTCTGCTTCCCGGATCCCGGCTACCGCAGGGAGATCCGGCAATTCCTGACGACCAAAGGGGTAGGGTGGCGGGATTTGCAGTGTGCCGCAAAGAACGGATCGGTTATGGATGCGGCGTGGGGTCACTTCCAGTTGGAAGACCACCGGCAGGTGGTGGTCGGCATCGATATCGGGCCGCGGAAAAAAGCCGACGCGGATCGCGAAGAGGCGCAGAATTACCTCCAGATCGAGCGGAATAAGATCCGCACGATCATCAGCAGCATCCCCGACGAGGTCTGGCACTGCGCGGCGGCCGATCGGCGGACGGAAATCCTGAATCCGACCTCCCTGACCGCCCTGGGCTTCGACGAGACGGAGTGCCGCGGCATGGAGGGGGCGCCGCCCCCGCCGCTCGAAATCTTCAATCCGGATGGAACCCCCCGCCCCCTTGAAGATACACCGCTCCTGCGCTCGCTTCGCGGGGAGGTGTGCAAGGGCACCGAGCTTGCCCGGCACCGTAAAACCGGCGAGTCGCTGCTCCGGCAGTACCACTCCTCGCCGGTGCGGGACCGGAGAGGGGTCATTATCGGCGCCGTCTGCGTGGTCACCGATATCACCGAACGGAAAAAACTGGAAGAGGCCCTCGAACGAAATAACGCCGACCTTGCCGCCGCAAACATGGATCTCGAATCGTTTACCCACTCGATTTCGCACGACCTGCGCAACTCCCTCAACATCATCGTCGGCATGTGCGGCGTGCTCGATCAGTTCTATCTGCCCAAACTCGATGCCGACGGCAGGAAATGCATCATGGAGATCCAGGGCGCCGTCGAGAAAATGGCACGGGTCATCGACGGCCTTCTCCGGCTCTCCCGAATTACGCGGCAGGATCTGAGCCTGAAGCGGGTCAGCATCAGCGACATCTCCCGATCCGTTGCCGCCGAGCTCTGCCCGGATGAAAAAAACGGATCGGCCGAGGTGAGTATCGAGCCGGACCTCTACGCCGTTGCGGACGGCGACCTGGTCACCATCGTGCTGTCGAACCTCATCGGCAACGCCCTGAAGTTTTCGGGCCACAAGAAAAATCCCCGCCTGAAAATCGGCTCCACGGTGATCGGGAATAAAAAGACCTTTTACGTCCGGGACAACGGCCTCGGCTTCGGGCCCGAAGATGCGGAACGGGTGTTCCTGCCCTTTACACGGTTGCACAAGGCGATGGGCTTCGAAGGGCACGGGCTCGGCCTGGCGATTGTCGATCGGATAATCCGCCGGCACGGCGGCAGGATATGGGCGGTGGGAGAGTCGGGCAAGGGCGCAACCTTCTATTTTACGTTGCCGAATCGGTGAGAGAGACGTTGCGTGCAACGTCTCTGCGTCAAGCAATCAAGAAGGTTAGTGGTGTCTGTCAAATATCGCGGCCGCTCTGGCGGGGCACCCCCGCAACGCCCCCAAAGGGTAGAAAAAACACGGGAAAAGATCTCCCCGCTTCGCGTGTCCACCCAGTGTCGTCTTACCGCGTCACCACCGCATCTACGCCCGCCAAGCAGCTGCCGGTACAACCGCATTAAGGCTTTCCCGGCAAATCCACTCTACAACGTGGAACCACTTCAGATTACATTTAAAGCTTGCTACAACTCAGGTGGGGAAACCTCGCTACGCGGGTTTCCCCTGGCCCCCGGCCGCGCGAAACGCGCGTCCCGGGGCGCACCCTTTCCAGCAGGGGTGCGCGCCGATGTTCGCCTCCGGCGAACGCCTGCACACCCCCGCAACGCCCCCATAAGGTAGAAAAACCCGGGAGGAAGATCTCCCCGCTTCGCGTGTCCACCCAGTGTCGTCTTACCGCGTCACCACCGC
>CAZYYB010000031.1:15219-31869 GCA_964651515.1 uncultured Fibrobacteraceae bacterium
GTCCACCCAGTGTCGTCTTACCGCGTCACCACCGCATCTACGCCCGCCAAGCAGCGGCTGGTACAACCGCATTAAGGCTTTCCCAGCCACCGCGTCACCACTGCATCTACGCCCGCCAAGCAGCTGCTGGTACAACCGCATTGCAGGCTTTCCCGGCAAATCCACTCTACAATCGTGGGACCGGGATTAATGGGATTCACGCGATTCCCCGGATTAACCCCGACAGAATAAAATAAGAGATGCTTCATTCTGCAAGGCAGGTTTGCACGGGGGGGCTTACCGCGTCACCACCGCATCTACGCCCGCCAAGCAGCTGCCGGTACAACCGCATTAAGGCTTTCCCGGCAAATCCACTCTACAACGTGGAACCACTTCTGATTCATCAACGGATATAGAGAAACAAAAACAGGAACAATCGTCTTAATCCATTCTACAACGTGGAACCACTTCTGATTCAGTTTGACAATCCTGAGGATTTCCAGGGCTTCAAGGATGTCTTAATCCACTCTATACCGTGGAACCACTTCTGATTCAACAACTTCAAAAATCTCGACATTACCGAGGACAATGAGTCTTAATCCACTCTACAACGTGGAACCACTTCTGATCTCGAATTCCAGGGGCAATGGGATTTGAAGATTTCAACGTCTTAATCCACTCTACAACGTGGAACCACTTCTGATCTAAAGTATCCCGCCTTCTGGTGGGACTGGATCTTTGGTCTTAATCCACTCTACAACGTGGAACCACTTCAGATTCAATGCTTGATTTGTCCATGCTGCCGGAAGGATGGGTCTTAATCCACTCTACAACGTGGAACCACTTCAGATCTCAAGACCACAACGTAAAGATCGTCCGGGGTGAGTGCCGGAGTCTTAATCCACTCTACAACGTGGAACCACTTCAGATGATTTTAAATCTGGCCTCCATGCTCGTTACCCGGAAGGATGGGTCTTAATCCACTCTACAACGTGGAACCACTTCAGATTGAATATGCAGAGAAATCATTCTTGTAATTGTAATAGTCTTAATCCACTCTACAACGTGGAACCACTTCAGATCCAGTATCAGAACGCAATGAACGAGATAAACAGCTTTGAGAGTCTTAATCCACTCTACAACGTGGAACCACTTCAGATTCGTCGTCGCCTATCTGGATAAACAGGAGAAGGAGGGTCTTAATCCACTCTACAACGTGGAACCACTTCAGATTATCATTTTTAGAGATGGAAGGCCCGAAAACATTAGGGAGTCTTAATCCACTCTACAACGTGGAACCACTTCTGATGTGAAAGAATATCAGGCCGGCAGCATCGGTTCCAACGGTCTTAATCCACTCTACAACGTGGAACCACTTCTGATGAAGAATACTTTTTCAGGAGCTTCAAAAGTTTACGAAGATGAGTCTTAATCCACTCTACAACGTGGAACCACTTCTGATTCAATCTACTATTGGGATACAAAGTACAGAAAGACATCGTCTTAATCCACTCTACAACGTGGAACCACTTCTGATGGAGAAGCTGGTGCACGGGATCCTTGCGCAGAAGCTTTTGTCTTAATCCACTCTACAACGTGGAACCACTTCTGATCATATCGCGCGGTACAAATTAGCAGAAGGTCAATTAACTGTCTTAATCCACTCTACAACGTGGAACCACTTCTGATTTACGATTACTTCAGAGGTAGGAAATTATGGTGATTATGTCTTAATCCACTCTACAACGTGGAACCACTTCTGATTATACTGGATACAGAATTTGTTGGAATGGTGATTTAGTCTTAATCCACTCTACAACGTGGAACCACTTCTGATGGGTGGGCATATCTACGAATGGGGCAGTGGAGGTGAGGGGTCTTAATCCACTCTACAACGTGGAACCACTTCTGATATTATTGCTGATGTGATCGTGTTGAGTTCATTTTGGTTGTCTTAATCCACTCTACAACGTGGAACCACTTCTGATTGCTGGTTTTTTGACTCGTCAACCGGGACAGTCTCCGCAGTCTTAATCCACTCTACAACGTGGAACCACTTCTGATGTTATAGATCCCGTCGCCGGCAAACCATGCAAAGAGGAGTCTTAATCCACTCTACAACGTGGAACCACTTCTGATCCGGTGGCCGTCATTGCTTTCCACGGTCAACACCGTTTCCGTCTTAATCCACTCTACAACGTGGAACCACTTCTGATGTAGGAAATTATGGTGTTTATGCTGCGTTAGCAACGGGTCTTAATCCACTCTACAACGTGGAACCACTTCTGATACATCCAGCACGAAGAAAGATACCAGGGCCACGGTATAAGTCTTAATCCACTCTACAACGTGGAACCACTTCTGACGCGGACCTGGACGGCGCGAACCTGAGCGGCGCGGACCTGTCTTAATCCACTCTACAACGTGGAACCACTTCTGATCCCCATTGCTCAGATTTTCCGAGCCGCTATTTGGAGGTCTTAATCCACTCTACAACGTGGAACCACTTCTGATGATCGCCGCCCATTTGGTTTTCGAGCGCCAGCCAATGCAGGTCTTAATCCACTCTACAACGTGGAACCACTTCTGATAAATTCCCGATCACCTGAAAGAGATTTGGCCGGACTATCTGGGTCTTAATCCACTCTACAACGTGGAACCACTTCTGATTCAATACCGCGACAATATGCACAGTTTACATCAGCAGGTCTTAATCCACTCTACAACGTGGAACCACTTCTGATCGATTTGATCGCCGCTGCTATCCGTGCCGCCCGTGCGGGAGTCTTAATCCACTCTACAACGTGGAACCACTTCTGATGGGCATATTGAGCGGAGGGGGGGCGGGCGGCGTGGCGTCTTAATCCACTCTACAACGTGGAACCACTTCTGATAAATTCGCCCAGTGCGTGCCCGGAGCGGTATCGCGCTTGAGTCTTAATCCACTCTACAACGTGGAACCACTTCTGATCTAATAAATAACGGAAATAATCCGCTTCGTCAAGGATTGTCTTAATCCACTCTACAACGTGGAACCACTTCTGATCGAGCGCACCAACTGGCAGGATAAGGAACTTCACGACGCGAGTCTTAATCCACTCTACAACGTGGAACCACTTCTGATTGCCCATGCCCTGGCTTTTGATTGTGATGAGCCATGGTAGTCTTAATCCACTCTACAACGTGGAACCACTTCTGATTACCCCCCGGCCGTCGCTCTGGGGGGAGCCCGACGAGATCGGTCTTAATCCACTCTACAACGTGGAACCACTTCTGATGGTGCCGACCTCAGCGGTGCCAACCTCAGCGGTGCCAACCGTCTTAATCCACTCTACAACGTGGAACCACTTCTGATCATAATCGGGCGCGAGGGCTGTGAATTGAATGGCCAGCGTCTTAATCCACTCTACAACGTGGAACCACTTCTGATTGAAGCACCGGAACCCACTGGAGTACCTGTCGCCTAAAGGAGGTCTTAATCCACTCTACAACGTGGAACCACTTCTGATCGGAATTCGCGACATCTCGAAATCACCCGATTTTGTCAGTCTTAATCCACTCTACAACGTGGAACCACTTCTGATTTATGTGTGATGGAACGAAACAGCTACGCTCCCAACGGTCTTAATCCACTCTACAACGTGGAACCACTTCTGATCGGCCAAACGCCTTGCCGAACAGGAAACGAAGCAGACGGTCTTAATCCACTCTACAACGTGGAACCACTTCTGATGGATGAAGGGGCCCAACGAATAATGTTCATTGGGGATGGCAGTCTTAATCCACTCTACAACGTGGAACCACTTCTGATTGGTCAGCCTGGTATGATGGAGAGCAAATCATGAACATGTCTTAATCCACTCTACAACGTGGAACCACTTCTGATTAAAAATCGTTTTACGGGAGCTGTAATTTTCGAGGGTGAGTCTTAATCCACTCTACAACGTGGAACCACTTCTGATCAGGACGCGGCGAGGCCAACGACCGCCTATGTGGCACTGTCTTAATCCACTCTACAACGTGGAACCACTTCTGATCGGCGAAAGGACGTTGGAAGCGATCCCGCGAATCCGAGTCTTAATCCACTCTACAACGTGGAACCACTTCTGATCCTGCCTCGTACAACCGATTGAAACGGAACAAACTACAAACCGGAAAATCGACATGGGGCCTTCCGGCGAAGAGAACCCAACGGGTAATGGTCATGTTTTACTCTTTAACCCCTTGTTTTTCAGGCAATTACAGCACTGCGACAACCCGGCCCGTTTTAGCCACGTGTAAGATGTCGCCTCCGGTCGCCTGGTTTCCATCTCCGGTCGTGCTTACCTTTATAAAATAATATATTCCTTCTTCTCAACCACGCGACCGATTCCCATTATTGCGATTTTCGATTCGCACTGTCCGCAGAAGGGGTAGATGCGGACGGAATCCAGCTTTGCATCGATGATTTTTGCAAGCCGTTCCCGGCACTCGGCAGCGGACTCCAGGCTCAGGATGCCTTCAAAAACGGATTTCTGTACCCGGTAACCGTATTCGAGCAGGATTTTCACCGCCCGGTAGCGGACGCGGTCGTCGGTAATATCGAATGCAATGGTGTATTTCATAAAAAGCCCCGCCGCGGAGATCGATCGTCGGGCGGCCGTCATTTAGCGGCCGAAACCGGCCCCGGCGCGCCGGAAATCGTACTTTCCTCTTTCCAGGAAAACGGCGTGTACGGTTCCTGCGTCTCCAGCGAATGGCGCAATTTTTCGCCCTGCTTCCAGAACGCCTTACGCCAGGACATTTCGCCCGCGATCGGCGAGCCGGTCACCCCGTCGTCGTTCCACGTTCTATTGGCGCTGTTCGCCCACTCCTCGTAGTGGCGAATGAAAATCTTAAGGGACGGTTTTTTGAGGTACACCTGGTTGTTTTCGCCGTTCACGAAATCGTCGTCGTCGAGCATGCGCTTGTTGAAAAGCCGCAGTACCAGGCGGTCGACCAGCGGATGCCGGAACTCTTCCATGAGATCGAGCGACAGGGAGGCCCTGCCGTAGACCGGCTCGTGGAAGAAACCAAGGTAGGGATCGAGCCCGAGGGCATCGAGCACCGCCTGCAATTCGCGGGCGATCAGCGAATACCCGAAAGAGAGCATGGCATTGACCGGATCGGTGGAGGGGTGGAAGACCCTGCCGGGAAACGTCCTGCCGTGGTCGAGACATCGGCCGAAACCGGCAAAGTAGAGTCGCGCGGCCGCACCTTCGAACCCGAGCAGCGACTCCATGGTGAGACCCGGCGCCCCGACCGTTTCGTCACCGCCATTATCAACCTCCCGGAGAATGACTTTCAGCCGCTCCCGCTCCTCGAAAACGAACCCGCTATGCCCCGACCGGTGATAATCGTCGAGGACGTCCATGCCGTTCCGGATCTTCGCCGCCACATACCGCCGCGACATTTCACTTCGCTTCACGGGATCGCGCAATGCCTCGTACTGCGACCGTCGGAGCAGGGAGTTTTTCCCGGTCGCACTCACGACCCGACCCTTGAAATGACCGCTCTGCGTCATGAACGCGATGTCGCAGCCGGCATCGAGCAGGGCCAGCATGGCGTCGCTGGTCACCTGTACCCCGCCGAAGACGACCAGACATTGAATCTCCGCTATGACCCGCTCATCGAGGAGTTCGCCCTCCCTGGCAACCTCGATGTGCCCGCCCTTCTTGCGGACATAAGCGCCCTGCTCGGTTATGTAGAGATAGGACATAGGACAGGCCTCGGGCTTCGGGAAGCGGAAAATCATTTTAAAGCCCGCAAAAATGCGGCCAGACTGAATTGAGGCTTTCCCGGCACATCCACTCTACAATCGTGGGACCGCTTCTGATTCTGGAACCGACTGGGTTACAGGTACTGTAATGACGGTCTTAATCCACTCTATACCGTGGGACCGCTTCTGGTGGCCGGGGCGGCGGTTACGGTCGCCGCCCAGCGGCTTAGTCTTAATCCGCCTTACAATGTGGCATCGCTTCTGATGAAAACTGAGAAAGTCCGGAAAAACTATAAAATCGACCCGTATTAATCCGCTCGACGACGCTGGATTTTTATATACGAAAAAGGGCCCCTGTATCGAGCGCCCCTAGTGGGAATTGAAAATAGAGGCTGAAGAAACCTTGTGCCGCCCGAAACATGAAGCCCTTTCGATAGGTGCTTCGCGAAAGGAGGATGTCAAAGAACGGGAAACTTTACTCTATGGCTTTAAGGCTTTCAAATACGCATTGATATCGATCGCCGGCACGGTTCCCAACTTCTGCAAACGTTTGACCAAATTGAGGAAGAAATATATCAACGCATCATCTTTTTGGACATCGATAGATGGCGAAACGCTCGTCTTCTCCGTATAGGTTATATTGAATGCACCATGCTTCAGCGAGCATCCGAAATCAATCCTTTTTTCGGCTTTTAATGATTTAATGGTATCGTTGAAAGGGTCACCGAATGGCGGATTCCATGGACAATCAAGGGAAACGATACCGGAAAGAATGTCGAACGGTTTTTTGGGGTTTTCAATTGTTTCACCCGCCTGCACAATTTGATCACTTGTTCGGAATAGCGAACGAACCGAGGCGGCCCCTTCGCCTGCGGATTCAAGATAATTTTTATTAATCTCCTGCTTTACTTCAATAGTGGCATACACGCTCTCTGCCGGCACATATAAGGAGTCATCCTGATTTAACAGAAATGGAGAGTACTGGCGGTCAAAAATTAATATATCGATCTGCTTGCTAATTGTCCCGTTCGAATCCACCGCAAATGCCTTTGCCACCTGATAACGTTTTGGCAGATATCTTTTGAATATCTTTACCCATCTAAATTCGCTGGCATCCCCTTTTGACCCTGGATGAAGAATGTTTTCACGGTGAGTGGTAAGCGTTGCTATCATCTGTTTTTGAAGACCGAGAAAGAGACGGCGTAAATCAATTGGTTTTTGGTGTTTTTCCTGCACGGATAGCCTCCCGTATCGCTGAATGGTTCTTTCACAAACTCACGGATATTGATTATATGTGCCATTAGTTAACATACATAAAGGCCGAATTATCGCCGCATACACTTTTAATCACGACATTGATAATATCGCCGGGTTTCTTATCCGTAGTGATTTCCCCGGAATTTTGGATAGGTCCGGAAATGTTTCCGGCAATTGACTGTGCCTTCCAACCGCCCTTTTTGGTTTTTTTTTCAAGCAGTACGGCCTCAATCTTATCGCCAGCCTTATGGGGGCGCCCGGAGACAGTAACGGGCATGGGAGGGGTTGCAGGCTGTTCGCCGCGCAATTTTCGCTGAGCTTCGCGGGTCGCGCTATTTTGACTCGTGTTTCCCCCGGACCGACCCGTAGCATGACGATGTTTCGTTTCGTCGAATAGCTCGATATCGCCGATGGACATTCGATTATTATTTGACTTTCCCGTATCCGTTTCAAAGCCGTCATATCCATAAAGCTGATCGGCTTCGGGAGCTTTCGGATTTAAAGGACGCAGAGTTTGTGCCCGTATCTGAATTTTGCCGCCCGCCTTTAACGTGAGATTGCCTGTTGTCCATAGCGTTTGAAGACCGGCTTCAATGTCCCCCGACTTTGTTTTCTTAGGCGCAGCATGTCGTGAAAACCAGATATGCCCGCCGCGATTTTTTTTATTTGCGTTTTGTTTTGCGGCTCTCGGATAGCGAAGTTTATCTACCGGTTTCTGGCTTTCCTGATAAAGCCGAATTCTCGGAGCATAGGAAGATACGAGCGAGGTTGTGTCTTTGGGTAGCTGCAACGGTTCCTCTGATTGAGGATCGCGAGAGAATTTATCAATATCCACGCCATTTTCATCTATTACCCTGATTGACGTTACTCTGCAATGTCCGAGCCCGAGCGGTTTTCCTCCCCCCAATTTCCAATCCAGTGAACATGCCGTTAAAAGAAGGGCCATATCGATATTATCGAGCGCCCGAAAGGCAATGCTGAGTTTCCCGGTTACTCCCTCTCTTAGAAGATCCACGGTGTTATTGATCTTCCGTTGGGCCGGCAGCTCAAGTTCCCCCTGATCGCCATACAACCCCTGTATGGTATAATGCCACGGCGCATTTTCGCCCCGTTCGCGCGTATTACGATAAACCTTATATCCTTTAAGTGGTGAACGCTTGGTGATGGCATCCAGGTCCTCGGAATCCCGGTAAAATGCAAGGCAGCCGGGATGCGGCGATGAAAGTGGAGCAAGGGTGACCTGTGGAATCAATTTATCTTTTGCATCGAAGAAAATCAGGTTATGAGGTCGTATTCGTCCTGCAAATGGGCCGGCTGCTTTTTTCTCTTTATCCTGTGGAATCTGGCCGAAGAGCTGCGTAATTCTATCTACACGGCCGTCGGAATTGAGTGAATCAGGTTTTACCGACTCAGGCAGCAGAGTATTAATTGAAACACCGGTACGCCCCCATCTCGCCCATTGAATCGATTTGATATCGGAAACGGAACTAATGTCCGTACAATTCACATCGTTCGGTTCCAACCAAATGAGATCGCCCTTTTTCAATTCCTGCCTGATTGCATTCCGATTACGGCCCTGATAGCAGCGCCAGAAAATTTCCGGCAACTCCAAAACCCTGCCATCAAGAAGTATTGCACCTTCACGAAGGCCGGACGTTCCGTCCTTCTTTTTAACCATTTTAGTCTTTGAGATAACCTTCCTGCCGCTCATTTTTAATTTCCACTTGCAAATACTCGTGGCCTCGGGTGAAATAACATGTGGATTTAAAGGATCATCAATCCAGTAATAACTGATGTCTTTCCCGGCGCTTGGTCGTTTGCTGTCGATCTGCAAGTCAATTTTTTCCAATGCCGTGAGTTTTACCAGTTGCGTTTTGCCCAAACGGATTTTTCCGGGATAATTCGAATTCCCTGGTTCAACAACTTCGGCAAGAAACACATTGTGCGGAACACCAGGCCTGCCGGAAGATGGCCCAAGCTGTGTATCCCGCCCCTGACAGAGCCATAAATCCTCATCGACATATCCAAGAGTTCCACCGGTAATGATGGTCAAGAGTGTACGTAATGACCCTCGAATTGCCGTGGCAGGCATCACCACATCTCGGTCAATGATCAGCGCTTTATACACTTTATGTTCGGCGTCGGGGTCTACCGGCACCGGGGAACAACACAGCAGAGGCGAAACGGTGCTTACCTCCAGCTCAAGGATTCCGGATTTAAGGCCGGTTTCAGCTTCATCAATGGTCAAAGGAAGATGATATTGCCTCTCGGGCGCTTTGCCTGGAAAAGGAATAAAAGTATAGGGGTTATGAAAGGGTAAACCAATTACGGATGGATCGGCGGCATTCCGATTGCTGCCCTTTTCCCCGCCATTTCTTTGCTTTGCGCCATATTCATTCATGGATGTGCCTCCAGAAATTTCTGCAATTCGGCTTTGGTCTCGGGATAACTGCAATGGATTATTGTTTTTATTGCCAGACGACCGGAACTCTTACTCGATCCAATAGAAATAACACCCAGATGAAGAGCCTTCAAGGTTCTTGTCAGCCAAAGGATTTCCCGCTCTCCTGGTTTTTCGATTTGCATAGCGACCGGAAATTCAAGCCGTGAATTTTTGAGAACCTTATTTTCGAAAAGACCGCCCTCATTGGCGCCACCGGAGAATCGGTCTATCGACACGTGCTTTCTTGCGGCAGCATCCGTTTCGGCAATTTCCGTAGTCGAGAGAGCGTCGGCAAAATGGATCCGCCCTTTTGCATAACAACTCCCGAAGAGGGATAGTATTGGATCATTGAGGAGCTCCGGGTTATCCTGATATGTCTTCCGGCCTTGCTTGTCTATGAAGGCCCACCCCGGAGAATCACCCTTGTAATCTTCCAGATCACGAGGCGGAATTCCATGTTCCTCATCACTGTCAAATCTTTTGAAGCTGTCACGGATTACTTTTCCCTCGCGCGCCGCCAGCCGCGTCATCCATGCGCGAAAAATGCCGCGGAGAGCTGAACCGGGAATCCGCCAACGTTCTACCCCGCTCGCATCATGAACTTTCTGCGGCTCAAGTACATAATCCATGGTTTGCCCATCGCCGACTAGAAGATCCTCTCCGCGTGGGATGCCCATGATCAAATTCAATTTAAAAAATTCAGCTGCCGATGTGCCACGAACAGGATTGCCCTTAAACTCTTTGGAACCACGCCGGCCATTATATCGTGAATCAAGAAGGGCCGCATACCCTTCGGCAGTGCTCACGTCATATCGTTCGACAAATAATCCCTGCGGTGCGGTGGCGAGGCCGATACCCCGATTCCTGCTCCCCCCGAAAAATAGCCCGGTTTCAAATAAGCCGGCGAGTGTGCTGATAATTGAGGTACTTTTTTCAGATTCACAATTTTTACAATCAATTTCAAGGAGAATCGTTCCTCTGGTTCCCGGCGGCAGGGCTTCCATTGAAAAAAGGCCACCTGCCACCGTGGCTCCGGTGTGCCGAATTATGCTATTGTGCATTCTGATCGCTACATCTGCCTTCCCACAATCAAGAACCGTATCTGCAATTTTCAGCCGAGAATCATCAGAACGATCATCATAACGTTCGAGCTTTCGTCCAAACCAGAAATTTTCATTCTCTGGCGCGATTTTCCGAAAAGCGCTTCGGAGAACACCCGCGATTGAAGTTCCATGGAGTACCGGTTTGCCCATCCCATCGAGTGAAATAAAATTTTGATTGGAAATCGCCCCGGCACCGGGCATCAATCCCGCCCGGAATTCCAGCGGAACGGCGATTCTGATTATATGCTTACTCATTTGAACCTCCTTCCGCAACAACCAGGTCGTGCCAAACCTTAATACTCTTCAGGGCGGTTTCATAATCAGTATCGATATTTTTTTTAATATCATCCATAATATCATTCCAGCGGTTCCAAATTTTTAGAGGACGATTTTTAATCTCACTCAAATATCCTAATCCGTTTTCTTTTCCGGCTCTCAATTTATTTCTGAAAAAGTTAATCTGGCTGGCGGAAAGACCGCTATTTTTGCCTTTCATCCAGAGTTCAAAACCGATTTTCCCCGACATGGATTGACTTTTCAGTGTTATTTTCCGAGGCTCCTCGGTATAACACTTATCGGCTATCCCCGGATGGGGAAGGATAGCGCCATAGCCGAGGTTTTTGCCCTTCCCAATGCCGGCAATAAGTAATTCCTGAAGTTTTTCGGCGGAAACCGTTTTTTTAAGTTTGAATATTGAGCCGGGCGCAATTACACGCTGTGCTCGAAGCCGTCCTTTCCCCTCGATTTGCACTCCTTTCCCATGCCGATTCCAGCCAAATAACACCGATATTGAAGCACCGGCAATACAAACCTCATCCCATCCAGCATCTTGAACCAGTTTTATAAGCACCGCATTGGCAGAATCAATCTGCCATTCATCAGGAATTAATAGAGGGGATTGAACGATAAAAACGCCATTATGGAGCCTTGCCGGAAGCGCTTCCTGAGAAATACAATCGTCTATTGCCGCCCGTTCAACTTTCAACCTGCCACCCCCTCTGATACTTCGCGCTTTTCCTATTCGCACAAAATTATCCTGATTCAATAATTCCATCAAAAACATTGCTGCATTTTCCGGAAGAGAAATTATTCCGCTAAAAGCCTGCGGAGCCATAGACTCAACTGTGAAGAGATTTCGGCCGCAGGCCTTATCGTCATGCACTGCATGGGCGGTAATGATTCGGGCCATATCACCGGCCCTCCAAAGCCAAACACCACTTCCATCATCCGCGGGAATTAACACGCCATCAGCTGCTTTCAGCGGTGCACCATGCGGCACCTCGCGCCAATCATAGGGTTCAATTACCGTATCACGAAATGCAAAACGGCCATCGTTATCCGGAAGTTTACTGATACAATGTGTCGTAGAAACTCGAATGGGCAAAAATCTGTTACCGGGAAAAGTTGGATGCAGCGGCCAGGTTCTGAAAAAAGGATTTTCAAAACATTCATCTGCAATTTCAGGCGCGAATTGGTTCAGGCGATGCAATATCATTCCCTGGACTGCGCTTGCCGGGATGGTAAACCCCGACTGAATGGTATTATTACCGACGATTGGAGTTTCTGGAAGGCAAATGGGCGCTTCTGCCTCAAAGATCATTTTAAGAATCACAGCTGTTCTGGCCTTCATACCGATTGGTTCAACGACAGCTGTTTTTGTAATCGCAATTGGACTTTCAGTTAGTAATTTCAACAATTCCTGCAAAACAGTGCCGGGCTTTTTATACTCGCCTTCAATTTCGACATAACAACCACCGCATCCGCGATTGCGGCTGCCGCCAACCGCATCGAGTGAGAGAAGCGCCAATCTTAAAAGAAGGTCGACACCCTTGTCCGGTTCACCGCAAATGTATATCGTGCCGGAAAAAACTGTTCCAACCGCTATTGCTTCTGTTGTGCGTAATGATGAATCCAGCGCCGTTCCGGATTCGTTCAGGCTGGTTCTTGTAACCGTCAGCACCCTGGCGGAGCCATTGGTTTTCGCATCGGAAAAAGATGCTATCCCGGCACGGTTGCAATGAGTATCTCCGGGAGTACCAAAAACCTTCTTCAATAGTTCTTTCAAGGCTTGATTATCGATATCCTCGGCTATTTTTAAAACATTATCCTTCATAAGCCCCTTGAGGTGCGATGCCGGTAATATCGGACGCCCTGCATTGTCGCGGGGGACTATGGCATTGATTAATTCGGTGCCGAAGCCGCTTCCCGGCTCCGCATCCGTTACGAGGATAAGCTTATAGCATATTTTTGCCATTATATGGTCTCCTTACGCCAACGAGATTCTTCTTCCAGCAAGATAAGCGCATCGAGCACATCCGTGGACCGTGATTTTCTAACCGGGTCTAGTTTCCACCGTGAGTTGGATTTTAACAGATTCGGATACTCGCAGAGGTCTTCAAAAAGATACTTCTGATGTTTTTTTATCTCGGCCGCAAAAGCCAGCCGTTCATAATAACCGGCTCTAAGGGCCGGCAAAATTTTATGGAGAACCGATGGCGGGATTTCCTTTTTTTTGTACTTGTCGGCAAGATCTTCAATTGCGCAAAATTCCCCGAGGGTGCAGGGCCGTTGCGTCAGCTCAACCGTTTCTTTAATATCGTCATCATAAAAATACAGTTCACGTTGCCTCCGGGATGCCGGCGTATCAACGAGAGAATCGGTAATTTGCTCCCAATCAATTGAGGCCGGAGAAGGTTTTTTGTCCTCTTTGAACTCTCTACCCCTGTGCTTTGCACTTGCCAGAAGCGATTCTGCATAGGTAATGGCAGTATGGAGGGGCAGAGAAACCGGACAGTAGAGGATTCCTGCCGATACCGTCAGCTCACCATTTGTTGCAGGCCAGAGAACTTTGCCATTCTTTTTTTCCTCAATCTTGCTTGTTTCGTTGAACACGCGGATGGCTTTTTTGACAAAGCTGCGGGCATAGGCAGTGTGGCAAAGGAGCACTATATCATCTCCCCCTACAATAATGGGCCGAAGAGGCAGAACAAAATGATCGGGGGTATGTTCATTTTGTTCATAATCGTGCCACTCACGAATTACTTCTTGAATGCCGCTTCTCACTGCTTCATGAGAACACCTGTCGAGAGCAACGCTCATTGTTTTAATCCATCTAACCATTTCATCTTCACTTGGATGCGCGCCCGCTTTAGTACGGAACTGCATTCCCATATCATTCCCATCCATGCAGATCACGGCCCAGCGGTTGCAATTCCCGATTGCCGCGGCACCCTCTTTCCCACCAATTGAATCTGTTTCATCATTTGCATCGACATTATGGAAAAAATCCAGTTTGGCATTTGAACCTGGAAATAGCATGACATCCTTGATCAAGTCGTTCTCAAACCAACGAAACATTTTATTGCCTTGAACAAATAATCTTTTATGAATAACGGGATGGTCGCCTTTCTCTGATCCAAGGGGATAAAGTCCGCTTGCATTGCATGGCTCGCCGTCCAGTTCGACGGGTACGAATGGATAGACATCATCGGTATTCTTAGCTGCATTACTGAAATCCGCGTCCATCCCAAAACGGATATCGATACCAATTTCCCGAGCTTCTATGCGGATTGCATTCTTAAGCAGTTCGGCAGTTTCAAAATCAGGACATTTAAAAGCTCCCTTGCCTCCGGCGGAGTATACGTGTTCGATGCCTGGAACCGGTAAGTTCTTCATCGTCTCTCTATCGAAACAGTCAATAAGTGCGCTTCCACCGATGATGTACCTGAGTCTTGGAATGCGGAATATGAAGGATTGTATCCCTCTGATGTCATAACAAAGAAATAAGGACATTACAACCTCATCGTTTAAGTGGCTATTATTGAGGTGATTTTTTCTCAGCAAGTAATTTCAGGTTTTAAAAACCATTCTTCTCGGTACTTCCCTTCCGGTCTACTCGTCGAGCGGCTTAACAACCCTGTATCTCCCCATCCCGAATGCCGTATTCTTCCCGACCCCCGCGACCTCCCCCGCCCTGAGGAGCGGCAGGAGCGTGCCGATTTCCCCCGCAAGCGTCACGGTTCCCGCGATCCCCGAGTAATCGATCTCCTGCTTCTGCCTGGTGCTGTACCGGCTTCTGCCGACCGTCGTCATGGCCGATGCGACCGTGAGGCTTTTTGCCGCTTCCACATAGGGCCGCGGATCGGTGACGGCTTCCGGATTCTCTCCGTAGAAGGCGTTCAGGTTGGTGACGCGGCGCAGGAGGGTGGTCGTGAAGGCCGGGGCGTCGAACCGCGAATGAATCGTGCCCCTGGTTCTCAGGACGAGCGGCGAAAGGAAGTCGAGCGAGACTTTTCCCTGCATCGGCTCGCCCGGTTCGAGCACGATCCGGGAGCCGCTTTCGACGGCTCCGACCCGGTCGCTCCCCGCCGAATAGACCCGATTGCCGCCGCTTGTCACCTCGTCGACGGTAAAATGCACTTTATTTTTGCCGAGGCCGCGCTGCCCGAGCTTATTGAGCGTATAGATAAACCAGACGAGGTACCGGGTTGCCTGACCGAAAAGCGTGAGATGCAGGGTGAGGACGTCGCCCGCCTGGGCGGCGTGCATCGTGAAGGGGTGGGGCACGGCGCGGTATTTCGCGAGGCGCGGGGCGTTTGCGGGCGGCGGGGTTTCGAAGAGAAATGCGTAGGCGCAGGAATGGCGCAGCATGCAGCCGCTGCATTCGCTTTTTCCCGCCGCGCAGACCAGCGCGCGCAACGTGTAGCCGAAGCCGCCCCGGATGGTCGCTTCGGGAAAATGCGAAACGGCATCTTTGCCGGAAAGCCGGAGACGGAATAGACAGGTCGTATGGAGAATCGTAACAGCCATCGTGAAAGGTACTCCCGACGAAATGGCGTAAAGAGATACGACTAAGTTAATATAATCTCTTCCGGTTAAGGCAAGGGAAAAATTTGAGGACGGGAGTTTAAAGATGGGCCGGTGATAGGCCGGGAAAAAGGTTTTGGGGAGTTTTCCGGGGTTTGCCCGGTGGTTTTCCCTTACCGGGGAGACGAAAGCCCGCTCTCGTCTCTGCAAAACCGAGACAGCCCCCTTCCCCGGTCTTGCCCTCCACCCCTCCGGCATTTATCTTTTCATGCAACGCTATTTCATCATCCAATCATCAAAGGAAGACCATATCGACCGGGAATAAGCTCAGTCTTCATTAAAAACATATAGTCGCATCTTTTTACTTGGTTCTGTCTCGAAAACTGGCACTTTTCATATCAACTGAACGAGTAGAAGGCATGCGCCCATAAGGGGCGCACTTTCTTTCGTCTAGTTGATAGGTATGCCAGTACCTCGAGACAGGGCGGATGATCGTTGCGCCCTTTTAATTAATACAGGCTTCAGGCTTCAGACCTCAGGCTTCAGGAAAAAAGCAAAAAGGATAGGCTTCAGGCCTCAGGCTTCGGAAAGAAAATGGCTCCAGGAAAAAGATGAATTCGAACGATTTCTTGTAATTACGCCTCACCTCTGCCGCTCGGAGAGGTCAGAGGGTGAGGCTAAAACCATGAAAAGGAGAGGTGTCCATGCCCGACGATTTCGATTTCAACCGCATTTTCCCCGAAGGAGTGTGGCGGCACACCGCGAAACGCTCCGGCGGTGGCTGCGAGCCGGACATCGAGTGCTGCCTGGAGGTGGTAGAGCTTGCCTGGGTGAGCGACCGCCTGAAGCGCGACCTGCGGGCGATCTGCGAGGGGATCCGGGAGATGACCGCCCCGTGGACGGCGGAGCGGCGGCGGAAGACGCTGCACTACCTGACCGTTTTTCTCCTGGAGGTCACCGACGGTCCGCGCTGCCCCGCCGAGGAACTGACCGCCGACGAGCTCCTCGCGGTATTAAAGGTCCGCGTACCGATCGACCCGGCGGTTGAGGATGAGATACGGGAAAAAACAGGGGATCTATAAATTCAACGCTACAACTTTGGTAGCAAAAAAACGGGAAAACAGAAGAAGCGGTCGAGAGGGGATTTGTGTGCTCTCCGTGGCAACCTTGCGTAGATAAAAATATGTTGCGTTAATCTTAAAAATAGTGTATATTAGCATATAACGAAGAGTATGCGGCCGGGAGGTGAGGGTGGTGCCCCCGGTGTCGGTTGTTCTTTGACATTGTCGGAGTTTTAGCGTCGGCACCTGGTGCGTGAGCTATGT
>CAZYYB010000032.1:0-31844 GCA_964651515.1 uncultured Fibrobacteraceae bacterium
AAGCGCCTTCCCCCTCCCGCAACGCCCTCTTTTAAGGTAGAAAACACACGGGAAAGATCATGAAAAAAGATTTTTTCCTGTAATATTCGGGTTTTGGCATTTTGTTTTCGCAGAAGACTGTTATGAAGCACTCCTTCATCGCGGGGGCGACCCGGCTCGGCCATCCAAAAAAAATTTTGATTTTTAAAAAAGCTACCCGACCGGCAGCCTTTTTTATATATTCTGGAAACAAGGAGGAGGAAACGTATGATGAAGAACCGTTATGGGGCATGGATCGGGCGAACGGGCGGCGCGCTGCTGCTCATGGGAGTTTTTTCTTTGGCATCGGCGACGGTTTCGGTTTCGCGGCTCTTCGCCAGCCACATGGTGTTCCAGCGGAACATGGTGAACCCGGTCTGGGGCCGCGCCGCTTCCGGCGAGCAGGTCAGCGTGACGATCGGCACCCAGACACAGACCGTAACCACCCCCGCAAGCGGGAAATGGCGCGTCCTGCTCGACTCCATGGCCGCGGCGGGTCCCCTGACCATGACCATCAAGGGCACCAACACGCTGACGTTGACCGATGTCTATATCGGCGAGGTGTGGCAGGTGGGCGGCCAGTCCAACATGGACACCCGCCTGAACTACTACCCGAACCTTGCCGACTCCATCCTGGCCGCAAACGTCCCGCTCCTGCGCTACATCACGCTCCGTCAGCCGACGCAGGCCAATTCGACCTGGAACGTCGTTACCCCCACGACCGCCACGATCCTCTCCGCAACCGGCTACTTTTTCGGCAAGCAGCTCCAGAGTACGCTCGGCATCGCCGTGGGGCTGGTCGTTACCGCGGTCGGCGGGACGACGATCGATCAGTGGCTCGACTCCGCAACGATCGCCCAGAATCCGGGAATTATCGATACCAGCAAGGGCGACATGTGGAGAGCCTGGGTCGACTCGGTGGTCGGCTTCGGCATCAAGGGGACGGTCTGGATCCAGGGAGAACAGAACTGCACCGACTCCCTCTCCGAAAACTACGGATCGCGCTTCCAGCTGTTAATTAACGGCTGGCGCGCGGCCTGGGGAGAGGGCACTTTCCCGTTCATCTTCGGCCAGCTCTCCAACACCAATGCGCTCCAGGTCACCCCGAACGACACCGGCTGGATCGCGCCGGTGCGCGATGGCCAGCGTCTGGGCCTCGAACTGCCGAATACCGCCATGGCGGTATTCATCGATATCGGCTCCGATACCACCTGGCACTTCCCGAACAAGCCGGAAGCGGGACGACGGCTGTCCCTTCCCGCCAAGGCGCTCCTCTACGGCCAGACCTCGCTAGTCTACTCCGGGCCGCTCTACCAGTCGATGACCATAAGCGGCAACACGGTCAAGCTCGTCTTCAGCCAGATCGGCAGCGGCCTCACCCCGGCGACCGGCGCCAAGTCGCTTACCGGGTTTACGGTTGCCGGCGCAACCGGCGCGACCGGAAAATGGTACTGGGCCACGTCCGCGACCATCAGCGGGGATACGGTCCTCGTGTCGAGCGACTCGGTGTCGGTACCGACAAGGGTCCGCTACGCCTGGGCCGACAACCCTATCTGCAACCTCTACAACATCGAAGGGCTCCCGGCGGCCGCGTTCTCCACCGAAACCGCGCCGCTCATCACCGCCGTCCGCAGCCCGGGCAAGCCGCGGCCGGTAAAGCCCACGGCCAGGCTCCGCACGGGGCAGGCGGCGAAGGCTGCCTTGCGGGTCAACGCGCTCGGAAGGGCGGTGCAGTCGGCGACGGCGTCGCAGTGCCTGCTCGATAAAACGGGCGGGAAGCAGGTACATATGGCAACCCAGGCGGCGGGGAACTGAAGAAGAGGGAAGTCTTTTATCCCGAAAGCATTCCGGCGGATAGGCGATCTTTGGCTCGGGGCTGGTCACAGGGATGGCCGGGATTTGCCTCATGGAATTCTGAAGCAAGATCGTAGAGGGACCATTTAAAAAGTACGCCGAAGAGATACAAAAGCGGCGGGAAAAACAAGCCATTATCGTACGCTCGAAAGGCCCCTGCCGGTGACGTTGGAAATGTGTCGGTGATCCATTTCAGCGATATCGGGACGATAGATAAGTGCTACGATTCCTATGTTATCGTTGCTCATGCGGGACAAAAATCGCGGGGGAGGGGGCCTTTGGGAATATGCAAAAGGCGAGCGTCTTGATCCGGAATTTCTAACGAATTATCTCGACCCGGCAGCCGCCCCTCTCCCTTACCTCAAGGCAATCGCCGACGGCACGACATTACCTGCTTGCAAGTTTTGATACACCGAATATACAAAACCGTATCAAAAATTTCCATCGTCTCCCCTATCTCATTGAAATTAATCAATAATCAATCCTGCCGAAAAAAAATAAAAAAAGTGTGTTTTGGATCAAAACTTGGAAGAGGGGAAGGATTATCGATACCGTAACGCAACAGGATAATATGTTTGCATTTGCGGATAATGGTGGCGAAGGGTGGAAAGGATGAAGGATGAAGGTAGTAATGGAACGTGTATTTTTAAAAACTATCCTTATAGAGAAATCCGCCCCACAGGAACCATCCGTGAAAAGATTTTCCGTCTACCCCCTCATCTCCGACCTCCTCTTCTTCACCGCACTCTTCCTGTTTATCTGGTTGCGGGTCCGTCCGGAGCTGATCTATTACTTTCCTTACTCCTGCCTGTACACCACCCCTTTTTCCATCGCCGGGCTACCCGACCCGGCCCATACATGGAACCGCACCCTGTCGTTTTTCTTCCCGGGGAGCCTCTGCGATTCGATCGGCGCCTCGCTGACGCGGTACTATGCGGTCCCCTGGCTCGGAGCGCTTATCCTGACAGGCGGGGCGTGGCTGCTCTCCCTGGCTTGCGGCAGTTTCCACAAGGTCCTCACCGGAAATCGCGGCGGCGTTCTCCGTATGCTCCCCGCGATCGCGGTTCTTGGCTATTGCGCCGGGTATGCCATCCATCCGGGGGCCATTCTCTCGGCTCTCGTCGCCCTCGGCTGCGCATTGCTGTATGCGAGGGCGGGCGGATCGACCGCTCTACTGCGGCTCGGAGCGTTTGTGCTTCTTTCAGGAATCGTTATTTTTCTTTCAAAGGCCATGCCGGTCTTTGTCCTCCTGTGCATGTTCTACGAGGTGATTGTCCAGCGCTCGAAGCTCCCCGCGCTCTGTATGTTTCTCGTCTCGGTCATGGTGCCGATTTTTTTGATGGTAACCCGGGGCGTTGTTCCGGCCGACTGGAATTACTGGTCGCTCTGGGCGACCGGCGATTGCCCGCTCCTGTATGCCGCCGCAGCGGGTGCTGCCGCGGCGGGCGGGCTCGCTGCCTGGTACCGGTCGGACAACCGGCCTGTTCGCGGCAGAGTCGGGGCAGCGGCCGCAAAGGTACTCACCGTCATCCTTCCCTTTGCGCTCGCCATTCTTGTCATTGCGGCATCAGGCATTGGAGCGGGGAGAATCGACCGGCTCCTGAACTATGACCTGTATACCGGCCGATGGGAGGCTCTGCTCGCCGAGGCGAGAGTCATGCCGGCGAGCTCGTGGGATGAATTTCACTCGCATATCGTCGACCGGGCGCTCTTCCATGAGGGGTGGCTTCTCGATTCCCTGTTCACCTTCCCGCAGGAGGTGCACGGCCTGCTCCTGAACAATGTCCCGGACATGGACAACGCCGCGCAGTTCCGGCGCGAGGTGTGGGGCGCGCCGACCTTCCTCGAAATAGGTTTTGTCAACAACGCGGAGAATGTGAGCTACGAGGCGCTGGCACGGACCAGTTATTTTCCTGAGGGGCTCAAGCTCCTGGCGCTCGTGCACCTGGCAAAGGGTATGCCCGCCGCGGCGAAGACCTTTCTCTATGCCCTGCGCCGGGATGGTGCGTACCGCTCCTTTGCCGACAGCGCGCTCCTGAAACTTGAGGCCGACTCGACCTCGGGGAGCGACGGCGAGGTTGCCGCAATTCGCTCGGTCATGCCCGACAGCGACGGCATCACCGGATCGTCCATCCAGAGCCTGCTCGAAAAAAATCCGGCGAACCGGATGGCGTTTGAATACCTTGCGGCGAGTTGCCTGCTTTCGAGGGATCTCGCCGGCCTGTCCGCTGCCCTGCGCTTTCTGCCGGCATTGCATTACGAAAAACTGCCCCGCCTCGTCGAAGAGGCGCTGCTGATTCACGAGCGCGTCCTCCGCGCAGGCGACAACCTGTACGGATACGCTATAAGCAAAGAATCGACGGACCGGTTCGATGCTTTTTTTCAAGTTTTCGCGCGGTATCAGGGGCAGAAGGACGCGGCGCAGCACGACCTGGCAGCGTATTTCGGCGACTCCTATCTCTTTTATTATCTGTATGGATGTACCGGGAAGGAAAGACCGCAGGGGCGTGTCTGACGACGGCCCTGAGAGGAATATCGTGATCCGATCGATTTGTTGCATAGGGTTACTTGCGGGCCTGTCGCTGTCGCTCTGCGGCTGCTCCGGAGCGCCGTCGGGCACGATCGGCACCATCGCTCGGGAACCCGCCATCTATCCGGAGTATGGCGGCATCGTCATCCCGCCGAACATCGCGCCGCTTAACTTTGCGGTGCAGGAAAAGGCGGAACGGTACTATGTCGTCCTCTCCTCGGCGCAGGGGGAGCCGATCCGGATCGCGAGCCAAAGCGGCTGCATTGCCATTCCGGAAAAACCCTGGCGCAGGCTCCTCGACGGTAACCGCGGACAGCCGCTTTCGGTGGCCGTGTTTGCCTGCAGCAGGGGCGCGGGGTGGAGCCGGTTCAAGGCCATAACGGACACGATCGCCCCGGACCCCATCGATCCCTGCCTCGTGTACCGCAAGATCAACCTGTGCGTGAAGTGGATGAACATGGGGATCTTCCAGCGGGACCTTGGAGGCTTTACCGAGACGCCGGTTGTAACGACGAACGACCTGCCGGGCGGCTGCATGAACTGCCATAGCTTTCGCGGCAACGATCCCGGCGACATGATTGTCCAGATCAGGAGCTCGGCTATCGGCACCCCCATGCTCCTGCACCGCTCGGGTGAGGCGGCCGCCCGGCTCTCCGCCGTGCGCATCGAACCGGCATTCGGCGGCGGGAGGGCGGGCTTTACCGCCTGGCACCCGACAAGGCCCCTCATCGTTTTTTCCTCAAACAGCTTCACCATGCTGTATCATACCGCAGCCCGCGAGGTTCGCGAGGTATTCGACCAGGCAGCGACGCTTTCGACGTACACTATGGAGAGTGGGGCATTTGCCCCCATCGATGAGGCGTCCCGTCCGGACCGGCTCCAGACCATGCCGGCGTGGTCGCCCGACGGGCGGTACCTTTATTTCTGCGACGGTCCGCGCCTGGCCGAAGGGCGGTATGCCGACGTGCAATGCGACCTGCTGCGGCTCCCCTACGATACCGCAACGGGCCTTTTCGGCGCCCGGGACACCGTTCTCACCGCGGCGAAGGCGGGCGGCAGCATAACCGATCCGTGCCTCTCGCCGGACGGCAGGTTCATCGCCTTTACGCTCTCGCCGCGCAGTGATTTTCCCATCCATCAGGCGCGGAGCCGCCTCTGCCTCTTGACGGCGGCAACCGGTTCCATAATGGTCACGGACAGCGGGGCGAATTACTGCGACGCCTGGCACGGCTGGTCATCGAACGGACGCTGGCTGGTTTACACGAGCAAGAGGATGGACGGCAGGTTCGGCCGCCCGTTCTTCAGGTACATGAGCCCGGACGGAAGGGTCCATAAGCCGTTTGTCCTTCCCCAGAGGAACCCGCTCTTCTACCGGTCGCAGGTCCTGACGTACAATATCCCGCTGCTTGTTACCGGGCCGGTGCCGCACTACTCCACCTTGTTCACGGATCGGGCCGGGTCGAAGAAGTCGGGGGCTGTGGAAGAGTATCCGTCGGCGCCTGCCGTTTCGCCATTGTCGCATCAGAAGGAGGTGGAATGACTCCTCGTTGCGGCGGTTGTGAGCCCCCGATCGGGCAGTCCGGCCGGGGTGCGCCGAATTGGCATGGCCTGCCTCTTCAATTATTATGAAACATTTGATAGCAATCTGTTTTTATTTCCGCCGACACTATCGCCATTTTCTTATATTGTAGCAGTCGATGAACCGGGGTACGGACCCGGCCGGGGTCCGTCTCTGTCCTGGGGTTGTATGAATAGAAGGCCCGGGATGCACCGGTAGTTTTTAAAGAACCGTACCTACTATTTAAAAAGGGGGAGAAGATGAGAAAAATGCCGGGTTCATCGCTGTTAAAGATTGTGCTGATCGCGGGATTGGCAGCGGGTTTTTCCTCACTTCAAGCCGCCAGGTATACGATTGCCGTTAATGCGGGCACGACAACCGGTTCCTGGAACCGGTTTTATGAACGATGCATTGCCAGCGACCACATGCATACGGCGGAGAGTACCGCCTACGGCAGGAATACCTCCAATGCCCTGATTAAGGCGCATGCCGAATCCGGTTTTCAGTATGTGCGGGGTCACGGCATTTTCGACGACGATGTCGCGATATATTCCGAGGATTCCAGCGGCACTGCGGTTTATACATGGACCAATCTCGATAAAATTTATGACACCATCGTTGCCGCCGGTATGAGGCCGATGGTGGAGATCGGCTTCATGCCGAAGGCCCTGGCAAGCTCGACGAGCCTGGCAAGCGGCGGCAGTTCCGTCATCAACAGTGTCTGGTATAACGGTTTTGACCCCTACTGGAATGCTCCCAAGGACTGGAACAAATGGAAGGCACTGGTCGGTGCATTCGTCACCCACCTCGAAACAAGGTACGGCAAGGCTGATGTGGAGAGCAACTGGTACTTCGAACTCTGGAATGAACCGAACTGGATGTATGGCGGCGGGGGCGGGGACAACGGTTACCTGCGGCTGTACGATTCGACGGCGGTGGCGGTTAAGGCGACTGACTCACTGGTCAAGTTAGGCGGGCCGGCCGAAAACGGTGGTACGTCGCAGTCTTTTATTCCAACATTTATACGGCATTGCAAAACCTACAACCGGAAACTTGATTTCGTCACCTACCATACCTATGCAAACGACAATGGCGTGAACGACAGCGCCCCGACGGCGAATAACTATCACAAGCAGATAAGCGATTCCTGCCGGAATAACAGCTTTACCGGGAAAATCATCTGCTCCGAATGGGGACCGTCCTATACGCAGGGGCTTGCACTGCACGATAATGAAACCGCCGCAAGCTTCGTCGCAAAGGTGGTCTGTCTGCTCAATTCGAACGACACGGTCACCTATCCCCCGCCCTATATGAACGGGCTGTGGGCGATTTCGGATCTGTATGAGGAAACCAACAACACCGCTTCATCGAATGCTTTCTGCGGCTGCTATGGTCTCATGACAAGGGGAGATCCGGCAATTCCGCAATCGTGGGATGTTCCCAAACCCATATTCAACGCGTATATACTGCTGAGTCGGCTTGGCGCGTCGAAGCTCTCCTGTACCGGCGGCACCACCGCGAGCCCCGGCGTCAATGCGGTTGCGACCATGTCCGCGACGGACGATACGGTCGATGTCTTACTCTACAGCCACGTCGATAATGCCAACGGCAACTCTGCAACCATGGATTCGGTGACGCTCAACATTACCATGCCGACCGGCTGGACCAATGTTGTAGCGCGACACTGGGTTGTCGACCGCACGCACAGTAATTCCTACCAGACCTGGGTCGGCCTGGGAAGCCCTAAAACCCCCACCGCCGCCCAGTGGACCACGATCGCAAACGCTGGCCAGCTTGCCTATTATGACTCCGCAGCCGCGGTAACGGTCACCGGGGGGGTGTATACCAAAACCTTCACGCAGAACTATTACAGCGTCGGATTGATCCAGCTCACCCGTGGCACGACGGCGGTTGCGCCGGCAATAAACAAGACCTCGTCCCGGATGAATTTCAGCGCGGTCCGGATCGGGAACGAACTTGCACTGACGCTGCCGTCCGAGGGGCGGTATACCGTACAGCTCTATACGACCGGCGGCAGGCGGATATTCGAGTCGACCGGCCGGGGCACGGGAACGGTCGCGGTTGGGTTGCCTCGCCTTCCTGCGGGCGTTCTTATCCTGCGGTGCAGTGGTGAGGGTCATTCTATTGTCAGGCAGATCATGGCGAGGCCGTAACCATTCCGGCGCGGGAGCACTCCTTCCCGAGGATGGGCATGAATTTTCGCATCGGCGAAACGGCTGTTTCCTATAGTACCGGCAGGTCGATGACCTGCCGGTAATCGTTACAACTCTAGTGCGGGGAGGATGGGGTATGGCGGCTTCTTTGAAGGGGATCAGGGGATGGATCATGACGTCGGCGATTATCGCCGGGTGCACCGGGATCTCCACCCTTTTCGCGGCCCCCGTTCCGGTCGTCTCCTACGTCCAACAGGCAAACGGCGTTCTCTTTACCATGGCGACCGGGCAAATGCTTGTCAAGCCCTGCACCGGTTCCATCATCAGGGTGGTTTATACGCCGAAGGCGGCATTTTCGACGAGGGTGAGCCTCATGGCGGTCGATACGTTTCCGACCCCTCCCGCCTGGACCATGGATACATCGGCGACCGCGGTCACGGTGCAGGTAGCAAATCTCCAGGCCGTCGTGACAAAGGCGACCGGCGCCGTTGCGTTCCTCGGTCCCACGGGCACCCCGCTTATAAGCGAAAATCCCGATACCGGAAAAATCTGCGCCAGGGCCACGGTCGATACGAGCGGGTACGGCGTGGACCTGGCTTTCAATATTACCACGGCGGAGAACATCTACGGTCTCGGCTATTTCGACGATATCGACAGCAATTATTTCGCAACCGCCGGGAAGACGATTTACGGCCATACCTATTACAGCACCCTCAACCGCAACCTGAACGGCTATGTGGCCCGCATGATGGTGGCGAACATGTGCAAGCCCATCCCGTTCCTGATGTCGACCAACCAGTACGGTTTACTGTGGGACAACTACTCGGACTCCTATTTCAGCTTCCTTGGAGCAACCGCCCGCACCATGAGCGTCCGGTCCACGGTCGCCGACCAGGTCGACTACTACGTGATCTATGGCGCGGTGTTCGACAGTATCGTCGCCGGGTATCGGACCATTACCGGATCGTCGCCGATGCTCCCGAAATACGCCTACGGGTTCTGGCACTCCCGTAATGCAGGACCAACGACCTCGGAGGCCGGTTTTCTCGATACGTTTACCAAGTTCCGCACGAATACGCCGACGATTCCCATCGACGTGTGCGTCCAGGACTGGTTCACCTGGAACTCGACGACCACCGCCGACGGGAACTGGAACAGCCTGATCTGGGATCCGACCCGGTATCCGACCCCGGCAACCATGATCGATTCCCTGCACGATATGCACATGCATTACGCCGTTTCCGTCTGGCCGACCCTGGGCGCGGTAACGGGCATCTATGCCGACTTCAAAAGTCGCGGATGGACATGGCCCCTGCTCTACAGCTACGGCAACGGCTTTCCCTACGATGCGTATAATCCCCATGCCGACAGCCTGCTGTGGGTCTATATGAACACCGGTTCCTCGACCGTTCCGGCAACGAACGGTTATTTCAACAAGGGGGTCGATATCTGGTGGTTTGACGGTTCGGAGCCTGAAACGGGTGACAATGCGGGCATGACGCAACCCCTGCTCTATGCCGCCATCACCGGCCAGGATTCAAGCGGGAAGCATCGGAACTATCTCGGCTCGTTTTACCGCTATTGCGGCAACGGATTCTCCCTGCAGCACTCGCTGGGAGTCTACTCGAATATGCGTGCCGCTACCGCTTCCACGACCAACCAGCGCGTCTGCGTATTGACCCGTTCGGTGTATGCCGGACAGCAGCGAACCGGGGCGATCTCCTGGGGAGGCGACGAAACCGGCACCTGGGGGCAGTATGCGAGCGACGGCTTATGGGGCATGGAGTTCTGCGCCGCCGGCAACCCCTACTGGACATCCGATATCGGGGCATTCTATACGTCGGCGTCCACGGGCAACGGAACCGCCACCAATGCCACGTTCAGGCCGTTTTTTACCCGCTGGTTCCAGGCAGAGACCTTCTATCCGGTGCTGCGGGTGCATGGGGATGCGAATAACGGCAGCGATCGACGCGAGATGTGGGCTTTCCAGCCCTACGATGCCACCGACTCCTGCTTCTCGGCGCAATACCGGTTCGACCGGCTGCGGTATCGGCTGATGCCCTATATCTACTCGCTGGCCTGGATGGTCCACAGTCAGAGCTACACGATCATGCGAACGCTGGCGTTCGATTTCCCGAACGATCCCACGGTTCTTGCGGCCAACGCCGAAACCGGCACGGAGTGGATGTTCGGCCCGGATATTCTCGCCTGCCCGTTCACCGCTGCGGGAACCGGAACACCGATGACCAATACCCGGACCGTCTACCTTCCCGGTTCAGGGACCACCTGGTGGAATTTCTGGAGCGACAGCCAGTTCACCGGGGGAGTTACCAAGCCGGTAACCATGACCATAACCGGCATGCCGCTCTATATCCGCGCCGGCTCGATCCTGCCCCTGGGGCCGAATATCCAGTATGCCCTGCAGAAGCAGCCCGATACGATCGCGCTGCGGATCTACCGCGGCGCAAACGGATCGTTTACCCTTTACGAGGACGACGGTACGACGTATGCCTACGAAAACGGCACCTATGCGACCATTCCGCTGTCGTACAGCGATGCCTCGCCGACCCTGACCATCGGCGCGCGGTCCGGAAGCTTTCCGGGTATGCTGGCGACGCGCACCTTCAAGATCGTCTGGGAGCGCATCGGACACGGCACGGGGCTTGACAGCAGCGTGGCCATCGCGCCGACCGATTCCGACCGGTACGTCACTTATACCGGATCGGCGATCACCATTCCGATCGTGGGCGCCGTCGGGGTGCTGCACGGCACGGCGCGGATCATTGCACCGGCGCTCAGCCGCACCTTCACGACCGCCGGATCGACTATCGTTTTCCCGCAGGAATTCTCCGGGAGAACCAAAGCCGTGGATATTTACAATTTAAAGGGAACGCTGCTGAAGAGAGTTGTGACAACGGCCGGGCAGATTGACATAAGAAAAGATTTTGGGGCCGCCGCCGGCGTGTATATCGTTAAACTCAGGACAATGCCCTGACGGGAGGAACCACCCCCTCCTATCGCCCCTTTTCCAGGCGCTCGGCGAGGAAGACGGGCAGCCGGTTATCCCTGATTTTGCGCTGGGTCGCGGAGAAGTCGTAGGCAACGCGGATGATCGAGACGGTCGCCGAGGTCGTATCGTAGAGAACATAGGATGACCGGGGATCGAAATCCCGGGGCTGGCCCACGCTTCCGGCGTTGATCAGGTACGAGGTGCCGGGGGTGATCCTGATCGAGTGTTCGGGATGGAGAATAATGCGCTCGCCCGACTGAATCATGATGGAGGGCCAGTGGGTGTGGCCGATGAAGTTCAGGGGGAAGGGTGTGGCGCTGAACGCATCGAACACCGCCTCTTCGCCGTCCGGGAAGAGATAGGGCCATGCCTCGGGGTTCGAGGGCGACGAGTGAGCAAAAAACAGGCCGTCTTTTTCGGCGGTTAAGGGGAGCGAGGCCAGGTACTCCCTGGTTTCGCCGGAAATGGCGGCCTTGGTCCACTCCATGGCCGCGAATGCGTAATAGGTAAAGCCGGCGGTATCGATCCGGCCGATTGCCGCATAATCGTGATTCCCGGCAATGGACACGCTTGCCCGTTTTCGCACCACCTCGGCGCAGTGCTCCGGGTCCGGGTAGTACCCGACAATGTCTCCCAGGCATACGATGCGGTCGGCCTTACGGTGCCCGATATCGTCCATTACCGCCTGCAAGGCTTCGATATTGCCGTGAATATCTGAAATGACGGCATAGCGCATGGTTCGATCTCACCGCCGGGTATCCCGGAAAGGCATCATAACTTATATTATCTTAAAGCCGTCCGGTAAAATAGTTCCGGACCACCCGACCGGGGAACCTCCCCCGCAGCGGGTATCGGATGCATCGTCGGCGTTTTATACCGCGGAAATAACAATGGCCATTCCAGCAGAGACAACCGGTTCGGACCCGAATCCGGAACCGAACACCTTCCGGGATAAACTCCTTTCTTTTAAACAGCATATCCTGCCGGCCGAGTCGGCGCTCATCGTGACGCACGATTACCCCGATCCCGACTGCCTGGCTTCCGCATTCGGCGTTGCGCATCTCCTGGACTTCTGGGGCGTGACGTCATCGATCATAACCTTCGGGGGGTTCGTCGGCAGGGCGGAAAACCGGGCCATGATCCGGGTACTTAACATTCCGTCGGTTCCCTTTGCCCTGACCGAAATAAAGGATTACGATCGCATTATCATGGTCGATTCTTTCCCCAACAAGGGAAACGTCTCGCTTCCCGGCAATGCGCTCGTCAATGCGGTCATCGACCATCACCCCCACGAACCGCCTCCCGATGCCGCCTACTTCCACGACATCAGAAAAAATTTCGGCGCGACTTCCACTATAATAACCAAATACCTTATCGAAGCCGGATGCGAGATTACGCCGAAGCTTGCCACCGCCCTTTTTTACGGCATTAAAACCGACACGGGCGATATGATGCGCCGGGAAAGCGTTCCCGAAGACATCGAATGCTATAAGCTGCTCTTCGACATCATGGACCATCGCCTGCTGTCGCGGATAGAGAATCCCGATCGCGACGAGGAATTCTTCCGGATCATCCATCGGGCGGTTGAGGCCACCTATACATTTGAAACCTTCGGCTATACCTACCTCGGCAACGTTTCGACGCCCGATTATGTCGCCGAGATGGCGGATCTTTTCCACAGCCTCGAGCGGCTCGAATGGATGGTCTGCTCCGGCGTCTTTAAAAACCATATATTTTTCTCCATAAGGGCCAAAACCCATGCTACCGCCGGTATCCTTGCCGAACAGATCGCGGAGCGCCATGGCGGAAGCGGGGGCGGGCATGCAAAAGTTGCGGCCGGACGTATTCCGGTGACTGCCGATACGGTAAACAACATCCTGGCGGGTTTCGAAGAAAGCATGAAGGAACTTTTCGGGATTGATAATGTGCAGCCGGAGAAGCTGCTCTGATGAGCGGACTTCCCCGGAGTGCGGAGAGAAGGATAACTACATGTGGGATTACTCTGAAAAAGTTCGAGACCATTACCTCAATCCCCGGAATGTCGGAGAACTATCGAATCCCGACGGTTTCGGCGAGGTTGGCAATATCTCCTGCGGCGATGCCCTGCGTCTGACCTTCAAACTCGATACCGACGGGCGGGTCAGGGAGATCCTGTTCAAGACATTCGGCTGCGGCAGCGCAATCGCATCTGCCAGTGTTCTCACCGAAATGTGCAAGGGCAGGACCCTCGACGAGGTGAAGAAGATTACCAACAAGGACATCGCCCAGGCGCTCGACGGATTACCGAAGGAGAAAATGCATTGCAGTGTCATGGGGCAGGAGGCGCTCGACGCGGCGATCCGCTACTACGAATCCGGCGGTTCGGTGACCAAACCCGCGATGAAGGAAGGGACGATCGTCTGCACCTGTTTCGGGGTGACCGATAAGGAGATCGAATCGGCGGTGCGGGAAAACAACCTGACCACCGTCGAGGAGGTGACGAATTTTACCAAGGCCGGCGGCGGGTGCGGCGGTTGCCATGAAGAAATAAGGAAAATCATCGACCGGGTGCACAGCACGAAGCATGTGGAACAGCCCCGCCAGCCCCGGCGCCTCACCACCCTCCAGAAGATCGATCGGATCCGGCAATCGCTCGAAGCGGATGTCATGCCGCTCCTCGCGCAGGACGGCGGCAGCTGCGAGCTCGCCGATGTGGAAGGCAACACGGTCTTCGTCCGGCTTACCGGGCATTGCGCCGGGTGCGCCTTTTCTTCGATGACGCTCGCACAGGTTATCGAAAAGAAACTCCGGCAGAATGTCTCCGACGAGCTCCGGGTCGAGCTGGCCGGGGATGCACAATAATGCCTTTAATACGGTAGAGACGTAGCGTGCTACGTCTCTACTAAGCGTGCGACGTCCCTACCGCAAGTGCCGATTATTTCCCCAGCGCCTGCTCCAGATCCATTGCATGTTCCTGCTCGATGGCAAGAATATTCCGCAGCTGTTGCGAAAGATGGTACAGGTTCAACTCCTCCGCCTGCTGCAGCCTCACGATATACCGCGCGATGGCGTCGTTTTCGCCGTCGAGGTCGAGCCGGAGCATTGCCTCGTTGTCGGGGGATGCCTTGGGGACGGGCATGATCACGGTCGGCACGCCGCCGAGGTAGTCGATCTGCGCCGCGAGGATCGTGGCGTGCGCGAGTTCCTCCTGCGCATGAATGATGAGTTCCTTCTGTATCGATTGGTACATGGCGCCCTTGAGCACCCCCTGATGCTGGGTATACTGGACGCATGCCGTGTATTCGAGCCCCAGATCCTTGTTGAGCAATTCGACCAGCTGTTCCTTGGTCACGGACGGCATGATAACCTCCTTGTAAAAAAGTGACAAAGTGATAAAGTGACAAAGTAAAAAAGTCAAAATCCGGTTATTGGATTCGGATGAAATCAGAAGCCTCCATCCGGTCCCTAAAAATACCATTATTTGTTGGGTGAAAAAGCAACCGGGAGCAAAAGGATCACTCCGCTCATCCCCTACTGCAACGCTCCCGGAAGCACTCGCCATATGCCGCTTCAACCGAGGCGGTAAATCCCGGCCCGTTGCAGAGCGGCGAGCCGCGCAGCCGTTCGCGCATCGTGGCGCGAAGGGTAGCGAGAGTGGGAAGGTCGGTGCCGGCGCGCTCCGCCAGGGCGACGTACGCATCGGGGTTTTCGGCGATGAATCCCGGTAAATTCACCGACGAAAGGATGCCTGCCGTCATGCGGCCGGCATGGCGGTCGCCGCGGAGGGTGACGTGGGGCACCCCCATCCAGAGCGCCTCGCAGGCGGTCGTATGACCGCTCCAGGGAAAGGTGTCGAGCGCGAGGTCGATGTCATCGTACAGGGCGAGATGCCCGGTCGACGGGGTAGCGTAGCGGAAGTCCACCCGGGCGGTATCGATGCCGTGCGAATGGAATTGCGCGGAAATTCGCCGGATTATCTCCTCGTTCAGGGTCGTTCGGAAAATGAGGAGCCGGGAACGCGGAATCCTTTCGAGGACCCGGGACCACAGGGCGATCACGGCGGGGTTAAGCCGCGCCGGGCTGTGCAGCGAACCAAAGGTAACAAAACCCCTGGTCAGGGCCGGCAGCGGTGTCACGGCAGGAGCGTCTTCCGGCGGCAGAAAGCAGCAGAAGCCGTGCGGCAGGCGGAAAAGCCTTTCGGTAAAATTCTCCTCCGCGAGCGGGGGATCCACGATTGCATCGGTAAAACGATAGTCGATGCGGGAGAGTCCGGTCGTGCCGGGATAGCCGATCCATGATATCTGGAGCGGCGCGCATCCCCGTACGAAAAGCGGCAGGCGGTTATCGGCCATGTGGCCCGTGCTGTCGATCAGGATGTCGATGCGGTCGGACCGGATCATGGCTGCGGCCGCCTCATCATCGGTGTTTCGAATGTCGCGCCACTCGTCGGCGTACCCGGCGAAGACGGCGGTCTTGTCGTCCCGAATCCTGCCGCATGAATAACCGACGATTTCGAACCGCTCCCGGTCGTGATAACGCAGGAGCGGTTCGAGGAATCTTCCCGCCGGATGCCGGCAAAAATCGGCCGAAACATAGCCGAGCCTGAGTTTCCGGCCGGAGTCGATGCTCATTGCCGCCGTTGGCGACGCCGGGAGGCGAGCCTGGATCTCTTCTCCCCACCGGCGATGGGCCAGATAGATCTCCCTCGCCGAATAGGCGGGGTTGTACTGCATCGACAGGAAAAGATTGCTGAAGGCGAGATGCTCTTCGAGCAGGCGTGGGTTTTTCGATGCCCCGGCCCGGGTAATGGCCGAACGCAGGCATGCCTCGGACTTCACGATATCACCGGCGGCCTGGAGCGTTTCTCCCAGGTTGGCGAGCGCGGGAATATGGTCGCTCTTCAGCCGGAGGGCGTTGCAGAAGCAGGCAGCGGCCCGGTCGAGCCGCTGCCACGCCCGCATGATGACCCCGAGGCGGAAGTGCAGGTGCGCCTCGGTGGGCCGGAGGCGTAGCGCCGCGCAATAGGCATCGCGCGCGCTCCCGAGGTCGCCCGCCACCTCGAACAGCCTTCCGAGCCCGGCCTGGGCCTCGAAGAGGTCGCCCTGCAGCGAGAGGGCTTTGCGATAGCACTCCTCAGCGGAGAGGGTGTTGCCTTTTGCGGCATGAGCCGTTGCCAGGTTGCACCAGGCGGCGGCAAAGGCGGGGAGCGCTGCAACCGTTTGTTCGTACCAGCCGACGGCCTCGTCGAGGCTCCCGTTCCGGAAGGCGAGAAACCCCAGATTATTGAGCGCCTGGGCGTTCCCCGGTTCGCGCTGCACGATCTCTTGCAGCGAGGCTATCGACGCATCGGGATCGCTCCGGTTCCGGGCGGCAGCGGCGCTTCTGGAAAGGTCGGTGGCAGGTGGAGCGGACATCGGTGACTCCGGAAGCGGACGGATAGCGCGAGCAACGGCCCTCTGCTTCGCCGAAGGCGCACCGCACGGGTGTGCCTGCATAGGAGTCGGCTCAAGGGCTCAGAATATAGTTGTACCGTCAGAACCGGTTTTTTTCAAGTGTTTGCGCGATTTCGTCGATAAACTCTTCGGTCCCGCAGACCTTTTTCGGAGGGGGCGATGAGAGCTTTGCGAGGTCGCCGGTCATGCAGCCGGCTTCGATGGTGGCAAGAGACGCTTTCTCGACGGCATCGGCAAAGGCGACGACCCGGGGCGTTGCATCGAGGGTGCCGCGCTTGCGCAGCGCGCCGGTCCAGGCGAAAATCAATGCCATCGAATTCGTCGATGTTTTTTCACCCTTCAGGTGTTTGTAGTAGTGGCGCTGAACGGTTCCGTGGGCGGCCTCGAACTCCATCTGCCCGCCGGGAGAGACCAGGACCGAGGTCATCATGGCGAGGCTTCCGAACGATGATGCGACCATATCCGAAAACACGTCGCCATCGTAGTTTTTGCACGCCCACAGCATGCCACCCTCGGAACGCATGATGCGCGCAATGGTGTCGTCGATCAGCGTATAGCTGAAGCCGATGCCGGCGCTCTGGAATTTCTGCCGGTACTCCTCGGCAAACGTTTGCTCGAATATGGCTTTGAACCGGCCGTCGTAGGTCTTGGAAATCGTATCCTTGGCGCCGAACCAGAGATCGATCTTCCTGTCCAGGGAGAACTCGAAGCAGGCACGGGCGAATCCGGTGATTGAGGAGTCCACATTGTGAATGCCCTGGACGATTCCCGGCCCGGTGAACTCGTGGATCGTCTGACGCGACAGCTCTCTGCCGCCGGCATCGGTGACTACCAGCTCCGCTTTGCCCGGCCTCTCGATGCGGAATTCGGTATTCCGGTACACATCTCCATAGGCGTGGCGGCCGACGATGATCGGTTTTTTCCAGTTGGCCACGGTGGGATGAATATTCGAGGTCAGGATCGGGCAGCGGAATACCGTCCCGTCGAGAATCGCCCGGATCGTGCCGTTCGGGCTCTTCCACTCCTTCTTGAGCGAATATTCGGCTATCCGCTCGGCATTGGGGGTGATGGTGGCGCATTTGACCGCAACGCCATGTTTTTTTGCCGCATTGGCCGAGTCGAAGGTCACCTTATCATCCGTAGCATCACGGTGGAGGAGCCCGAGATCGTAGTAATCGACGTTTATATCGATATGGGGTGCGAGCAGCTTCTCCTTGACCATCGTCCACATAACCCGCGTCATCTCGTCACCGTCCATTTCGACGATGACATTTTTCGTCGCAATCTTATCCGACATTGCTGTGAGGTCCTTTCATGGTAATGGTTGCGGTTAGTCGGCAATCGTTTTCTGCAGTGCCAGGGCGCCGCCCGCGAGCAGGATGTGCGTCTGACGTGGGCTCAGTCGGTACTCGACGGCAATATCGCGTCCCCTGGTTTTATTCTGTATGACGATCGGCGCATTATCGGCAATGGCCCGGGCGATTCCCGGAGCAGCCAGGGCATCGCCCTCTTCGATCGTGTCGTAATCGCTTTCATTATGAAAGGTGCAGGGCAGGATGCCGAAATTCACGAGGTTGTCGGTGTGGATTCGCTGGAACGATTTTGCGAGCACTACCCTGACGCCGAGAAACATCGGGCAGAGTGCCGCATGCTCCCGTGAAGAACCCTCCCCGTAACTCGACCCGCCTACGATGATGTTGTGGTTGCCGGCATCGCGCAGGTTTTTCGCCCGCTCGGCAAAGCCGGGATCGACGGTTTCGAAGACGAACCCGGAATATTTCGGAATATTGGAGCGATATTTCATCCGTGCCCCGGCGGGAATAATATGATCGGTGGTGATCTTGTCCCCAACTTTGATGGCAACGCTTCCCGCAAGGTCGGCGGGAAACGGCGTGCTTTCGGGAGGCGCGCCGATATTCGGGCCCCGGAAAATCTCGATCCGGCCGGGATCCGGAATGGAGGCGGGAAAAATAAACATGCGGTCGTCGATGACAAATGTTTCCGGGAGATCGATCTCAGGGTATGGTATGCCGAGGCGGCGCGGATCCGTGATGACGCCCCGCAGTGCCGATGCCGCAGCGGTTTCGCAGGAGACGAGGTACACCTGCGCATCTTTTGTCCCGGACCGGCCTTCAAAGTTGCGGTTCGAGGTCCGCAGGGAGACGGCACCCGATGCCGGCGACTGGCTGTTTCCGATGCAGAACCCGCAAACCGGCTGATCGAGACGGGCTCCCGAAGCGATCAGGTCGGCGAGATAGCCTGCCGCTTCTATGTTCTGGAGCACTTGGCGCGAGCCGGGGGAGACGAGAAAGGAAACATTCGGGGCGATCACACTGCCCTTGAGTATTCCGGCAACCGTGGCCAGATCCTTAAATGATGAGTTGGTGCAGGAGCCGATGCAGATCTGGTCGACCCTCTTCCCTTCGAGGGATTCGACCGTTGCTATATTTCCAGGGGAGTGGGGAGTTGCGGAAAGCGGCACGATCGCCGAAAGATCGATCTCAACGATCCGGTCATATTCGGCATCCGCATCGGCATCGATGGCGCTCCAATCGTTTTGCCGGGCCTGTCTGACCATAAACGAGAGCGTAACCTCATCGCTCGGAAATACCGAGGTGGTCACCCCGCACTCGGCTCCCATATTCGTTATGGTGGCGCGCTCGGGAACGGAAAGCGTTTTTACTCCCGGACCACCGTACTCAAAAACGGTGTTGGCGTTCCCCTTGGTGCCGAAAATCCGCAGGACTTCCAGGATAACGTCCTTCGCGGACACCCAGGGAGAGAGCCTGCCGGTAAGATTGATGCGGATGACCTTTGGACAGCGCAGGTAGAACGGGGCACCACCCATGGCAAGGGCCACATCCAGGCCGCCGGCGCCGATGGCGATCATGCCGATGCCGCCGCCGGTGGGGGTGTGGGAGTCGGACCCGAGCAGCGTCCTTCCCGGCCTGCCGAATCGTTCGAGATGCACCTGGTGGCAGATCCCGTTCCCGGCGCGCGAAAGGACTATCCCGTAGCGGGCGGCAATGGATTGCAGATACTTCTGATCGTCGGCGTTCTCGAAACCGATCTGGATCGTATTATGATCGATGTAGCTTACCGACAGCTCGGTAGCAATCTTCGGCAGCCCCATGGCTTCAAACTGAAGGTATGCCATGGTCCCGGTTGCATCCTGGGTCAGGGTCTGGTCGATCCGGATACCGATTTCGGTTCCGGTTTCCCAGGAGCCCTCGACGATGTGCGACTCCAGCAATTTTCTCGAAATCGAATTTCCCATAGTTGTCTCCCTCCTTATCAGGCCGAAGGATTTGTCCGGCAGAAAGGCCGAGCTTCGATGGTGCATCCCCGAGAATCCGGGGAATTTCTAAAAATACTTTTCAGCGGGAGCACGATTGGCTTTTCAGGCTCTGCTCCAGAGGTGAGCAGGGGAGGTGCTGTAATCGGGGGACAGGACAGGCAATCGGTCATGCCGCTTTTTTATCATGCAATAAGGATTTTGCACGAGCCGACCTATTAATTATTTTGACACCAATGAAAAGCCGTTCGACCGTTTCCTCCATTTTGCGTACTCCCGTTCGCCTGATCGCTTCTGCGTTGGGTATCGCTGCCGTCGCTATACAATCGTCCTCGGCAATCGATATCCTCCAGAATGACAGTCTCTCGGTATTCATGGCGGGCGATGCGCTGGCAACTTATCAGCAGTCATCTGGTGTCAAGGGGTCGGAAAATGGCTTTTTACGCGCGGTTCTTGACCATGAGTTCGATGACCATTGGTATGCCACGGTGGGCGTACGCGGCTACAGTGCGCTGCCCCTGCCGTTTCTGGAAACCGGAGCTCTTTCATGGCGCGACAGCACTTTTCAGTTCTCGGGCGGCTACCTGACCAGCCGGTACGGGATTTGCCGGTATTATAAGCCGTGGTCGACCTATAGCCCGCTGTTCGAGACTCCGATCATCTGGGATGACTACGGATTCGGAGGAGCGATATCGTCGCATTGCGGGCTCCTTGTTCTTCAAGGCTGCGCTCTCATGAACTCCAGTGAAAACGGATCGGTAAACGGCTATCTGGGCATCGAAACCCCCTCGGTTCGGGGAGGAGTGCTCTGCGGGTTCCAGACCTACTCCCTCGAGAACCAGGATAACGATCTCACCTTCGGCTTTGAGTCCTCGGCAGAAAGCGATCCCGCTAAAATTCACCTCGCCATGCGCTACGTGCATAATTTCGGCTATTCTCCCAATGCCCAATCCAATATGGTGCCGGGCAATCGTTTCGATGGATCACTTGAGGCGGAACTTCTGCCCTTGCACTCATTTATCGTGGACATGCTGGGCATTTATCGGCGCTCGACGCTCTACTTCAATCAGATGGAGGTATTCTCCGGGATTGATTGCCGCTGGTTTATCGGTCGCATCTGGGGCATCGGCGGCGGCGACGAATGGATGGATAATACTGGAATCTTTACATGGTCGCCGGGAGTACGCATTTTTATCGAACCGTTTTCCGACCTATCGCAGCTCTCGGTTGGCGTTGAGCGCACCTGGACGGAAACCTCCTCACCTCTCTATGAAGCAACGGGGAACGTATGCGTCGCTTTTTAACCGCATTCTGGATAGCCGCTACCGGGCTTGCGCTTCTCGCCTCCTGCATTCCCGGTGTCAACGAAATGACCGGCACGACCGGTGAACCGATCGTCTGCATTACCTTCGATGACGGCCATCCGACCGTGTATTCGGTAGCATTCCCCTGCATGCGTTCGATCGACACGACCTACCGGGCAACTCACTTTTTTCCCATGATTTTTCTCGATACGACTCCGGCCGGTACCGGCATGACCGTTGCAAAGCTGAAAATTATGGAAGCGGCGGGGTGGCAGACCGCCGGCCACACATGGCACCATATAGATCTCAGTGCGGTGCCTCTGGAATCTGCCGCGGTCGAGATCAAATCCTGTTACGATTGGCTGGTTCAGAACGGTCTTCATCACGAAAGCTTTGCCTACCCCGCGGGCAACTACACGACGGCGGTCGAGTCCCTGGCCGGAATCTGGTTCCCGAATCTCCGGACCGCGCACGATTATATTTATACCGATGGAGTCAACCGCAAGGATCTCGGCTACTTCGCAGTCAAGGGAACCCATACGACCGCCGATCTCATCGCTCGCGTCGAGCGGGCACGCCTGATCGGTGCGCCGCTGGTCATCATGGGCTTCCATGCGGTGCTCACCGACACAGAGCCTCCGATCACTTATACCTACTACACCCGGCGGTCGATCTTCCTGGGTTTCCTCCGGTACCTCAAGCAGCAGCAGCTTCCCGTGATGACCATCGACTCGGCGATGTCGGTTCTCGGGGCGAATTAGCGGCTATTGCGATACCGCTCTCCTCCGGGCGCCGCGAGGCTCGAAAGAACCCTCTCGAATGATGTAATTTTCAACCGATACCGCGCATACTTTCAGGAAGGGCTCTCTACTTTTGCCGCACGATCCTGCCTTGCAACGCCTCTCGCTTCTTACCGGAAACTCCGCCGTTGAGCTCCTTGCCCGGACAAAGGTGATCATCTTCGGCCTTGGAGGGGTGGGGAGCTGGTGTGCCGAAGCGCTCGCGAGGTCCGGTGTCGGCACGCTCGCCATCGTCGATTCCGATGTGGTGTGCGTCACCAATATCAATCGTCAGGTGCAGGCCACGCCGCTTTCGGTGGGAAAATCCAAAACCGCGGAGCTCGGGCGTCGCCTTCGTGAGATCCGGCCGGATGCCGACATCATCGAGATGCAGGCGATGTTCCACCCGACGACCGCCGACCGGTTCGATCTGGCCGCTTACGACTATGTGCTCGACTGCATCGACAGCATTTCCTGCAAGGTCGAGCTCATTATGCGCGCTTCGCAAGCCGGGGCGCGGGTCTACACCTCTCTGGGCGCATCGTCGAAACTTGATCCCACGCAGATTGCGGTGGGATCGCTCTGGGACTCTTACAATTGTCCGCTCGGCAAATACGTGCGCAAGAAGCTTCGGCAGGCCGGGTTCGGCGGCGAAATCACCTGTATTTACAGCCCCGAAGAGGGCCGACGATTCCCGGGCGAAGAACTCTGCGGGACCGGCGCATGCCTCTGCCCGAAATCGATACCAAAAAACATGGCCGGGATGCATCATGAATGGTGCTCAAGCAAAAAACAGATCAACGGGTCGGCGGTTCACATCACCGGTACCTTTGGTTTCATGCTGGCAGGGCTCGTCATACAGGATGTGGTGAAACGGGCCGCCGCCTAAGGCCGGTTGATTTTTTCCAGTACCCAGGCCATGTTCCGGCCGATGCTCTTCATCGTTTCCACTCCCTCCGTGTCGTTTTCGACATCGCCGATTTCGCGGCCGATGCCGACATTCCAGTAAATCGATCCCGGAATAATCATCTGCGAGATATGCAGGAAGTGGTTGATGGTATCGAAGGCATGGATTGCGCCGCCGCGGCGGACCGCGACCACGGCCGCCCCGACTTTCCTTTTATAAAGGAAATCGTTTGCGCGGCCCACGCGTCCGCTGCGGTCGATCAGGGCCTTGAGTTCCGGCGTGATATCCGAAAAGTAGGTCGGAGAGGCGAGGATAATGCCGTCCGCCGCCGCCATTTTTTCGATGCACTCATTCACCGGATCGTTGCCGATGGCGCAACGTCGATCCTTTCGCGTCATGCAGAGGTTGCATACGGTGCAGCCGCGGATCAGGTGCCCCGCAAGCTGGATGAGTTCGGTTTCAAATCCTTCTCCGCGAAGCTCGGTGAAGATATGGTCAATGAGTCGGACGGTGTTTCCGTCTTTTCGGCCGCTGCCGCAGATAGCGAGGACCTTCATGTGCATCTCCTTTGATGGGGGGGGCAAATCCTGCTGCCGCATGTGCATCCGCTCGGGAAGTATGGTTTCCGTCGCCTGAGCAAACTATCCACCCAAAATACTTCAATCAGAAACAAGCCGATCGGGATGGAGCGCTTTTGATCGCGGTCGACCGCGACAGAGCGAAATAGAATTAGGCATCCGCCGCGCCGCATGCTATAATTATTTTTTCAGGATCATCTGCTCCGGCGTCGTGCCGGCTGCACAATTGCCGAAGCAGAGGCCGCGGGTGCGGCTTCCGGATTTCCGCATCAACCAGCAGGAATCGTACACCGTGCATAATTTGACATCCAAGGAAGAAACGGGAAGCGCATCGTCTCCGGTTCCAAGATCCGGAGCCCTGCTTGAGGGCGCCGACGCCGACATCCTGATCGCCCGCAAGGTGCAGGGTGCATTGATCCCCCACCGCCCGCCGCTTATCGACGGGCTGGCGGTGGCAACGCTCTTCTGCCCGAGTCCGGCAGCGGGCGGCGATTACTTCGAAATAATCCCCATTACCGAGGATAAAATCGTCTTCCTCATTTTCGAGGCATGCGGAAACCGTCTTTCGGCGTCGCTCATCAGCATGCTTGCCGGGTTGAAATTTGAGGCGCATGTCCGGGCTCTGCGATCGCCGTGGACGATTATCGAGCGAGTTAATACCGAAATCATCCGGGATATTTCGGCCGGTTTTTATCTGACGGCCTTCGTCGGCTATCTCGATCTCGGCGAGTCGGTATTAACCTATGCGAGCGCCGGGCATTGCAGCCAGCTCCACTACTGCAAAGAGAGCGGTACGCTGCAACCTCTCGAATCGCAGGGCACGATCATCGGCATTTTCGAAAACGGGTTTTTCAAGGAAAAGACCGTGCGGGTAAAGCCGGGCGACTGGCTGCTGCTTTTTACCGACGGCATGCTCGACATTGTCGGCGGCCGGACGAGGCGCGTTGCGCACGATTGCCTGGAAAAGCTCCTGCAGGAGGAGTTACATGATGCAACCCCCGACCTCCTGGCCGACCGGATCAGGGTGCGCTGCGAGCGCCGCGGAGAATCGGCCGGCTTGACCGACGATGTTTCGCTGGTCGCCGTCGAATTTTTGACGCAATCGAGACGGAACCAGATCAAGGAAAAACTCGGGTTCCCGGCCGATGCGCCGATGCGCCTGCAGATACTCAATTATTTCGAAGAGATAGACAACGTCGTCGGGGCCGTCCTGAAATCGATGGATGCCTTCGGGTTTGCCGATGACGTCATCCGCCGGATGAAGGTGGCCCTGATCGAACTCCTGGCGAACGCCATCCTGCACGGCAACAAGAGGGATTTTACCAAGAAGGTGCTGATGGGCCATGTGGTGAACAGCGACCGGGCGGTGATCACCATCATGGATGAGGGCGAGGGGTTTGTCCCCGATAACGTTCCCGATCCGACCTTGCCGGAAAATATCGAAAAAGATTGCGGACGGGGCATCTTCCTTGTGCGCCATTTTGTCGATAAGATGGAACATAACGCAGCGGGAAACCGCGTTACCATCACGAAATTCCACTCCGCCGATAAGGATCATGCGGCATAGACGCATCGGGGTCGCCGGCTACATGGGAGCCGGTAAATCAACGGCTGCCCGCTATCTCGCCGAGGGCGGCGGTTCGGTCATCGATGCCGACCGGATCGCCAAGCGTCTCATGCAGGAGAGCTCCCCGATAAAAATTCGCCTCGTTGAGGCATTCGGTGCTCCGGTGGTCGAAGACGGGGAGATCCGGTTCGATCGTCTCGGCAACGCGGCATTCGCCTCGGAAGCCGCACTGCTGCGGCTCAATGCCATCGTTCACCCTGCACTTGTCAAAGTTCTTGAAGACCGCCTGTCCGAGTACGGTGACCGTCCGGCCGTCCTCGATGCGGCACTCCTGCCCCTCTGGTACGTCGAAAGCCTGTTTGATGCCTTGTTGTGGGTGCATGCTCCCCGCCCGACGCGGCTGCGCCGCATCATGGCCGGTCGCCCCGATTTCGATGAGGGTGTCGCCGCGGGCAGAATGCGGCTCCAGGAACGGACGCTCCCCGAGCCGGCGGCGGACTCCACATGGATCCGTATCGATAACGGAGAGAGCCGCGAGCGGCTTTTTGAAAGGCTGGGGGATTTCCGCTGATGCATCCGATCCTTGCCGTCTGTTTCTGCGCCTGGCTTGCCCTGCCGGCATCCCTGTTTTCTCAAGCCCGTTCCGCCGACACGCTCACCCAGATCTCGACGATCGGCGCCCTGCTCACCGGCATCTATGATGGGAATACGACCCTCGGATCGTTGAAGCGCAGCGGCGATTTCGGGCTCGGCACCGTCAACGGCCTGAACGGAGAGATGGTCTTTCTCAACGATACCTTCTTCCGGATCGACGCTTCGGGCGCCGTGGCTCTTCCGGCGGATTCGACGCACACCCCCTTTGCGGACGTGACCTTTTTCCATGCGGCGGACACCGTTGACCTCGAACCGGGGATGACCATGGATGCCGCGACGAAAAGACTGGACACTCTTCTTCCGACCATGAATATCTTCTATGCCGTAAAGATAGCCGGGTCATTCGGGACACTCCGGGCCCGCAGTATTCCTATGCAGCGTCCGCCCTACCGGCCCCTGCAGGAGGTGGTGAAGAATCAGGCAGTCTTCACTTTCTCCGGTGTGCGGGGGACCATAGTCGGCTACCGCTGTCCCGACTATGCCGGGGGCATGAGCGTTGCCGGCTGGCACCTGCACTTCATCGGTGACCGGCGTGACAAGGGCGGCCATGTGCTCGGTTTCGTAACCGCACACTGCCGGGCCGAGGTGGAGGGTCTGCGTGCGGTCCGCCTGATGCTGCCGGACGATTCCGCATTTTATCATGCCGATCTATCCGGGAATAAAACGTCCACGATTAACAAGGTCGAGCGGTAGGGGAATAAGAAGGCTTCAGGCCTCGGGCTTCAGGAAAAAAATCTCCCGGATCGTACTTTTATTCTATTGCTCCGTCTTTTCCTTCAGTTCTTCCGACTCTTGTTATACTCTTTTACCTTGTCACTTTGTCGCTTCTTTTTTACAACACCGAACTCGGTCCAGTAATCGGCCGGCTGCGTGAATTGCCGGATGGTTTCGGCGGAGTGCGGCACCGGGTCGGTTTTATGAAAGATATGGTACTGGATCGCCTCGCGGCTGAGGTTGCGGAAACGCATCTTTTTGACCCGCATCCGTTCATAGAGGTTGCTGTCCTCCATGCCCCGTCCGATGATCCGTTCGTCGTAGCCGTTCACGGCCAGGAAGTCGCTTTTGTAGAGTGAAAAGTTGCAGCCGAGGATCGGCCATTTTCTGCGAAACAAGCCGTCGAGACGGAACAGGGGAGGGAAGTAGAATCCATGGCGGGCTTCGGAGCCGGAGCAGTGGCCCCGCCAGAATGAGAAACGCTCAATCCGGCGAGTGGTGATGTCCTCGTCGGTCAGCCGCTGCGCCAGGAGGTCGTCGAAGGAAACGCGGCGGCCCGAGAGGACGGTTCCGCGGCGGCGGCGTACATAGTGGCGTTCGATGAACCGATGGTGCAGGATGCAATCGCCGTCGGTGAAGATCAGGTAGTCGGCCCCGGCGCTGCCGACCGCACGGTTGGCGATGACGGTTTTACGAAAACCCCTGTTCTCCTGGCGGATGTGCCGAATCGGCCGCCGGAACCGGGGCTGGAACTCATCGATGACCCGCCCGATCGCTTCGTCCGATCCGTCGTCCGAAATCACCGTTTCAAAATTTCCGAAGGTCTGGTTGAGAAGGCTCAGGAAAATCCAGCGGAGAAATTTCGGCTGGTTGTAGACCGCGATAATGAGCGAAACGTCCGGCCCGGGCGGCTTTCCGCCAACGCTTCCACTCTCGAAGGTATCATTCATATCGGTAGCCTATCCTGTGAAACGGCGCAGCAGACGATAAAAATGCGTTCCTCCCGGAAGCATGTCAATGCCTGCCGGAGACCGGGATGCGCCGATGCCGACAGACGGCCCTTGTCGCGCGCGGCGGACAATCATATTTTCTACAGTGACTTCCTGCGGGAGGGGGAACCCTCTCCCGCATTCCCGGAGGAGAGCGATCATGACGGAAGAAAAAGCGGTTGAACCGCGGGAGGATGCGACGGCCGCAATTGCCATTGATGCCGTCGGCCACCGCAAGCGTCTGCTCGACCGGTTCTCCGGCAGCGGACTCGCCAGTCTGCACCTCCATGAGATCGTGGAGCTGCTTCTCACCTTCTCCATTCCCCGGCGAGATACCAAGCCCCTGGCGAAGGACCTGGTACGGCGATATCGCAGCCTCAGCGCGCTCCTGAACGCCCCGGCCCACGAGCTCGCCGAGGTGAACGGGATCGGACCGCACTGCATTACCCACCTCGCCCTGGTCCGCGAGATCATGGCCTACTGTCTCAAGGAGCGGTACCAGCGGAAGAGCCTCATTACCCATCGTCGCGACGTGGAGGAGTACCTGCGCACCGTCTTCGGCCACCGGCGGGACGAGTACGTTGCGGCGCTTTTCCTCGGCAATCGTAACGACGTGCTCGAGACCGAGATCCTGGCCGAAGGAACGGTCAACCAGTGCGCCGTCTTTCCACGAAGGATCATGGAGCGTGCCCTGCATTACGGCGCCACCTCGATCATCGTTGCCCACAACCATCCCGGCGGCGGCATAAAGCCGTCGGAGGCGGACTGGAGCCTGACCGAGCGGCTCTTTGCCATCTGCAGATTGCTGGAGATTCCGCTTCTCGACCACCTCATCATATCCCATCAGGAGGTGGTGAGTCTCAAGGAGCTGCCGCGCTGGAAGGTCTCGGTCGCCCGATGAGGGGGCGCTCCCCGGTAGCGCAGTTGGTTTTTCCCGGTTTTTATACTATTTTGGTGGTGGATTTATCCGGAGTTTTTCCATGAAGGAGGAACGTTGAACTTCAATCCGGGGCTTTCGTGGGAATTTCTTTCGTCCGATGAAATCGTCGCGAAGACTATCCGTGCCCTGCGGAACCATGTGCACTACGTTAAGGAATACTCGCCGTACTATAAGGAAACCCTGGCCGATGTTGCGCCCGAGGACCTGCGTACGATCGACGATATCGCGCGTCTTCCCCTGACCGACCGTGGCGTACTGGCCGGCGGCGCCGCATCCGTTGCCGCCGCAGCGCCGCCGGCAATCATCGAAACCGTCGCGACGTCCGGAGCCACCGGGAAGCCGATCTTCCTCGGGCTCACCGACAGCGACCTCGACCGCCTGGCATTCAGCGAGGCGCTTTCATTCAATGCGATGGGGATTTCGGCGACCGACCGCGTGCTGCTTCTGGTCGCCATGGACGGCATGTCTCTTCCGGCCCTTGGTTACTATCGCGGACTCACGCTTTTGCATGCCACCATCGGCCGCGCGGGGCTGCCCAATCACCAGCTCTGCCGTCAGTACCTCGAAACGTTCCGGCCCACGGTGCTTCTCGGTGCGCCGTCGTTCCTGCGCCGGCTGACGCTTGACCTTACGAAGAGCGGCTTCCGGCCGTCGGAGAGCGGGGTGCAGAAAATCGTCTGCGTGGGGGAGAGCCTCAGGAACGCCGACATGTCGATGAACGCGCCGGGGGTGAAGCTCGAAGAGGCCTGGAAGGCGAAGGCCTTCGGTTCCTATGCGATTACCGAACTGGCCGATTCATTCGCGGATTGCACGGAACGATCGGGCGGGCATGCCCACCCGGAGCTCCTGTATGCGGAGATCGTCGATGAAAAAGGGAGTCCCGTACCCGACAACACGCCCGGCGAACTCGTGGCGACGACCTTCGGTATCGAGGGAATGCCGCTTGTCCGATACCGGACCGGCGATATCACCTTCAGGCTTTCCGGCGACTGCGCGTGCGGCCGCCACTCGACCAGGATCGGTCCCATTCTCGGACGGATCGACGAAATCCTTAAAGTCAACGATCAGGCGGTCTTCCCGCTGATCGTGACCAACGCGCTCGACGAAATGGATGAGATCGGCGATTACATCATCACCATCGGCGGCGACAGCCCGCACGGCGACCGCGTGAGCATCCATGTCGCGGCCCAGCCGTCGGCGGTGGAGCGGATCGCCAACCATGTGCGGAAGGCGGCACGGGTCAGCTTCCCGATCCTCATCTCCAATGTCTCGACCATCCAGTCGATGCGGGGCGCATGGCGCAGAAATGCACGAATACTCGACGAGCGGCACGGTGCTTTCCGCCGTGCATGATTGCACCCCGCCTTCCCGGTCCTGAAACGAGGCAATTGACGGCATGGCATTTCGCATTAAACCGATATTAATCAAGCTTAAAGCCGCCACGCTGCACGAGCTGCATGCCAATTCGTCGCCCCTGCGCGCATCGCTGTCGCTGGCGCTCGGCATTCTTGTCGGGTTCTGCCCGCTTTACGGTCTGCACACCCCGATCGTCATCGCCCTCGCCTTCCTTTTCCGGCTCAACCGGGTCCTGGCGATCCTCGCCGCGAGCACGACCATCCTCCCGTTCGTCCCCTTCTGGCTTGCGGGGGGGATTTTTACCGGGAGACTGGTGGTTCCCCTGGAAAGCGCGGGCCGGCTGGTCAACGACCTCCGCAATTTCCTTCCGGACCACCTGTTCGACCATATCGTCAATAAGCTCTTCCATATGACGAAACACCTCTTCACTCCCGAGATGATCAGGCGGGTGTCGCACGGCTCCTCGCACCAGAAGGTTCTCGACGAATTCTTCCAGTGGGTGATCGGGTGCAGCATTTTTGCGGTGGTGAGCTCGATGGTCACCTTTGCCGTTTCGTTCCCCCTCCTGACCTTCCTGCATAATCGCCGGCTGAAGCGGCCGGCGGCGCATGCCGGGCATGCGGAGTCCGGGGCACCGGGAACGCCGGCGCCCTGACCGGTTCGTCGGAGACGCGTTTCGCGGCCCCGGCCGGAGTAACCGGAAAATTCCCTTAATTGATCGGAACACCCATGCTGAACATTTACTTGAAAGAGGGCCGGGACAAACCGGTTAAAAACGGTCACCCCTGGATCTTCTCCGGCGCCGTCCAGCGCATCGAAGGCGCTTCGACCTCGGGCGAGCCGTGCCGGGTTTTCGGCGCCGCGGGCGCGCTGCTCGGCCACGGCTATTACAATGCGAAATCCGCGATCACGGTCCGCATGCTGACGCGGGGCGACGCACCGTTTACCGGGGCGCTGCTGCGGTCGCGGATCGACCGCGCCCTCGCCGCGCGGTCGAACTTCGCCGACCGGGCCGGCACCGATTCTTACCGGCTTGTCAACTCGGAGGGAGACTTCCTGCCCGGACTGGTCGTGGACCGGTACAGCGAGGGCCTGTGCATCCAGATCCTGACCTCCGGCATGGAACGCATCCGCGACGATATCATCGCGGCGCTTACCGCCCGTCTTTCGCCCGCGTTCATCGTCGAACGCTCCGATACCGAGGCGCGGCTGCGCGAGGGGCTCGAACCTCGCGGCGGCTGTATCGCAGGAAGCGTGCCCGGCGAACTTATCATACGGGAAAACGGCATCGCGATCGCGGTCGACCTGTCCGGCGGCCAGAAGACCGGCTACTTCTTCGACCAGCGAGAGAATCGCCTGCTCGTGCGAACCTATGCCGCAAAGCGGCGATGCCTCGACTGCTTCTCCTACAGCGGCGCCTTCGCCCTCAATGCGCTCGCCGGCGGCGCCGCATCGGTGAACGCGGTTGACAGCTCGAATCCGGCGGTCGCTGCGGCCGAAAAGAATTTCGAGCGCAACGGGTACGATGCCTCGCGGGCGACCACGGCCCGTGCCGATATCTTCAATTACCTGCGGGACAGCGGGGAGGGGTACGACCTGGTCGTGCTCGATCCCCCGACCTTCGCCCGCCACCCCTCCGAGGTGGCGAAGGCGGCGCGGGGCTATAAGGATGTCAACCTTCTCGCCATGAAGAAGATCGCCCGGGGCGGGATTATCTTCACCTTCTCCTGCTCGGGAGCGGTCGACAGCCGCCTCTTCCGGCAGATCGTCTTCGCCGCTGCGGCAGACAGCGGCAGGAACATACAACTCCTGCATATCCTGACCGCCGGGCCCGATCATCCTGTCAATATTTCCCATCCGGAAGGGGAGTATTTGAAGGGGTTGGTGGTGAGAGTGGAATAATTATTGAAGCTTTTGGCGGGGGAACCAACCCTGCCACCTTTGGTGGGGGAACCGATCCCGCAGCCTTTGGTGGGGGAACCACCTTGCGGTGGTTCCCCCTGGTCAAAGCCTCCGCGCCCGCCAAAGCGCGGGCTGCGGGGTCTTTGACGCACCCCTTCCAGCGGAAGGGGGCGGCGATGCTTGCGTTCCGCAAGCGCTCGCCCCCTCCCGCAACGCCCTCTTTTAAGGTAGAAAACAAACACATGAAAAAAGACACCCCGCTTCCCATTTTATAACTTCATCC
>CAZYYB010000033.1:0-3737 GCA_964651515.1 uncultured Fibrobacteraceae bacterium
ATGCTATCGAGAAATTTCACGGGGCAAATCCTTTAGTTGCCGGGCAACGAGGAGGCGGAAGGAGGCAGTGACCGTGTACAGGGCGTTCCTGAAAAGATACCTCAGGGATCGAAAATTATCCACCAGATGCCAAACCGGGGAGTATCGCTGATGTCCCGCGCGGCGGCATTCCTCCGGGCCATCAACGTCGGCGGCCACGTTGTCAAAATGAAGGAACTCGCCTCGCTCTTCCGGGAGGCGGGATTAGTGAACGTCTCGACCTTCATCGCCAGCGGCAATGTCATCTTCGAGTCAACCGGTGCCGATATGCGGGACCTCGAACGGAAAATCGAGGAGCGTCTTTTCTCCGCGCTCGGGTACGAAGTCGTCACGTTCATCAGGAGCGAGGCCGAAATCGCGGAAATCGCCCGCCGCAGACCCTTTCCCGAGCCGGATCTGAGCGCCGCCCCGACGCTCGTCGTCGGCTTTCTCAAGGCACCGCCGCCCGAGGCGTCCCGTAAACTCCTCCTCCAATTGACATCGGATATCGATGCGTTCGCCGTGGTCGGTCGCGAGATTTTCTGGCTCAGCCGGAAGCGGCAGAGCGAATCAAAATTTTCGGGTGCCGTTTTTGAAAAAAAACTCGGCATGAAGGTGACCTTCCGCGGATTTCCTACCGTTGTCAACCTGACCCGCAGATTGCAAGCGCCGCGGTAAGGCTTCGCGAAGGCCCGGATGTTGCCTATCATATTAATTATGAGTATATTAGAGATGGTGAAACGGGGTGCCCGGGGATGGCACCGGGCGGCTTTCTGCCCGGATAAGCCACCCGGCCGGCCATTCGCGTCTCCGGAGTGCGCCGCGTGTCGCCGCACTACCACGGTCTGGAGGAAGCCATGCAATCCAAAGGAATTTTTTCGGCCCTCGCTGCGCTTCTCATTGTCGGCGCGGTCGTCCTGTTCATGAAATTGCAGGCCCCGGATCTCTCGCACTACGCGGGCTTCCGGGATCCGGCGATTCGGGTGATGTCTCCGCAGCGCATGCTCGTCGTCGAAGCGAAGGGAAACCCGGATAAGGTCGGGAAAAAAGCATTCGGCTTTCTGATGCGAACCTATTACGGGTTGAAAGGCGTTCCCCTCGGCGGCCCGCTCATGCCCTTCCCGCGGGCTCGCTGGCCGAGTCCCGACTCCGTTCCCCAGACGGAATGGATCGGCCGCTATGCCATGCCGATCCCGGACTCCATCGTGGATCCCGCCCTGCCCGCGGCTCCCGCCGGACTCACGGTCGGCATCGCTACCTGGGAGTACGGCGAGGTTGCGGAGCTCGGTCACGTCGGCTCCTACGATGCCGAAGAGGCTGATGCCGTCAGGCTCAAGAATTTTATCCACGGCAAGGGTCTCGTGATCGTCGGCGAACCCGAGGAGGAGTATCTCAAAGGGCCGGGCATGTTTTTTCGCGGGAATCCCAAGCAATATTTCACCATCATCCGGTACCGGGTGAAGAGTCCCGATTCGGCCGCGGTTGCCGCCGCGAATGCCGGGGCGCCGGGAGCGCCGGCGACTCCTCCGGTAACCCATCACTGAGGTTCAAATCATGAAAAGTGCAATCGACGGGCTGCGGCCCGAACCGCTCTGGCGCTATTTTGCCGAGCTTTCCGCGATTCCTCGGGGATCGAAACATGAGGAAAAGGCCACGGCCTATGTCGCCGGGGTCGCAAGGCGTCTCGGGCTCGAAGCGGTTACCGACGCCTGCGGCAATGTCGTGGTACGAAAGAAGGCTGCAAAGGGTCGCGAAAACGCCGCCGCTATCGTGGTGCAGAGCCATCTCGATATGGTGTGCGAAAAAAACGCCGGTACGGTCCACAATTTCGATCGGGACCCCCTGGTTCTTCGGCGTCAAGGTAATTGTATTACGGCTACAGGAACGACCCTCGGTGCGGACAACGGTATCGGCGTCGCCGCCGGTCTTGCGCTCATGGAAGATGCCGCCGTCCGGCACGGCCCGCTGGAGCTCCTGTTTACCGTCGATGAGGAGACCGGGCTTACCGGCGCGAACAATTTGCGGAGTGACTTCCTGCAGTCGCGCATTCTCATCAACCTCGATTCCGAAGAGGAGGGGGTGCTCTGTGTCGGCTGCGCCGGTGGCATGGACAGCAGGGGAGAGGTGCCGGTCGCCTTCGAACCGCTGCCGCCGAAGCACCGGCTATTTCGACTGAAAGCTGCCGGACTGCGCGGCGGACACTCCGGACTCGATATCCATCGCGGCCGGGGCAATGCGATCAAGCTTCTGGGCCGCGCGCTGCAGGCGCTCGTCTCCTGCGGGGTGCGCCTCGCCTCTATCGAGGGGGGCAACAAGCGCAATGCCATTCCACGCGAGGCGGCGGCAACAATCGCCCTGCCGGAAAAATCGTTCGACGACGCTTTCGCCGGGATGTCTGCGCTCGCCGGGATTTTCAAGGCGGAGTTTGCGGCGACCGATCCGGGCGTTGAACTTACCCTTGAGAAACTGCGGAGCGGGAAGGGTCCGGTCATGAAGCGCGCCTCGGCGAAGGCGATCCTGAACCTTCTGTCCGTGCTGCCGCACGGGGTCATCCGCATGCATGCCGCCATTCCCGGCCTCGTCCAGACCTCGACGAACCTGGCGCGGGTTGCCACGACGAAAAAATCCGTCGTGGTCGAGACCAGCCAGCGCAGCTCGGTGGAGAGCGAAAAGGCGGAAATCGTTGCAACGGTGTGCGCCGCGTTCGACCTGGTCGGCGCAGGCGTCAGCCATGGGGACGGCTACTCCGGCTGGCAGCCGAACCTCGTCTCGCCGATCCTGAAGACCGCGCAGGCGGTTTACCGCGCGAAGTACGGAAAGGATCCTGATGTCAAGGCTATCCATGCCGGGCTCGAATGCGGAATCATCGGCGACAAGTTTCCCGGGATGGACATGCTCTCCCTGGGGCCGACGCTTGAATTCGTCCACTCGCCGGCCGAGCGGGTGCCGGTTGATTCGGTCGAAAGGGTCTGGGACTTTCTGGTGGCGATACTGGAGACGGTGGGGAAGGAAAATAAAGAGTTGCTCAGGTAGGGATCAAAAATGGCGAAATTTTGCAAATTTCGGCACTTGACACGAGCTTCGAAATCGACAAAATAGCGTTTTTAAACGAATTCGGCCATTTTCCTGGAAGGTACGTGCGTAACAATTATTTCTGCAATCGCGGAAGCTGATGAATTATTATCGATAGTTGTAACGTGCGTAAAAAAAGTCAAAGCCCGATCGGGATAGAATCCGCTTTTTTCTTTTGTCATCCTTCATCCCTCATCCTTATTTTTTTCGTATACTTATAATACAGCACCAGGTCCGCGGCCACGAGGAGCAGGTTGAGCACGTAGAGCGCGATGACCCAATCCCGCGAGTGAAGAATTTTATGGGTGATGCCCGCGGCATAGCCGAGGATCACGATGACCATGAAGAGCGGGCTCTTGCCCGCGACGACCCGGGTGGAGAACGATTTATAGATGGAGATCGGCCAGCTGACCCCGAAGCAGACCAGCATGAGGACTTCGAAAAAACTCATGGGGAAAGAACCACGCTTCCGGTGAAGGAAACGGCGGCCGGGCCGGTGAGGTAGACCGGGCCGTTGTCGCGGCCGTTCCATTCGACCGACAGGTCCCCGCCCGGCAGGTGCACCGTGACCGCCCCGCCGTTTTTGCCGCAGAGCACCCCGGCGACCACCGCCGGTGCGCCCGGCGTGTTCGGATATCTCGGGCGGC
>CAZYYB010000033.1:3747-31132 GCA_964651515.1 uncultured Fibrobacteraceae bacterium
TGAGCAGCTCGGCGACCACCGCCGCGCAGGCGCCGGTTCCGCAGGCGAGCGTCTCGCCGCAGCCGCGCTCCCAGACCCGCATTCTTATTTCGCTTTCAGAAAGTACCTTCACGAACTCGACGTTGGTCCTGGCCGGAAAGAACGGATGGCGTTCGATGGCGGGTCCGAGGGTATGCACCAGGTCGTCGGTCGGGTCGTCGACCTGCACCACGGCGTGCGGATTCCCCATGGATACCGCGGTAAGGGATACTCTTCCGCTTTCCAGGGCGAGTTCGTGCATGACCACCCTGCCGGACGATTGCGCCGTCGGGATTTTACCGGCGGCGAGAATCGGCGCGCCCATGCCGACGCGGAAATTTCCGCCCGCGAGGGCCTCGACCGGGACGGGGCCGGCGCCGGTTTCGAAAACGAGGAGCGGCTTTTTCGCAAGCCCCAGGAGCCGGACATAGAGGGCGCAGCAGCGGATACCGTTGCCGCACATCTCGGCCGTGCTGCCGTCACTGTTGTAAATTATCACCCGGTGATCGGCGGTCGTCGAGGGGCCGATGATGAGGACGCCGTCGGCGCCGATGCCGAAGCGGCGGTCGCAGAGCTTCGGCGCGGTGCGTGCATCGGGGAGCGGCGCATCGAAGCCGGTCGTGTGAACGACGATGAAGTCGTTCCCGATGCCGTGCATCTTATAAAAATTCAGGACCGGGTTCGTGATGGTTCGCTCGCGATCCGTCACCGTTCAGTGGTTTCCGCGATGACGAGTTCGATGGTGGTCTCTCCGGCGAGCGCGAGGTCGATGCCCGCCTGGCGCAGCGTCTTCATGCCCTCCTGTTCGGCCTTCGCCTGGATTTCCATGGTGGAGGCGTTGCGCAGGATGAGGGTCCGGATCTCCCGCGAGGCGACGAGCATTTCGAACAGGCCGACCCGGCCGAAATAGCCGGTCCCGTTGCAGGCGACGCACCCTTCGCCGCGGTAAAAATGGTGCGGTTTGTCAATAGGAAGGTGCAGCTGTTCGATGAGCTCGGGCGCCGGTTCGTACTCCTTGCGGCACTTGGGGCAGATCCGCCGGACCAGCCGCTGCGCAACGATCAGGTTCAGGGACGACGCCAGGAGGAGCGGCGGGATGCCGATATCGGTAAATCGCGAAACCGCCCCGGCCGCGTCGTTGGTGTGGAGCGTGGAAAAAACGAGGTGCCCGGTCATCGACATCTTGATGGCGATATCGGCGGTCTCGTTGTCGCGGATCTCGCCGATGAGCACGATGTCCGGGTCCTGGCGCAGGATGGAACGCAGCGCCGCCCCGAAGGTGAGGCCGATTTTGGTGTTGACCTGCACCTGGGTGATGCCTTCGATATGGAACTCGACGGGATCCTCGACGGTAATGATGTTCTTCGTGACGCTCTTGACCTGCTGCAACGCCGAATACAGGGTGGTCGACTTGCCGCTGCCGGTCGGCCCGGTGACGATGACCATGCCGTAGGGTTTTGAGATCTGCCCCTTGAACACGTCGAAATCGTGCGAAGTAAACCCGAGCTTCGCAACGCTTTTGTCGAAGGCCGCCTTATCGAGGAGCCGGAGCACCATTTTTTCGCCATAGACACCCGGCAATACGGATACCCGGATATCGACCTCGCGGTTGGCCATCTTGACCACCATGCGGCCGTCCTGCGGCAGGCGGCGCTCGGCGATGTCGAGGTTCGAGAGAATCTTGATCCGCGTTATTATTGCCTGATGCGAATGACGCGGGGGAGACATGACGTGCTTCAGGTCGCCGTCGACCCGGTAGCGCACGATCAGGTCGTCGGCCATGGGTTCGATATGGATATCGCTGGCACGGTCGTGCACCGCATTGGCGATGAGCATGTTGACGAGCTTGACGATGCCGAATTCCGCGCCCGCCGCCGCCATCGCTTCGAGGTTGATCTCCTCCTTCTGCTCCTCCATGATCTCCATGTTGTCGCCCAGATCGGCGACGAGCGCCGAGGCGTCCTTATTGGAGGCGATATCGCGGTAGAAGCGGTCGATGGAGGTCGTGATGTCCGCGGGCGCGCCGAGCATGGGATGGATGGAAAGATCGGTGAGATCGCGGAGGCCGTCGAGCAGGCGCAGGTCGAGGACCTCGGCCATGGCGACCAGGAGTTCGTCGCCGGTTTTTTCGAGTGCGATGCAGGTGTACCGCCGGGCGATATGTTCCGGGATCAGGCCGACCACGGCGATGTCGGCGGCCGCGTACTGGCGCGGCGTGGCGAGCGGAACGCCGAACTGGCTCGACAGGAAGATCATCTTCTGCTCTTCGTCGATATAGCCCATTTCGACCAGAACGTCGCCGAGGCGCTTGTTGGTGCGTTTCTGGTGGTCGAGCGCTTTTTTCAGCTGAAGCGGATTGATGAGGTTGTTCTGGACGAGAATCTCGCCGAGCGACGGCGCCGTCGTCGACATGCCCGGGCGGTTGTGTTCGACCTCGCGGGCGATTTTGATCGTGACCAGCCGCATCATGATGAGATGGAAAAACTGCTCCGGAGGGAGCGGAATCGAAATGATATCGTCGGCGCTGATATCCAGCTTGTGCGATTCGATGATCTTCCGGTCGTCCTCGGGAAGAAACGACATGACGATCAGGACTTTTTTAACGATCTTGAGCATCGCGATATCGCGTTTGTACCGATCGATATCGCAGAACTTGTCGAACATGGTGATGGCGAGATCGCAGGACGCCTCCTGGGCATCGGCGAGGTCGGTTCGGTCGAACCGGACATTGGCGGCAAAGGGGGAATCGGCGATGAGCTGCTCGATCGGCGCCAGGGCGGCCTGGCCGTAGGAGAAAAGGCCGACGCGAAAATCCGAAACGTTGTAATTCGAGGTCGGAACCATGGCTTCTGCACATCTCCCGGAGAGCGGTGGACGACCCCTAAATATACTGCGAGCGCGGTCGCTACTGCCCTGCGCAACCGTCCGTTAACGGTCGGAAATCAGGCCCTTGCGGAAATCGTCGCGGTCCGGGCTCGCCGCCTCGGCGTCTTCTTCCCGGACGAACCCGTTCCTGACCGCGCTGACGAGCGACTGGTTCATGGTTTGCATTCCATATTTCGAGGAGAGCTGGATCTGGTTGTCCACGTTGTGGACCTTGTTGTCGCGGATGAGCGTCTTGATCGCCGGCGTGGCGATCATGACTTCGATGGCGAGGTAAAGCCCGCCGCCGATTTTCGGCAGCAGGGTCTGGGTCATGACGGAATTGAGGCACATGGCAAGCTGGGTCCGCACCTGCTGCTGCTTTTCGCCCGGGAATACGTCGAGGATGCGGCCGAGGGTCTGGGAACAGGAGTTGGTGTGGAGGGTCGCGAAGCAGACATGGCCGGTTTCGGCGATGGTGAGGGCCGCCTGGATCGACTCCATGTCCCGCATCTCGCCCAGGAGGACGACGTCGGGGTCCTGGCGAAGGATGCTCTTGAGCGCCGCCTGGAAGGATTTGGTGTCCACGTAGACCTCGCGCTGGTCGACCGTGCAGCGCTTGTGCCGGTGCAGGTATTCGATGGGGTCCTCGATGGTGATGATGTGTCCGTTCCGCGTTTCGTTGATATGGTTGATCATTGCGGCGAGCGTCGTCGATTTACCGGAGCCCGTCGGGCCGGTGACGAGCACGAGCCCCCGCGGCTGTTCCGCCATCTCTTTGACAATTGGCGGAAGACCGAGGTCGTCGAAGGTCAGCGCGTTCAGGGGAATGAGGCGGAACGCGGCGGAGACCGATCCCCGCTGCATATAGGCGTTGACCCTGAAGCGGGCGTCATCCCCGACGGTGAAGGAAAAATCGAGCTCCAGGTCGCATTCGAGCGCCTTCTGCTGCGCCTCGGTCATGATCTGGTAGACAAGGGCTTTCGACGTCTCGGGCGTGAGCGCCGGGAAGTCTATCGACATGAGCTTCCCGGAGGCGCGCACCTGGGGAGGTTGACCGACGCTCATCAGCAGGTCGGTACCCTTGCGCGTCACGACTTCCGCGAGCAGTTCGCGGCAATCGAGGTCGCCGGTCATGGCTTCGCCCGGGCGCTGTCGAGGATGATGTGCGGCGTCAATTCCAGAATCAGGTTGGTCTTGAGCCTGGTGTGCTTTTTATTCTGGAACAGGACCCCGATGAGCGGGATGTCGCCGAGGATCGGCAATTTGGTGACCGTCACCTCGTTGTCATCCCGGAGAAGGCCGGCGATAAACACGGTTTTGCCGTCCTCCACCCGGACCGTCGTACTGGTCCTGCGGACCTGGGTATGGGGAAGATCCTTGTTCACCCCCAGGAATTCGACGATATTCGACACCTCCGGTTCGACCTTGATCGTCACCTGGCGGTTTTCGTTGACGTGCGGTTGGAGGGCGATCTTGATGCCGGTTTCCGAATTCTGGACCTGCGTCTGTGCGCCGCCGCCCGCGCTGGAACCCGTGTTGTACGATTGCACTTCGTAGGGAATGTCGTCGCCGATGTACAGCATCGCGGGGTAGTTGTTGGTCGTGGTGAGTTTTGAATCGACCAGGAGATGGGCATCCCCGTTCTGGATCATCATGTCGAGGGCAAGATCGATCCCGACCGAGCTGTTGCTGTTTCCGGTTGCGGTGCCCGCGGCCGATGCGGCGCCGGTTCCGGAGGTAAGGTTCAGGAGCGTCCATCCGCTGTTGTTGATTGAAAAGGAGGGGGTGGTAAGGCCGCTGACCAGGGGCGTCAGGCGCGACCAGTCGATCCCGTACTGGTTATTGACCGTTATTTCCGCCTCGACCAGGCGCGTTTCGATGCAGACCATGACCTGCGGCTGATCGATGGATTTCACCATGCGCTGGATTTCATCGAGGATGCGCGGGCTGGTGTAGCATATCAGGCGGTTCCCGGCCTCGTCGACCTTGATATTCGGCGTTATTTTTTCCAGCATGCCCGCCACATCCTTGGCATTGGCGTGGTTCAGGGTCACCACGTACCCCTGCTGGCTCACTTCCCCCCGGTTAAGTTTATCGGGATCGGCCACGAGTACCGAATTGCCGATGACCTCGTAGGACAGGCCCGCCGCCCGCACGATGAGATCGATGGCCTCGTCCAGCGGCGTGCTGTTCAGCTGGATCGATACCTTCTCCTTGGCGGTAATGTCGCCGGTGACAAAATTCATGCCGGAGTGATCGGCGAGCGCCTTGAGGATGTCGGGCAGGTTCGCATTCTGGGCCTTGAGCGTTATGGGGAGCTTCATCTGTACCGCCACGGGCTGGTGCGTGGAGTCGCTGCTGACAATCGGCTCATCCTGTGCCGCACCCGTGCGGAAGGTCGAAAGCACGAATACTGCGCCGAGCACGAAACAGAGATTCGAACAGTTCAAGCGGGGCCTCCTCGATGGTTATTGACTATTGCCGAATACATGGTGCCGGCGATCCGGCCTTTACCGCGAAGCCTCCACCCGGGAGGACACTTCCAGCGGTTTTTTCTCACGTTTTCCATAGATATCGTAATGGAAAACGGTCGAACCGCTTTCCATCCAGATACCTTCGTTCGATATTTTCGTCACTTTCCGTCCGGCGACGATGTCGCCCACATCGACGGTCATGCTGCGCTCGCCGTTCATCACGACCGCGGTCGCCTTCTTTCCGGCGCCTTCGCTGATGATCGCGGTGAGCTGCACCGGATCGGCTTCACGGGACGGAATCGCCTGCTCTGCCGGAGCGGTCGCCTTCGCCGCTGCCGACGTCGCGGACGGCGCCGCGGCCGCGGCGGACGGGACCACCTGGCGCTCGATGCCGGTCATCGGATCCTTGCCGCCGGGATAGCCGAAACTGGCCCGCGTCGCCAGCTCCACTTCGAGGCGCTTGACCATATCGATAAAACGCTGGTCATACCCCTCCGTCGTCCGGTGGGACTCCCGTACGGTCGCATCGAAGTCGCGCCGGACCAATTCGATGCGGATAAACAGCGCCAGCGCGAGCAGGAGGGCGCACACGGAGGCGGCGATGAGCGATGTGTCCTTCATGCGCCTACCCCCTTCCTCACACGGTAGGTGACTACCCGCAAAGCCGCCTTGATTCCCTGGTGATGCAGGCTGTCGGACGCGGTACCCTCCGAGGGCGCGACGTTGAAGTTTTCGATCGACATGAGCCGGCGACTGTTTTCGATCTTCGCGCACAGCTCCCCGAATTTGAAGAAGTCCCCTTCGAGCTGCAGGTCGTAGCCGCTTGCGGTAATGCGTCCGTTGGTAACGGGCGGTGTGGGCGCGAGCGAGATGATCTTCAGTTTCAGATCATTGGCGCACTCGGTAAAAAAGTCGAAATTGATCGATTCGGGAGTCGCACTGTCCTTCTGGTGCGGAAACTCCATGTTTTTAAACACCAGGTCGCGCACATGGTTCAGGTTTTCATAGACGATCCTGGCGCTTGCCAGCTGGTTGGCGGTCACGATGCGCTCCTCTTCAAGCGCATTGAATTTCGTTTTCAGTCCGGTCAGGTAGAATCGGTCCACGGCCAGGGCCGCGATGAAGAGGACCGCAAGCAGGGCCAGGAGAATCGTTCCTTGTTGTTTCATGAGGTCCGCCTCGGTGCGTTAGCGTACGGATGAGAATGCGAAACTTACCCGGCTCTGCGTGCGTTCGTCGGTCCGGGAGGTTGAGTTGAACATTGTCGAATGGAATATGTCGCAATAGGTGGAATCCTGCCGGAGCCGGTTCAGGTAGTCGTTGATCGTGACCAGCTGGTTCTGCTCCGGCGAGATGGTCCCATAGCCGGCGGCGCGGAAGGTGGGCGGGTCGTAGCTGAGCTGGGTCAGCCAGTAATTGTCGGGCAGGTGCAGGGCCAGGGCCGTAAGTTTTCTGGTCCAGAAAATCCGGCTGCCTTGCAGGCTGTCGAGTATCGCAAGGTCCCCCTTGTCGACGATCATCCGCGTGGAGCGGTATTTACCGTATTCGGCCTTTATAAGGGAGAGGCTGTTGCGTTCGCCGGCCAGGACGAAGTTCATGCCGACGATCTGGGAAAAAGTGAACAGGACGGCAATGCCGAGGATGCCGAAGGAGACCATGGCAAAAACCGAGGTACGCAGGCGCAACCCTTCCGCCCGCTCTTCCTCGGCCCGCTGCCGCTTAATCAGATTGATCGAGTATTTCATGCCGTCCAAACCCTCCCCGTCGCCCGCGGGCGATCAGATGTTCCGCATGGCGAGCGTCAGCGCCAGCGCAAACGCCGGCCCCTGCATTCCAGACGCATCGGTTAACTTGTCGCCCAGGTCGAGCGGTAAAACCTCCAGCCCGGTTTTATCGGCCAGAACCTGCGTCAGTTCGGGCCGGTCCGCATGGGCTCCCAGAAGATGCAGGCTCCGGATGCCGGCGCCCGTATTGTTTTTTTGATAGTAGGCAATGGAGCGCACGACCTCGTCGGCGAGCGTATCGATCCGCCGTTTGCGTTCCTGGTCGGGCGGGGTTTCCGCGCCGGTTCCGCCGAACAGTTCTTCTATTGCAAAGTAAATGTTGCGGTGAAAAAACGGCATTTTCCCGCCGGTGACGATGAGCGTGCCGACCGAGGGACCGAAATGCAGAATCACCTGTGCCGCGTCGTCGCCGCTCAATTCCCGGCCGTCCTCGAAAAAGGCGTTTGCCGCGCAGGTGGGCAGGGTGTCGACGATGTCCGGCCTTATTCCCGCTTTGTCCATGAGGTCGAGGTGTTTCACGATAATGGCGTTCGCTACCGCGGTGACAAGAAGTTGCTGCTCGTCCGGCTTGCCGGACGGGGCGTCGAGGACCTGGAATTCGATCGCCGCGGTCGTTGCATCGAAGGGGAGGCTTTTCCGGAGTTCGAGGCGCAGCGCCTTTCGCGTTTCCTCCTGCTTCAGCTTGCGGAAAGGCATCTGAACCACGTAGACCTGCTTCCCGGAAATACAGGTGGCGACCTGGTCGCCCGGTCCGATCCTTAGTTTTTCCCGCATGAGAGCGAGCGCCGCGGTCAAGGCGTCGTCCTTGCCGTAATCGCCGCGGAGCTCCTCGGCGGCCTCCAGGGAAAAAGGCGGGTCGCTTCCCTCCTGGAGCCGCGAAAGGCGGACTCCGCGGAGAGAGGCGGCATCGTAGTCAAGTCCGACGAAGGTTCCCGATTTTTTTGCCATGGCCGCTCCGTGTATGGTTATCGAAAAAACGCGCCCGCCCTAGAGCGCTCCCACCGTATTCACCCAGGTGCCGCTGCCGAGCACGTACATATAGACCGTCGTGCCCCCGGTCGAGCGTTCCGGATCGACGGCATTGGCATAGGGTATTCCCGGCGGCAGCGCGGCATTGCCGACGAACCGCGGATCCTGGTAGTAATTCGCCGAAATGCCGTGATTGGTCGGGCTCGTGCTGTAGGTCCCGAGCGACTGGTTGAGCAGGACCCCTCCGTGAATGTTTAAATTCTGCATCCCGCTGTAACTGTTGATATTTTCCACATTGATGGCGCCCTTCGACATGAACATCGAGGCATAGACCGTGGCACCGCTCGTGGTGAAGTTCCGGACCATGCCGGTCGTCGTATTGTTGGTTGCGGAAGGAATATCCACGTTGTTGGACGAGACGAGCGCCAGGACGTCGCTTGAGGTGGAAAGGTTGGTGTCGGCATACGTTATATTGCCGCCGATAATGATATCGTTCGGCGGCGACTGCCCGGTGGCGCTGTCGCTGACGACGGTCAGCTTTCCATCAAGCGTCCCCCAGACGTACGTCGGCTTCTGCGTTTTCAGGATCCCGCCCGTGATGTTGGCGATGCTCATGGTACTTCCCTGCACCCAGGTCCCGCTCGATCGGTTCCAGACGGTGACGTTCGATCCGGTGAGCTGGATCCCGACCGAATCGATGGACGAGGTGGTGGCAACGGTCGTTGCATTGGTGAAGGACGAGGAACTCGGCGAAATGCTGCTGGTCTGGATCGTCCCGACCGTGCCGTAATCCGGAATGCGCGCCTGGAACCACGACGCCGCCTCGCTGGTCACCTCGCCCCCGTTGGCGTTCAGGATGCTGAAGCCGTCCTGGTAGGCGGTCGGGAAATTCGCCCGGTCGACCGTCTGGTTCGGGGCGATGCGGCCGGAGGTGGTCGCCTTCCCGGTTACATGGATCAGGTCGGTCATGGTCGACGAGGCGTTGATGTAGCCGTTGGTGTGGTAATCGCCGTAAACGACCATGGAGGCCCATACGGCGGAACTCGTCTGCGCTTCGAACCAGGTATAGCGGCTCATGCTGTTGATCGAAAAACTGTCGCAGACGGTCGTGTTGATAAGGTTTACGTCGGACATGCTTGTCGTTGTAGAACAGGAGTAACAGTAGGTTCCGTTGCTGTTGGCAATGGCAGTAATCGACACGCTCGGCGTATCGCCGTTGAGCACCAGCGTCGGGGTCACGGTAAACGGCGCGATGCTGGCCGTGGGCAGGGCGGCCACGCAGGAAACGTAGCGGAACGAGACGCGCATGGCGCCTTCGTTGGCCCAGAAACTCTTGATCACCTCGATGTCCCGCCGGCTCATGGAGCTGCCGCCGACGATCAGTTGCAGGCCCACGACCCCCATGATCGACATGACGATGCCGAACACCAGGGCGAACACCAGGGCGCTGCCGTTCTCGGCGTGCAGGCGGATCAGTTTCGGCATCGTACCTCCCCGATAGTTTCCGTATAGAAGGTGGTATCGAGGCTGTTTACCGAGAACATTGACAGAAAGCATTCGGCGGTGGTGCCGTTCTGGAAGACCTTGAAGTGGGAGAGCGGCGAGCGGAATCCGCACAGGTAGGAGGTGAGATACCGGGTCCCGTTCATGGTCAGGCTGTCGTTAACTATGCCGAAAGTGGCCACCACCGCCGAATCCTTGCTGCGGATGGTGATCTGGGAGACGTTGTCCGTATCCGCGGACGGGGCAACGGTCTGGCTTCCCACGCACACGTAGGTGCCGTTGCGCACGGTGCGCGTGAAGAGTTCCGTAATGAGCGAACTCCCCTGTTCGAGCTGCTGGAGCGTCTGGATCTGCTGCGTTCCCTGCCCGGCGTAACTGACAAAGTAAAATATTGCGCCCGCCACCATGATCCCGATGCCGCCCGCAATAAGTACCTCCACGAAGGTGGCGCCCCGCTCGCTGCGGATGTCGATGTCCTGTCGGCGCATGGTCAGTTTATGTCCGCAAGGGTGATGAGGGTCTGGAGACTGTCCAGGAATTGCGATCCATTATCGGTATAGCCGATGGTCGCCGTCACCCGCTTCGCGGGGATCACCGTACCGCTGTAGGAATACGACACCGAATCGACGTACACCTTGATGGTGGCGGTGATATTATTGGAGGTCACGGTATCGCCGAAATCGTTGAGCACGACGGTCCCGGTTGAAACGGGATCTCCCGTCGCCAGTGCCAGGTAGTACGGCGACAGGGAGGAGTTGGCCGGCGCTTCGAGAACGCTGTCAAGCTCCTGGTAGGCCCGGCGACGCAGCAGCTGTTGACGGTTCAGGGTCGACCCCTGCGAAATTATCTGGAACAGGGCGACCACAAAAATGGCGACCAGCACCCCGCCGACGAGGACCTCTACGAGGGTATACCCCTTCTCATCCGATCGGTCGCGCCGTCCGGTTTCGTTCACTACAAAATGCCGGTCCATTGTGCGGTTCCGGTCTGAAGGGGCAGAAACGTTCCGGTCTGGCCGTTCAAGGAACCGCTCAGCCCCGTGGCGGTGATGGCGAAGGTATTGGTCAACTGTGTCGATGCCGTCAGCGCAGGGAAGGTGTAGCTCCAGGTGGTGTTCGACGGATTGGTGATGCCGATATCGGTCCAGTCGTTGGCCGTAAAACTTATCCCCCGGTTGTGCGTCTGGATAATCGCCGCGCCGATGAGCTGGCAGATCGATTGCGCGGAGCTGATCTGGGCGCTTTTGACATAGGCGGTATACGAGGGTATGGCGACGACCGCCAGGATCGCGACAATCACGCCCACGACGATCGCTTCGACGAAAGTAAACCCCTTTGCGTTCTTCATTGAAGGTCCCTCGTTATCAGTAAATCGCGTTGTTGCGGAAGAGAATGCCGGACGGTGGGGTCCGGCATTCTCTTGCGTGTTCTACCAGTTTGACGTTTGCGCCGTTGACCCGGTCGTCGTGTTGGTTACCGTGACGGTCGACGGCGAGGTGAGTCCCGTAACGCTTGCATTCATCGAGGCGGGTACCCCCATCTTGGTCTGGTCGCCGCTGCCGCCGGTGCAGGTGATGGTGAAATTATTCTGGGCGGTCGTCGAAATGCCGCCGACCGTGCCGCCGCCGTTCTGGCATGCCGCGCAGAAGGTCGCAATGCCGCCGGCCGTATTCTGGGCTACCTGGTTACGCGAGGTGGTGACGTAGTTCAAGTACAACGGAATGGCAACCGACGCCAGGATGGCGACAATGACGGCGACCACGATTACTTCCACCAGGGTAAAGCCTTCACTGCTTTTGAGAGACTTGTAATTCATGAAAACCTCCTCCGGAAAAGGTTGATGGTATACGGTTGAAAAGGGAGAGGCAGGCTCCCGGTGTCCGGTCGCCTCATTCATCCCCTTATTTCATTTTTTTAACGGCATTTCTTCAGAACACCCCGCCTCAATGGGACATCAGTTTCCCGATCGAGAAAACCGGGAGGTACAGTGCCACCAGGATCGAACCGACTATTCCGCCGAGAATCATGATAAGAAACGGCTCGATGATTGCCGCAAGTGAATCAACGACGTTGCGTATTTCTCTTTCGTAAAATTCGGCCGCCTTACGGAGAAGTTCGTCGACCTTGCCGCTCTCTTCCCCGGTCGCCACCAGTTGCTGAACGAGCGGCGGGAAGCGGCCGCTTCCCGCCAGCGCCACGCTCAGGAGATCGCCCTGCTGCAATCGGCGGTAAACGCCTTCGATCGCCTTCGAGTACACTTTATTGCTCACCACCCCCCCGGCAATCTCTATCGCCTGGAGAATGGGGGTTCCGCTTTCGAGGAGCAGTGCCATGGTGCGTGAAAAAATGGCCAGGATATTCTTGGTGAGGATGGAGCCGAACACCGGCACCCGCAGCAGCATGGCGTGTATGCCGGTTTTAAACCGGTCGTTTGCCATGCCCATCTGGTAGCCGATGGTCCCGAGGACGATGGCGATCGCCAGGGGCAGCATATTGTCGCGCAGAAAATGGGAGATGGAAACGAGCATGAGCGTCGGCGCGGGCAGCGATGCGCCGAATCCGGCGTACATCGATTCAAAAACCGGGACGAGCTTCCACAGGATACCGATGACTAAAAGGATGACGAATCCGCCGATGAACATCGGGTAGCGCATGGCCGCTTTCACCTTCGACCGCATCGATTCCACATTTTCCATATAGGTGGCGAGCTGGTCGAGCACCGTGTCGAGCGCTCCGGCCGTTTCCCCGCACCGGATGACCGATACGAACATCGAATTAAATGCGCCCGGATGCCGTGAAACGGCGTCGGAGAAGGAGTAGCCGATGGAAATATCGTCTTTGATCTGCATGATGGTCTTGCGAAAAGTCGTTTTTTCCGCCTGAGCGAGCTGTTCGAGTGCGCGTGCCAGAGGCACGCCGCCGGCGATCATGGTGGCGAACTGGCGGGTAAAGAAGACGACGCTGCGATAGGGCACTTTGCCCTTGAAACCGCTGAAGTTCGCTGCCAGTTTCTGGGAGAACTTCTGGTTCCTGGTCGTCCCGTCGAAATTCGTTTCATCGACGCTGATCGGGAGCAGGTTTTTTCCGGTGAGGCTCTCAACGACCGCATCGATCGATGCCCCCTCCATGGTCCCGGCGATGACGCGGTTCCGGCTGTCTTGCGCTTTGTAGGAGTAGTTGGGCATAGGGAGCTTCTCGCCGCATCCGGCCTGGGCAAAAGCCGTTTCCGTCGTCCCGGTCGGTGAAGGCGCACCATGCACCTGTCGGCCGGGGGCGCGATTGGAGCGGCTCCGCAGAGGTTCGATTGAGATTTCAGTTTATCGTTTTGCCCTTGAAAAGTCAAGTTTATTATGGCTTCTTCCGGCGGCGCGCGGAAAAAGGTTGCGAATTCCGGGCAATAATCGGAAACTCTACGGTATGCATAACGGCGACGACTTTCTGCGATCCCTTGCCCTGCCGGGCACGTCCGATATTCACTTCAAGGTCGGCCGCCCGCCGCTCCTTCGCATAAGCGGCACTCTTGCCCCGGCCGAGGGGTACGATCCCCTGACGCCGAAGGATACCGAAGAGCTTGCCGTCCATTTTCTCGGAACGGAACTTCTCGAGAAGCTGCAATCGCGGCCGGAGATCGATACCGCCTACTCGGTCCCCGGTTTTTCCCGCTTCAGGCTCAGCATATTCCGCCAGCGGGGCTCTCTGTCAATTGTCATGCGGATCATTCCCTTCAGGGTTCCGACGCTCGAAGAGCTGAAGGTGCCGCCCGTTGCCGGGGAGATTGCTTTGGCCCCGCGCGGCCTGGCGCTCGTGACGGGAGTGACGGGCAGCGGCAAATCATCGACGCTTGCGGGCATGGTCGACCATATCAACCGGCACCGGTCGTGCCATATCATCACCATCGAGGACCCCATCGAATTCCTGCACACCGATAATCGCTCGGCGATTAACCAGCGGGAGATCGGCGTCGATACCGCATCCTTTACATCGGCCTTCCGGGCCGCCCTCCGCCAGGACCCGGACGTCATCCTCATCGGGGAGTTGCGCGACACCGAATCAATGGAAATCGCCCTGCGGGCGGCCGAAACAGGACACCTGGTTATCTCCACGGTCCATACGACCGACGCGAAGGAGACGATCGGCCGCATTATCGACCTCTTCCCTCCGCATGCCCAGCACCAGGTCAGGCTGCAACTGGCAGCCAACCTGCGCGCGGTCATCTCCCAGCGGCTGCTCGACCGGGCGGACGGACACGGCAGGGTGCTGGCGGCCGAGGTCATGGTGGTGAATGCCGCCATCCGCGACTATATAGGCCAGCCCGACAAAATGCACGAGATCGTGGAAATCATGGCACGGGGGAGAGAGCAGTACGGGATGCAGACCTTCGACCAGTCGATCATGGACCTTCTGGCGGATAAGGTCATTACCGAGGAGGAGGCGATGCGGAACGCGACGAGTCCGAACGATTTCAAACTGAAGCTGAAACTGGGGAAGAGGTAGGCGAGAGTGGGCTGTACAGGTGGTTTTTAAAAAATTCAAAGTCTTTTTTTGGATGGCCGAGCCGGATTACAAGAATAAAATAAAATTCAAAGTCTTTTTTTGGATGGCCGAGCCGGATTACAAGAATAAAATAAAATTCAAAGTCTTTTTTTGGATGGCCGAGCCGGGTCACCCCCGCGGTGAAGGAGTGCTTCATAAGAAGCCTCTGCGGGGGGGACCCACGGGTCCTCTGCGAAAAAACCACAAATCAAGAAAGGAAATGTCCCGAAAATGTCCTGTAGGGGCACAGCGTGCTGTGCCCTATTTGTTCCATCGGTATTGTCTCCTCCCGATAGGGGAGGCGGCTGGTGAGGTAAAGGACCCCCGCAGGATGGGGTGTGTCGGAGACGCGTTTCGCGGCTCCTACCTGAGTAGACGGCAATCAAAGCCAATCACTCTTCACGTATGGCCCGGAACTTCGATCCAGGGAGTATTTTATTAAAAGGTTTGGAGTATTTAATATTCCGGTGGAGGTCCGTTTGAAAAAGTTTTTTTCAGCTCTGCTCATCGCCCTGTGCGCCCTTGCCGTTTCAAACTGCACGAAAACAAGCCCGACCCAGGCTGCCGTCGTATCCAAGAATATGGTGCAGGTGGAGATTATCGACTCGATCAACTGGGCCGGTTGTCTCATCTACGCCAATAATACGCAAATCGCCTGGATTGACAGCCAGATCAATATCAGCGATTCGACCTTCACCGGTTTTCCTGTCAAAGATACGTTCTTCATGGTGCCCGACTCATCGAAGCTTACCGCGCTCGATGTCGATTATTCGCACGATACGATCGCCACCGCCGGGCTCGTCTGGGTCCTGCACAACTAACGGCAAAACCTAAAAAAGCCTCAGGTAGCCCCGCACCATCGCATCGCCGAAAAGCACCGCCGTCCATAGCCCCACAGCCAGGAACGGGGCGAACGGGATGCGGTGACTCCTGCCAAGTCTCCCCGAAAGCATCGCGGCTCCGCCGGCAAGGGCGCCAAGCAGCGAGCCGAGGAAAATCGTCAGCAGGGCGATTTTTGCTCCCCAGATGACGCCCGCCGCGGCAAGCAGTTTGATGTCCCCGCCGCCCATGGCGTCGCCTTTCCTGAAGGCGAGCTTCCCGATCCAGCCGATGAGAAAAAGCGTGCCTCCGCCCGCACATCCGCCGATGACCGAGGCCGCCGGAGTGAGGCCGCCGGGGAGAAACGACGCCGCGAGGCCGGCGGCGATAAGCGGCAGGGTAAGGGCGTCGGGGATGAGGTAGTGACGCAGGTCGATGACCGTGATGGGAATCATGAGGAGAAGCGTGAAGCATTGAATGAAAAGGCGCACATCGGGCGCCACAGCCGACGACCGTGAGGTCGCCAGGGTATGCCAGAGAAGGAGCGCCGCGCCGGCGGTGAGCAGTTCGATGATCGGGTAGAGGGGGGAGATCGGCTGCCGGCAGCCCGCACATTTCCCGCCAAGCAGGGCATAGCTCGCCAGCGGAACGTTTTCCCACGGCCGGATCGGGCGGTTGCAGGCCGGGCAATGGGAGGCAGGGAAGAGAATCGACTCCCGGCGGGGAAGGCGGTAGATGAGAACATTAAAGAAGGAACCGGCTATCAGGCCGAAAAGGATTGCGGGAAGGGAGAATAAAAGAGAAGGATGAAGGATGAGGGATGAGGGATGAAGAAAGATAAAATACAGGTTCTTACTCACAATCGGGTGCATTCCTCGAAGGTTGTTTTGTAAAGTTTACTCCATCCATTTTCATCCCTCATCCTATTTTATATCACATTCTGCGCCGAATCATCATTTTTTTCCTCATGCTCTCCCGCAGGGCTTTCATGATTGCGTTTATTCGGCGGAGTGGGGCGATGCGCCGGCGGAACCGAACCGGGTTTCAGCAGTCCGCGTAAACCCGTGAGTCCGGAGAGTTGCAACGAGCGGGGAAGGTTCTTGTACGTTTGAAAGACCATGGAACCATGGAGCGTCAATTTGTTCAGCGTGAAGGGGAACATGGAAAATGCCAGGCAGAGCATCCAGAATACGATGACGGTTTTAATGAGGCCGATCAGCCCGCCGAAGAAGGAATCGATCCACCCGAAGGGCGTCAGGTGAACCATTTTCCTTACCGCCCAGCCGATGCCGAGGATCACCATCGCCGTAACGATAAAGAGAAGGATGAAGGCAAGGGTGAAAGACAATTGCGGCGGGACGAAATTCAGGTATCCTGCCGCTTTGGGGTAGTAGAGGTAGGCCGAAAGGAACCCGGCTATGAGCGCGATGAGGCGAAAGAGCTCACTGACGAGACCTCGCCGGAATCCTAATATAAGGAAAACTATTCCGATCACGACGAAAAAAATATCCAGGGTATGCATGGTCGGGTCGCTTGGAGAAGATGGTCGTTTGTTGTGACATTTGCCGACTGGGCGCGATGGCCGGGGCAGCCCGCCGCACTCCTGCGGGATCGCCCGGAACCGCTATTTATTATCGAGAATCTCGACGACGCGCCGGTCTTCGAAGATAAACACCTTCTGACCGTCCGCCTTGTAGATCCATTTTTCCTGAACGGCCCAGGTCTGCTTGACCGTCTCTTTTGACGAGGGCTCCCCGAGCAGGAAAAGGACGGTTTCCTGCCGGACGCCTATCTGGAAACGGCCGCTTTCAAGGCAATCCTTGTCGGTGGCCGGGAGGTCGGGATGTTCGATAAGGTATTTATCGATTTCTTCGGGGCTCTTCCGGATAAACTGCTTTTCGCCGGCGCACAGAAAGCAGCCGAGGGCGAGGAGCAAAAACCAGCTAAGCGGTTTTAATCGCATTGGCGAAGTCCTCTTCGGTTGAGTAGATCTTTACCAGCTTGTTCAGCCCGACGACGTTCAGGACATCGTTGACATACTCGTTCGGCTCGATGAGGACCAGCTTGCCGCCTTTTTTGGTTGCGGCATCGTGTCCGTAGATGAGGACGTTGAGCGCTCCGCTGTCGAGGTAGGTAACCTTTGATAAATTGATGGCGATATTGACGGCGCCCTTTTCAAGGGCGGTATTCAGATAGGATTTGAGCACAATAGAGTCTTTAAGGCGGTCGATTTTTCCGGCGATACTCACGATGAAAAAAGATCCGCCTTCACTTCCCCCGAGATCCATGAGTCCTCCTTAACCGTCTCGCAGTGCCGATTTCCGGTCGATTATCCTCCGGCCGGCCTTATACCAAAAGACCTCTCAAGAATAAATCAGCCCATAATATAATAGACTCACCCGGTGCATGGCTATTAAATAACCCCGCCGCGGCCGGCATGTCATATAAAGGATAATAGCATTTGCTCCGCAGGGAGTAGCCCCAAGAGGTCCTCCTTATCGTCCGGAGTCATCGAACTTATATATTTTTACCATGTTCGGTCCCGGATTTTCCGCTTTCAGTGGAGGCGATTATGGGTCTGTTTGAGCTGAAGTGCCCCATGTGCAAGGGGATCATCTGGATTGATCCGTCGACCGGAAAAATCGTCGATCACCAATCGGCCGATCACCAGAAGGGTGATTTCAACGAGTTTCTCAAGAGCCGGCAGAAGGGCGTTGCCTGGGACGATCGGTTCCAGAAGGCCAAAGACGAGGAAAAAAAGCGAAAGGCGGATATTGAGCAAAAATTCAAACAGGCAAAGGATACTCCCGATACCGATAACGAGGAGAAGCCGATGAGCTCTCCCTTCGATTGGGACTGACCTCGTATTCGGATGGCACTTTAACCGGATACGATAATTTTTCAAACCTTATAGTCTCCCTGAAAGGATGATTGATGAAACGGCTTACGGCGGTACTGCTCCTGGCAATGGTGGTTAATTGTACGCAGAAAAATTATCCGGCCGGGCTCTATGCCCGGATCACCACGACCAAGGGAACAATTGTTGCCTCGTTAGAGTTTGAGAAGGCCCCCATAACCGTTGCAAATTTCGTCGGTCTGGCCGAGGGTACCATCCACTCCGTCCTCGGCAATAATGTTCGATTTTTCGATGGTTTGAAGTTCCATCGGGTCGAACCGGACTTCATCATCCAGGGCGGCGATCCGAAAGGGGATGGAAGCGGCGGGCCGGGCTATTCATTTCCCGACGAGTTCAGTCCCGACCTGAAGCATGACGCTCCCGGTATCCTCTCCATGGCCAATGCGGGCCCGGGCACCAATGGGAGCCAGTTTTTCATCACCCTCGCCGCCGCGCCACAGCTCGATGGCCACTACCCGGTTTTCGGCCGCGTCATCGAGGGAATGGATGTCGCCCGGAAAATTGCGGTCGGCGACCGGATGCTGAGCGTCGCCATCATCCGGTCCGGCGCCGCTGCGGGCGCTTTCAAGGCCGATCAGGCGGCGTTCGACTCCCTGGTCAGGAGTGCCGTCGCTGCGCAGGAGCAGAAGACGATGCAGGAAGCCGAGCAGTTGAAGAGCACCCTTTCCGGACAGTTTCCCAAAGCGGTCGCCATGCCGTGCGGCATCCTCTACGAGGTGCAGAAGCCGGGAAGCGGCAGCAAGCCCGCCAGAGGCGACCATGTCAAGGTACACTATACCGGTACCCTTCTGCAGGGAGGCACGAAATTCGACAGCTCCCGCGATCGCAACCAGCCGTTCGAATTCGATGTCGGCATCGGCCAGGTCATTTCGGGATGGGATCAGGCGGTGCTCGACATGAGCAGGGGCGAACGACGGACGGTGGTAATTCCTCCCGCTCTCGCCTATGGCGAAGCCGGGGTTCCGGGCGTCATTCCGCCGAATGCCACCCTTGTTTTTGACGTGGAGCTTCTGGATTTCAGCGCCCGCAGGTAGAAAAAACGCCTGACGGGTCCGACCCGTCAGGCGTTTTTATAGAGCAGCCACGCGGCGTCGATGGCCGCCAGCAGGCTGTCCGGCGTGGCGGTCCCCTTTCCCGCCCTATCGAATGCCGTGCCGTGCCCGACCGAGGTGCGGATGATGGGAAGGCCGATGGTAATGTTGACGCCGTGTTCGAAGTCGAGAGACTTGAGCGCGACGAAACCGTGGTCATGCAACATGGAAACGACGCCGTCGAACTCATGCCTGAATGCGCGCATGAACACGGTATCCGGCGGATACGGCCCCGTAACATCGACTCCTTCCTTTCGCGCAATCTCGACGGCCGGGGCGATCATGTTTTTTTCCTCATCGCCGAACAGGCCGTTTTCTCCCGCATGGGGATTCAGCCCGCCGACCGCGATCCTCGGATTGACGACGCCGAGCCGCTTCATGGCGCCGTTGAGCAGATGGATATGCGATCGTACAAGCGGCGGGCGGATGAGATCGATGGCCTGCCGGAGCGAACAGTGCGTGGTAACGTGGGCCACGCCCACCCCGCGCAGGTAAAAGAGCATGGAGAACTCGGTGACGCCCGTGGCCGCGGCAAAAATTTCGGTGTGACCGGGATAACCGATTCCCGCCGCTCTCAGCGCTTCTTTGTTGATTGGTCCGGTGATGACGCCGGCGGCCACCCCACTTCCCGCCAGTTCGATGCCTTTTAAAATGTAGGCGTATGCGGCCCTGCCGCATGCCGCCGATACTTCACCGATCCGGTAACCGTCGGGCGACAGTTGTTTCATATCGAGGAGGGCGATTCTGCCGGGCAGCGCGTCGCGGAGGTCGGCGATCACCTGGATATGTCCGGCCGCCCCCAGCCCCTCGGCCGCTGCCAGAAGGGCACACCGGTCGCCAATTACCGCCACGCGGTACTTCCCTGCACCATGTCCGGCAAGCAGGGCCTTGACCGCGATCTCCGGCCCGATACCGGCGGGATCTCCCATGGTCAGGGCAAATACCGGCATTTCAGACGCGCCTGCCATAATCTAAACCTGCCTTTCAAATGTGCCGATACTTATACCGGGAAGCGACTGAAACGAAATGGAGGAGCATAGTGAAAAAGCCGGGGCGGGTGATGATCGACGGTGAGATGAAGGAAATTGACGATTATTGTGCCGTTGAGGGCTGCCGGCGGTTCTGGCAAAGGTGCGGGAAGCAGCCGATAAATGCTCTTGCCGGGCGCGGCGCCTCTCAGGGTGCGGCGTCGTCGGGTGATTCGCGGGTGCTCTGTCGCAGTGCGTTCGCAATGTTCTGGACGCCTCCCTCCTTGAGCGCGGATGCGGCGCGGTTCTCCCGCTGGATCCGCTCATAGATCTCTTCTCGGTTTACCGCAATGCTTTTGGGCGCCTCGATGCCGAGTTTGACATGACGGCCGTCGAGGTCGACGATCTTGACGATGATGGTGTCCCCGATGCGGATGGATTCACCGAGTTTGCGAGTTAGCACAAGCATGGGTTATTGGTTCCTTAAAATGAATTCCTGCGTTGTGTAGCGTTCATCATCGATAATGACTTGTTTCCCTATACGCTTCCGCTTGTTGATGATGACCGGACCCACCAGATTTGCGGTCGATTCGAGAGGATTTTCCCGGATCGTGACGATGCTGTAGAGCAGGACATCGTGGGGCTGCTCGATTTCAATATCCTCGAACTGTTTCCTGATCATTGCAGGCTGGTAATCCGGCCGTATGAGCATGGGGTTGATTATCGCAAATCTTACCGGCGGATTATCGATGCCGACCAGCCATTCGAAAGGAGCATATTCGGCAATGGATGCCAGGACGAATTTCCGGCACTCTTCAAATCCCGGAATGCCGGACGGGAAAATGATGACATCCTCGTTTGAATATACCAGATTTTTAAAAAAATCACCCATGATAGCCCTACCCCACTGCGTTAAAAGAATGGTACTTCTTAAAATCGTTAATTCCGGGGCACAGGTCAAATAATCTTCATCGTTGCGCCGCTCTCCCGGTTAACTCTTTAACAGGTTGAGAATATTCTGCGGGAGCGAATTAGCCTGTGCCAGCATGGCGGTGGATGATTGGATCATGATCTGGTTTGTTGAATACTCCGTGCTCTCGCTCGCGAAATCGGTATCCGTGATGACCGATTCGGCCGCCTGCATATTCGTCTGCTGGTTCTGCTGATTATTGAGGGCGTAATCGAGCCGGTTGATGATCGAACCCATATTGGCCTGGAGCTCGTTAACGCTGTTCAGGGCGGAATCGAGCGAATTGAGCGCCGAGGTAGCGTCGGTCTGGGAGGTCAAGGCCATTCCGCTCATCCCCAGGGAGGTCGTATTTACCGCCGGGATCAGGAACTGGATGAGATCGCCCGAGGCGGTATCGTTGGGACCAACATGAAGGGTGCCGCCCGATCCCGATCCCCAGGGCGGGGTGCCGGCGAGCAGCAGCTCCCCGTTATAGTGCGTCCCGGCGGTGAGACTGTTGATTTCCGACTCCAGCTGGTTCGTTTCGGTCTGCGTGTAGACCCGGTCCTGCGAGGTCATGGTGTCGTTCGATGCCTCGACCGCCAGTTCCCGGATGCGCTGCAGGATGTCGCCGACCTGTGAAAGGCATCCGCTTGCAATGTTCATGAGCGAAACGCCGTCCTGAATATTCTGGCATGCCGTCTGGATGCCCAGGACCTGCGACTGCATCTGCTGCGACTCGCCGAGTTCCCCCGGATCGTCGGAGTCCTGATTGATGCGCGACCCGGTCGACAGGCGCTGCAGGGTAGTCTGCATGGTATTCGTTGAATTGTTCAGCGCATTCGCGGCAATCATTGCGGCAATGTTGTCGTTAATAACGGGCATGATCGCTCCTTTGTGGTTGCTTCCGTGCAGCCGGCCTGTTCCGGTCTGCAATCCCTTGCCTCTCCCGAATCACCTCGGTACTGCTATCGGTCTATGCAACAATGGTGCCAGCCTGAATACCTCGATTTACGTGCCCCGGAACGATTGCCGCACCGGGGGGTAGGCAAATTGTTTCAGGCCGGCGGGAGTTTTTTATCAGCCGGACAGAAAGGTCGCCAGCGAGTCCTGGATAATATTAGCCCCGGCCTCCAGTGCGGCGTTGTAGATATTCTGGGCATTCGTGTAATTCGTCGTTGCCGTGGCCATGTCGACATCTTCCAGGCCGGAGAGCGTCGAGGTGGCGCTCGTCGTCTCGGTCTGATTCGTGGTGACCGCACTCTGGAAGAGGTTTTCGCGGGCTCCGTTGGTCGCCTCCGCCGAGGCTACCGATTGCGAGACGGCGTCGATGCTGTCGATTGCCGAGGCGACCCCGGCGGTGTTATTCCGGAGCAGATCTTGGCCGAGCGTAATTGCCGTCGTCAGCATGTTGGTGCCGGTGGTCGAATTGTTCATGAACTCATCGGCGGATATGTTGATGGGTGATGAAACCCCGTTATCGATGTCCCGCATGATCTGCCCGCCGCTCGCAACCGTCGAGCCGTAGATATTCTGTCCGGGCGCGCAGTAGCTGAAGGAGATGCCGACCTGTCCGCACGCATAATCGGCGGTCCCGGGCGAGGCGTTGACGAGCAATGCCGGGTTGGTGATGGTAATGGTCCCGGCGGAATAGTTAACGGTGTAATCCTTTCCCTCCGTATAGGTGGTACCGCCCATCTGCAGGCTGAAGGTGCCGGGAATGATGTTTTGTATCGACGACCCGTCGAAACCGTTTTTCAGCTGCACCGTGGCGGGCACCGTCTGCCCGGCGGCGTTGTAGTAGGCCATGGAGAGATTCGAATAGTCGGTCGGCGAGGAGCATGCGGAGCTTTTCAGCGCGATGGGCGCGGTGGTGGTCTGCGTCCCGTTGAAGATATAGCTGCCGTTGTATTGCGTATTCACCAGAGAAATCAGCTGCTGCGTCAGTTGCTGCGCTTGTGCATTCATGGCGGGGCGCTGGGAGGAATTGACCGTGTCGGAGGAACCCTCGACCGCCAGTTCCCGCATACTTTGCAGGAGGGTGTTGACGCTGCCGAGGGCGGTGTCGGTCGCGCTCATGAACCCGAGCCCGTTCTGGATGTTGGTACTGTACTGACTCATCTGGGCGACCGACGAGGTGGTTTCCAGCGCAGCCGCCACGGCCGTCGGGTTATCGGATGGTTCGGAGAGACTCTTCCCGGTCGACACCTGCTCTTCCAGGGCGGCCAGGTTCGAATAATCGTTATCCATGAACGACTGCATGGTGGCGACGACCTGGTTCTGCGTAATGCGTATACTCATCCCGGATTCCCCCTCTTAAGACATGGCCATCAGGGTATCGAGCATTTTTCCCGTGATGCTGACCACCTGTGCGGCCGCTTCGTAGGTATGCTGGTAGACGATGAGGTTCGACATCTCTTCGTCAAGCGACACGCCGGACACGGAATTCTGCTGCGTTTGATACTGCGTAATAAGCGCCTGCGTCGCGGTAAGCTGGGAAGCGGTAGTACCGGCCGCGCTCCCGAGCTGCGCCACCGTCGTGCTGTAATAGTCGGTAAAGGTTGCGGTCGGGTTCCCGAGTGAATCCGGGCTCATGCTCGGCTGATTCGCAAGGTTTGCTATGGCGAGTGCCGTGGTGTTGTCTCCCGGCCCCTTCGATCCGCCCGCCTGGTAGTTGAAATTGACCGTCAACGGGTCACCGTCGTAGGCGTTCGACAGCATCTGGATCGTTCCGTCGGCATAATTGATCTGGTAATCGACGCCCTCGGTAAGCTGCGTGGTGCCCGCGCTCACGCTCACCGATCCGGAAACGATATTTGTTGCGGCAACGGGCGGGGTCGAGGAGGGGTCCTCGTCGAGCTGAACGGGGGAGGTACCGAAATTGTGGGTACCGGCCGCAAGGGTATTGGCAACCGCGGTGAGGGAGGCGCCGCCGCCGGCCGCGGCGATGTTGTCCGGGTCGTCGGTAATTGCCGAGGAGAGTGCGATATCCGAAGCCCCCGTCGTTGACGCGCTGAAGAAGGGGATGCCGGTGGTGTTATTCAGCGTATAGCCCTGCTCCTGCAGGGCATTGACCCCGGATACCAGCCCGTTTGCCAGGGCGTCGAGTTGGCTCTCGTAGCCCGGGATGATGGTATCGCGGGTATCGATGAGGCCCTGGAGTTGTCCTCCCTGCGGCGTAAACGCCTGCTGCGTACCGGCGATCCGGATGGAAACATTTGCATTCTGTGCAGTACCGGTCCCGCCGCCGGGAACGGCAACCGTGGCGAGTTGCTTGCAGTCGAGCGGCGATACCAGCTCGGTACCGCCGCTCGACACGGTGACCTGGCCGCTGCTGTTGACCGAGGTGGAGATATTCATGAGCCCGGCCAGTTGCGTGAGGAGCGCGTCCTGCTGGTCGAGGCTGCTGTTGGCCTGATTGGTGCTGTCCTGTTGGACCGATCCGATCGCACCGTTCAGACTTGCTATCTGCTGCAACAAACCATTGACCTGCGATACCGTCTGCACGATCTGGCCGTTCTGCTGGCTTTCGAGCGTGCCGAGTGCGCTGCTCATCGAGTGAAACTGGTCGGTGAGGGAGGTCGCGTCCGTGACGAGCGTCGCGCGTGCCCCCGAATCTTCGGGGCTGTTCGCCACATTCTGCCAATCGCTGAAAAAGGTATCGAGGCTGGATTGCAACCCGGAATCGCTCGGTTCGTTGAAGATCGATTCGATGCTGGTCAGGGCCGTCGACTGCTGCTGAAGCGAACCCTGCTGCTGGGTCTGGTCCTGGATCTGCGCATCGACAAAGGTGTCGCGCAATCGTTCGATGCCGGTCGTATCCACGCCGGTACCGATCTGGCCGAGCATGCCATCCTGCTGACTTTCGGGGCTCTCTTCGACGACCTCGCGGGAGTAGCCGGCCGTGTTCGCGTTGGAAATGTTATTGCTCGTGACATCGAGTTCCAGCTGCGCCGCATCGAGGCTCTGCGAGCCGGTATTGAGGATAGAGAGGAGACTCGTCATGGCGCTCTAGACGGTTCTGTTGATAAATGGGTGAACGGGAAGCCCGGCAGCGCAGCGATTGCCGCCGGCGCGGTATCCCCGGTATTTCTCGACCGATTGCAGAATAAGGTGAAGCCGCCCCCGGGCGAACCGTATGCCTGCCTCGCAAAGATGGCTGTTTCCTGCATTCACTGCGGCTATTTTCGTCATCGTCGATGTGAGCGATGCACCCCGTGCGGCGATGACGCCGCGCAGCCGGGGCGGCGCATGTTCCGTCACCGTGGAGAGCCGCACGGCTCCCGGCGGCAGTTTGATGATTTTACCGATGGCGGCGCAGCAGGCCTTGCGCCGGGCATCGAGACGTTCGATGCCGGCCGCCTGCCTGTCGAGAACGGCCGTGTGACGCCGGAGCGCCGCAAGGTCGCCCTTTCCGGCCGCTACATTGACCTCCTTCGCAGCGGCGAGGAGCATTTCATGCGCATCGGATTCTTCCCGGAGAATCGCTTCGAGTTCTTCGAACTCCCGATCGACGGACCTCATTGCCCCTCCTTGACGGACATCGTTTGAAAGTGCTGCTTGAGCCGGAGCACCGAATCGACGTACGCCATGGTTTCGGGATAGGGCGGAACGGTTCCGTACCGCTCGACCGCGGACGCTCCCGCATTGTACGAGGCGAGGGCCAGTCGCTCATTGCCCCCGAATTTATCGAGCAGGGAGCGCAGGTATCGGGTACCGCCCTGCACGTTTTCCTGCGGCGAAAACGACGAGCGGACGCCCATATCCCCGGCCGTCGCGTCCATGAGCTGCATGAGTCCCTTCGCGCCTTTCGGAGAAACCGCCCCCGGGTTTCCCCCGGATTCCTGTGCGATGACGGCGGCAATGAGGGAGCTGTCGACGCCCTGGTCGGCGCTTGCTTCATCGATATACTTTTTCCATTTTGTCACACTCGCCGCCGGGCCCGATGCTCCGCCGGAGGAGGCCCTTCCGGGAGCGGTGGACCGGGGCGGCGTGAAACCCGGATACGACGGCAGCGTGGTCCCCGCCGGATTCGACAGCGAAGGGAGCGCTCCTCCCGCTTTCTCCTCCCGTCCGAGCTGGCGTTCGATCATGCCGGCAAGGCCGAGGGAATCGTTTGAAGACAGCAACTGGGAATACTTGTCATCGAGCATTCCGGTGTATATCTCTTCCCCGAAGGAAGCGGGCATGAGCGGATTGTTTGCCACGGTTTTTCGCATCGCTTTCAGCATGATGCCGGAGAAAATGGATTCGAACTCCCGGGCAACTTTCCTGATCTGTTCCGGTGAGGAGGATTTTAATGCGGCAGTCGCCGATGTCGCGGCCGTAGTTTGCATAGGGTAGTTCGCAGCGTTGAGTGTCCGACTGCCTGAGGTTTTGCAAGCGCCGTGCCAACGCATAAGTGATTGAAAAATAGCGGGAGCGATTTCCGGGAGCACCGCCGTCCGGCACAATTTGCCCACCCGGGAGCAGAAATGTCCGCGCCCTTGATCCCTTCTCCGGATCGCCCCGTCGGCAACTATTGCCGGGAAATTGTTGCCGCCTTTAAAAAGGGAATTCCCATTTATTTTTTTCATGGTATAGTTTAGACGCGAAATCGATCGACGAGCGATGCACCGAACCACCGATTTATATAAGGGAAAAGCATCATGACGAAAAGAAATGTCACCATTCCGATGCCCGCGGCAAAAGCCGCCGCCGGGACCCTTTCGGTTTGCATGATTGTCAAGAACGAGGCTGGATTTCTCGAACGGTGTCTCGCGAGCGTTCGCCCGGCCGCCGATCAGATCGTGGTGGTCGATACCGGCTCGAACGACGGGTCGGACGAAATCGCGCGTTCGTTCGGAGCGGAGGTCATTCGCGCCGAATGGAAGAACGACTTCGCCTGGGCGCGGAATCTCTCGCTGGACAGGGCCACATGCGCCTGGGTCCTCTGGCTGGATGCGGACGACGTGGTTCCCGTTTCTACTATAGAGAAGCTTATCGCGCTGAAGCAGAAGACCGCCGACCGCGTCCTTGGATTTACCGTGCGGAATGAACGTCCCGACAATACGGGTACCGAATTCATCCAGGCGCGCATGTTTCCCAACCGGCCGGAGATCCGCTTCGAACGTCGCGTTCACGAACAGATGATGCCGAGCGCACTCAGGCTCGGGTATGCCCTTGAAAGCCGGGATGCGATGATCGAGCACCATGGGTATGCCGATCCCCGGACGCTCAAGGCCAAGGCGCAGCGGAACATAGCCCTGATGCTCAACGATTACTATCCCGCAACCCCCGATCCGGTGACCGCGGTTGAAATCGCCGATTCCTATCAGTTGATCGAAGGCTGGGACAAGGCGGAAATGTGGTACAGCGCGGTTCTCGGCATCGCTAAAATAAAAAACACGCAGCCGGCCATCGCGAGCCAGGCGTGCCTGGGTCTCGGGAATATTGCCAACCGGCAGCGCAAGTACGGGCAGGCGGTGCGGCATCTGGAGGAAGCGCTGTCGCTGGC
>CAZYYB010000034.1:0-31128 GCA_964651515.1 uncultured Fibrobacteraceae bacterium
GGAAAAACGCTCTTATGTCGGTTTACGATCTTGCCGGTAAGCTTCTCTACCGGAAGTCCGTTTCGCCGATGCAGAGGATCGACCTCGCGAAGGCGTTCGGTGCCTCGTCGGCGACGTATATCGTGAAGTTCGAAGGCAGACAACCGGCAGCCCAGTAAACGGAATCTGTTGGAAGTAACGCTTGCGGAAGGGGGGGTATTCCCTCTCTTCCGCAAGCACTTTCCGAAGCCGCAGGGACCGGTAATAAGTTACAACGATCCTCTTTATGTCCCCCCCTCTTCACCCGTCTTCCGGTTGTATTTCTACACACTTCTCCACAATTTCATGAAACTTGACCCTCCTGGGGGCGCAACATAATTTATTGCAAGGATTCACGGTAGTGGGTATTGGGTGAAAAAGGGTGCACAATATTTTTAAGATAGTGAACTATATATGAGTTGCGATGAATTCAACAACTTTTTCAGGAGGGGCTTTGTGAGATCAATAACAACCAGTACCATTTTCAAAATGGCGGTCTACGGAATGCTGGCCGCGGGAGCCTGTTTTTTTACCGTCTCCGCCGCCACCGGCCCATGGTCTCCCCAGGCATCCAGCCGGGTGACGATGAATTTCGACCGGGGCTGGCTGTACGACAGCACGAATAATGCGGCCTTTTCAACGACCGGCTATTCTGATGGCGCCTGGAGCAAGGTCTGCCTTCCGCACGCGAATATCTATGTTCCCCATATGTACATGAATGCCGGCAATGGTTCCAGCACCTACGGCAGCGGAGCCGCCTGGGAGTTCATCTCCTGGTATCGCAAGCATTATACGCCGCCCGCCTCCTACAACGGCCTGCGTTTCCTCCTCCAGTTCGAGGGCGTGGCGACCGTCTGTTCGGTCTACGTGAATGGAACAAAGGTGGGCACCCACTCCGGCGCCTACACTCCCTTTACCGTCGATATTACCAAGAACATCGTTTTCGGCTCGGATAACGTTATCGCCGTATGTTGTAATTCGCTCTATCAGGCGGAAGTTCCTCCCGAGGGCGGCCACATCGATTACGGCGTGTTCGGCGGCATCGTGCGGAACGTGTACCTCGTCGTCGCCCCCCCGCTCTATACCGAGTATAACTTTGTTTACATGCCGAACTGTTCGACCGCTAACTGTACCCCGAGCGGTATCGTGACTTCGGTGGCTAAAATCCAGAATACCGCGACGGTTGCAAAAAAGTACACGGTCCTCACCTCGATAGTCGATCATTCGAATACGGTGGTGGCCACCGGGACGGCCACGGGGACCATTCCCGCCCAGGACAGCATCATTCTTCCCCCGACAACGCTGAGCACCATAACCAACCTCCATCTCTGGTCGCCCGATACCCCGTACCTCTATGCGGTATACACCCAGGTGATGGACAGTTCCACCTATGTGGATCAGTTCAACGACACCACCGGCTTCAGGTCGATTTTCTTCGGACTTCATAACGTCGCAACGAATTGCGCCTTCTATCTCAATGGAAAACTGACCAAGCCCGCGGGCCTCGATCGCCACGAAACGTTCCCGTTTTTCGGCAGGGCGGCCGCGCCCCGGCTTCAGAAACACGATGCCGACATCCTGAAAGGTATGGGCTGCAATTGCGTTCGATGCTCGCACTACCCGCAGGCGCCGGATTTCATCAAGGAGTGCGACAGGGTAGGCATCATGCTTATCCAGGAAGTTCCGGGATGGCAGTATCTCGGCGACGCGACCTGGGATAACAACCTATTCCTGGCGCTGAAAGAGATGATCGCCCGCGATCGGAACCGCCCGTCGGTCGTCAGCTGGGGGGTGCGGGTCAATGAATCTCCCGATGACAACACCCTCTATATCGGCACCAACGATACCGCCCGCTCCATGGACCCCTCGCGCCCGACCTACGGCCCGCGGATGGGCTCGGCATCGACAGCCGATTACCTGGAAGACATCTGGGCTCAGACCTCGACGGGGGGGACCGCCACGGGTCCACTGCCGTTCTTTGCCTCCGAGAGCGGCGACGGGGATTATCCCTGGAGCTGGTTTCCGGACGATTCCTTTATAAACGGGGCCAGCTCAAGCTGCTCCAGGAATATCTCCGCCCAGTCGGGCGGCTATACCAACCAGTATTGTGTCGGCACGCTCGGGTGGTGTGCCTTCGACTATGAGTCGCCGCACCCCCACGCCTGGAACTACACCTCCTATCCGGCGATGGGCCCGCGGGCAGCCAACTCCTATATTTTCGGCGGCGGAGCCGAAGATCAGTTCCGCATTCCAAAAATCACCTCCAATTTCTGGGCGTCGCAGCGTAATCCGGGCATCACCGCCAACCCCGCCGTCACGGGCAGCGCTCCAAACGCCGCCATGTACGGCCCGATGGTCTTTATCGCCAGCGACTGGCTCCCGTCCTCTCCCACCACGGTCACGGTGTTCAGCAACTGCGACTCGGTCCAGCTTTACCTGAACGGGACTTCCGAAGGAACCAAAAAAGGGACCGATGGCACCGGACTGCCACATCCCGCCTTTCAGTGGGGGCCGTTGACCTATGTTGCCGGCACCCTGAAGGCGGTCGGTTATTATAAGGGTGTAGTAGTCGCGACGCACCAGATCACCACCCCATCCGCGCCGGTGAAGCTGGTCCTGACGCCGGACACCACCACAATTCTCGACGGCGGCGACATGACGAGAGTCGTCGTCTCCCTCGTCGACTCCACGGGCAGGTTTGTGCGGTCAAGGGCCGATTCCATCAGCATGTCGGCCACCGGCGCGGGACTCTTCATCGGCGAACTCCGGTCGGCCCTCGAAGGCGGTCAGTTCGCCTTTTACGTCAAATCGCAGGACGGCGTGGCCGGTGCCATCAACTGCCAGGCGAGTCTCATCGGCAACACCACCATTGCCGCCGCAACGGCGACGGTCAATGTGGTGTTGGATTCCGCATACACCGGGGTGCGGGGGGTGCGATCCAACTCCATAATCCCGCAAACGCAGACGATGTTCCGGACCTTCATGGGTACCAGGTTCCAGGTTCCCGCTTCGGCAGGGAAAAACGCTCTTATGTCGGTTTACGATCTTGCCGGTAAGCTTCTCTACCGGAAAACCGTTTCGCCGATGCAGAAGATCGACCTCGCGAAGGCGTTCGGCGCTTCCTCGGCGACCTATATCGTGAAGTTCGAAGGCAAGCAACCGGCGGCCTGGTAAGCCGGTCGGCCGGAATTATCGATCGTTGGAGGGGGGCATCGGCCCCCCTCCAACGAAGTAATGGCATAAAGGAACGGCAAAAAAGTTCAATAACAATTTTCCGCCCGCTTTTTCCGTCGGATCATCTCCCTTCTTCGCCGTTTTATGAAGCTTGACCCGCCAAAGGGCGCAACATAAATTACTCCAATGATGCGTAGTCATGATTCACCTCGTTCGACGGAAATGGGCGTACCATGCTCTTAGAATAGTGGGTCATACGTAAGTGTGAAGTGTGAGGAATTTTTCAACCTTTTCAGGAGGGCTTTGTGAGATCACTAAAAGTCAGTACCATTTTCAAAATGGCAGCCTTTGGAATGCTGGCCGCGGGAGCCTGTTTTTTCACCGCCTCCGCCGCCACCGGCCTCTGGTCTCCCCAGGCATCCAGCCGGGTGACGATGAATTTCAATCGCGGCTGGTTGTACGACAGTATCAACAACAGCGCAACATTTGCATCGCCCACCTACGTCGATTCATCATGGAGCCATGTCTGCCTTCCTTCCGCGAACCAGAATGTGGCGCACGCGTTTTTCAAACCGGCCCCGACGAGCACCTCCGGTGCCGGTGCCTCCTGGACCTTTCCTTCCACCGGCGGCACCTCATGGTACCGTAAGCACTATACCCCGCCGGTGTCCTATGCCGGGCTCAGGTTCCTGCTGCAGTTCGAGGCCGTTTCCTCCGTGTGCAGCCTTTATGTGAACGGAACGTACGTCGGTAATCACTTCGGGGGGTATACACCGTTTACCTTCGATATCACGAGCCAGCTCACCGTGGGCCAGGATAACGTCATCGCCGTCAAGGTCAATTCCGCCATCCAGTCGAATGTGCCGCCCGAAGGCAGTACCCTGGATTATTTCGTGTGGGGCGGCATAGAACGGAACGTCTACCTGATCGTCGCCGACCCCCTCTACGTCTCGTACAACTTCGTCTACATGCCCAACTGTTCCACCCACAACTGCTCCCCGGCCGGTATCGCGACGTCGCGCGCGCTCATCGTTAACTCCGCCGCAACCCCGAAGAATTGCACGGTCATCACCTCGATCGTCGACAATTCGAACAACGTGGTCGCCACGGGCTCGGCGACCGGGACCATCGCCGCCGGATCAAGCACCGTCCTTTCGACCACGCTCAGCCAGATCGCAAATCTGCATCTCTGGTCGATCGATACCCCGTACCTGTACTCTGTTTACACACAGGTTATGGACAGCAGCGCCTACGTCGACCAGCTCAACGATACCACCGGCTTCCGGTCGATTTATTTCGGCATTAAAACCGCCGCCACCGACAGCTTCTGGCTCAACGGCAAGCCGGTGAAGCTTTTCGGTCTCGATCGCCACGAGGAGTTCCCTTTCGTCGGCCGCGCGGCGGCCGCTCGCCTCCAGCGGAAAGACGCCGATATTCTCAAGTATCAGCTCGGCTGCAACTGTGTCCGCTGCTCGCACTATCCGCAGGCCCCGGATTTCATCAAGGAGTGCGACAGGATCGGTCTCATGCTTATTGAAGAAATTCCGGGATGGCAATATTTTCCGACCACCAACGCCACCTGGATAGCCAATTTATTCCAGTCCCTCAAGGAAATGATCACCCGCGACCGAAACCGTCCGTCGGTCATCAGCTGGGGTGTGCGCGTCAATGAGTCCAGCGACAATAATACCATCTATCTGGGCACGAACGATACCGCTCGTGCCATGGACCCATCGCGTCCGACCTACGGCGCCCGCATGAGCTCAGGAGCCGTATCCGGCTATCTCGAAGACATCTGGTGCCGTACCTCTCCGGGAGCGACCAATTCCGGGCCGTTCCCGTGGTTTTGCGTGGAGAGCGTCGGGGCCAATGCAAACCCCATGGGATTGGTCTGGTCCAACGACGATACGCTTTTGAGCGTTGCCGCGGCGCATATAACCGCCCAGGCCGGCGGTTACAACAATGCCTACCAGATCGGTACGCTCGGCTGGGCCGCTATCGACTATCAGTCATCCCATCCGAATGCTTTTTCTAATGCCAATCTCGGCACCAGGGGCCAGGGCTCCTATATGTCACCTCACGGCGTGATAAGCACCTTCCGCATTCCGAAGCTCGATGCCTACGTATTTCAGTCGCAGCGCAATCCCGCGATCTACGGGCCGATGGTCTTCATCGCCAACGACTGGACGTCGACCTCGCCCACCACGGTCACGGTATTCAGCAACTGCGACTCGGTAAACCTCTCCCTGAACGGTGTTTCTGAAGGGACGAAGAAGGGAACCGACGGCGCAGGAATGCCCCATCCGGCCTTCCAGTGGACGGTGACACCCTATACGCCGGGTACCCTGAAGGCGGTCGGTTACTATAAGGGAGTAATTGCCGCAACGCACCAGATCACCACGCCCTCCGCCCCGGTGAAGCTGGTGTTGACGCCCGACACTTCCACGATCTTTGACGGCGGCGATATGACGCGCATCGTCGTGTCGCTCGTCGACTCATCGGGACGAGCGGTGCATTCGAGAGCCGATTCCATCAGCATGTCGGCGACCGGCGCGGGGCTGTTCATCGGCGAACTCCGTTCGGCGCTTGAAGGCGGGCAGTTTGCCTTTTACGTCAAATCCAAGGACGGCGTGTCGGGGGTGGTTACCTGTCAGGCGAGCGACATCACCAATCCCTCGATAGCTTCGGCCGACACGACGATTACCGTGGTATTGGCTCCGGGATCGACGCCGACCGGGGTGCGCAGCGTGACGGGCAGCTCCCTTGCCCCGCAATCGAGGACCATGTTCCGGACCTTCATGAGCAGCAAGTTCCTCGTGCCCGCTTCGGCAGGGAAGAACGCCCTCATGTCGGTCTACGACCTTACGGGCAAGCTTCTGTACCGGAAAAACGTTTCGCCGATGCAGAAGATCGACCTCGCGAAGGCGTTCGGCGCCTCGTCGGCAACGTACATCGTGAAGTTCGAGAGCCGGCAACCGGCTGCGCAGTAACTTTCCCGTTATACAAAAAGGAAGCCCCCTTCCGGGGGCTTCCTTTTCACCGCCGCTTACGATTTAAGCAACCTTTATTTCGATCGCTTTGGGCTTCGACTCCTCGGTCTTTTTCAGGCTGATTTCAAGAACGCCGTTCGTATACCGCGCCTCGATATTCGCGCCGTCGACGTTTGACGGGAGCGAAAAACTCCGCATGAATCTACCATACCGCCGCTCGAAGTGATGGTAGTCGTCCTTGTTTGCCGATGCGAAGCCGCTCTTCTTTTCGCCGGTAATCGAGAGGACGCCGTCCTCGACGTTCACCCTGATCTCCTCCCGGGTCATTCCCGGCAGGTCGGCCTGCAGGAGGTACCCTTCGCTTGACTCGGTAATGTCGACCCGCGGGAAAGCGGTTCCCGCGAGATTGCCGCCCCTGCGGTCGAAGCCGCCGGACATGAGATCGTTCAGCTCTTCCACCATGGTGGCGAAAGGATTGTTTTCATAGCGCACGAGTGGCATAAAAGCTCCTTTGTTTAAGGGTTACAGTTTATTGATAAAGGCTTCAACGGTTGCCGTGGTATTCAGCAGTATGACGAGATCCAGAATTTCGTCAACGCCGATGACCGTGCCGCGGTCCGGCCTGCCGCCTAAAAACGGAATGTAACCGGGCTTCAGAACGTCCTCAAGCCGGATCCTTCTTTTATCTACTATATTCCCGTTGTCCACGGTGAACCTCCTTGCTGGTTCTTATTTTGTTGCCACCACTACCTTGTGCAAGGAGCATGCCAGCGGAAAAATGCCCCGGCAATCGTGTTGTGGGCACTATGCACGGAACGGGTGCGCAAAATGCAACACCGAACGGGCAGAATAAAACACCCGAAGCTCCACATTGAAACACCCCGCTTCGCCCGGGAGGAGAGCGCAGGGATTTCCGGGGAAGCGGGCGTAAAAGCGCTGATGTATTTTCCTTCCGCTGTCCGCGGCCCATTCGGGCGGTGCGGCGACCATTCACGACGCCCCCTTCGCGCTCTCCGGGAATCGACTCCGGATTCCGTGAGGGGGGCGAAGATCCTTCAGGTATCCATTCAGGAGCCGAGCGTGCTTCTTGCGACCCTTGCCGGACCGACGTTGGCGACCCATTTCCTTTTCGCCCTCGCGTGCGCGGTCGTTCTCGGCGATTTCTGCGCAACACTCGTTACCGTTCTCTATCAGCGATCGTGGTATGCGCGCTTCATCCGGCCCGGACTTCCGCAAGGATACCGGCCGCGCTGCGCCATCATCGTACCCTGCAAAGGGATGAACGGCAACCTGAAGTCCAATCTCGAAAGTTTTTTCAACCTTGACTATACCGACTACGAGGTCGTTTTTGTCGCCGAGAGCGCGCAGGACACCGCAATGCCGGTGATCGAGGGGGTCGTCGGGGGACGATCGAACGGGAGGGCGCTGGCGGCCGGGCTCTCCACCCGGTGCGCCCAGAAAAATCACAATCTCCTCGCCGGAATCGCGGCGGCGCACGATGCCGAGGTGTATGTGTTTGCCGACTCGGATGTCCGCCCCGCTCCGCAATGGCTGCATGAACTCATCCTGCCGCTTGCCGATAGCAAAATATCCGTGGTGTCCGGGTTTCGCTGGCTGCACGCGAAAAACGGCGGGGTTGGCGAATGGATGCATGCCTACGCGAATATTTTCATCTATGTCACCTTCTCCTGCGCCTTCTTCGTCGGCGGCGTCGGGTTGTGGGGCGGATCGATGGCAATCCGCCGGCGCGATTTCGAAACCCTGAAGGTCGGGGAAAAATGGTCGCGGGCGGTGGTGGACGACCTGAGCCTTTCGCAGGTTATCCATAAAAAAAGACTCAAGGGCGTCCTGGTGCCGTCGTGCATGGCGCACTCGGACGAATTGTTTCATAATGTCAACGACGCCATCCGTTGGTTCGAACGACAGATCATGTTCCTGAAAGTTTATTTCAAGCCGATCTGGTTTTTCATCGCTCTTCCCATTGTCCTGAGCGGAGCAACGTTCATGGGTCTCCTTCCCGCCGCCGCGCTGCTCGGCCATTTCAAGGGGGGGGGATTTTTCCGTTATGGCGGCGGTGCCGCCCTCCTGTTCTACGTCGGCGAGCTGCTTACCGTTTCGCTCTACCCGCTCATGGGCCCCATGCCGAAATTCCACCGCTTTCTCGTTTTGCAACCTTTTTTACGCGCGCTGCAGGTAGTGAGTTACTTTCGCACCTGGGCGACCAATACGATCACCTGGTCGGGAGTGCGCTACCGGCTTAAATTTTTCGGCGATGTCTCGAAGGTGGAGCGGGCGATTGATGACTAGCGACGAACCCGGAGTATCCCTGCCGCTACGATGTGCGGTACTGGCCTCGGGCCAGGGCAGCAATTTCGGCGCGCTGCTCGATCGGAAAGCGAGCGGCGACCTGCATGTGGAGTTCGTTCTTTTCATCGGCAACAACAGCGGCGCCGGCGCTTTCGAACGGGCACGCCGCCATTCCATACCGGCGATTCATTTCGCTTCTTCCCAATTCGAATCGGAAGAAGCCTATGCCGCCCGGTTTCTCGACGTTTTGAGCGAATATCGGGTGGAGCTCATCGTCCTTGCCGGGTACATGAAGAAGCTTCCCGCGCCGGTGGTGCGGGCCTACCGTCGCCGGATCGTCAATATTCACCCCGCGCTTCTTCCCGCTTTCGGCGGGAAAGGGATGTACGGGTCCCATGTTCACGAAGCGGTGATCGACTACGGCGCCAAGATCTCCGGCGTCACGGTCCACTTTGTCGACGAGGAGTACGACCACGGTCCGATCATCCTGCAGCGGGCCGTTTCGGTACTCGATACCGACAATCCGCACTCCCTGGCGCAGCGCGTTCTCAAAGTCGAGCACGCGACCTACTGGCAGGCGATCGAGGCCATCGCAACGGGAAAAATTTCCATCGTCGGGCGGCGGGTGATGGGAGCGGGGGAGATAAAAGACAGTGACAGAGTGACAGAGTGACAAAACAAGTGCTCCTCGGAAGATGTTTTTCCTGAAGCCTCGCCAAAAAATGAACAACCCGAAAAAAGATCGATCCACCCTGACCGCCGCCCTCTACGATTTTGACCGGGCGGCGGCGGAGGAGTGCGGCGGGGTCGTCGTCGGGATCGACGAGGTCGGCCGCGGACCGCTTGCCGGACCGGTCATGGCCGCCGCGGTCATCCTCGATCCGGGCAGGGTCATCCCCGGCGTCAACGACTCCAAGAAGCTCTCCGCAGAGGCGCGTGAGCGCTGCTTCGGCCTTATAACCGCGGCGGCGGTCGCTCACGGCGTGGGGTCGGCGTCGGTCGAGGAGATCGAGCGGTTGAACATTCTCCAGGCGACCTTCCTCGCCATGCGACGGGCACTGGAGGCGATTTCGCCGTCCTGGACCCTGCTGCTCATCGACGGCAATCAGTGTCTCCCCGGCATTGCGCGCGATCGCCAGAGGGCCGTCGTCCGGGGGGATGCGCAGAGTGCGAGCATAGCGGCCGCGTCGATCGTCGCCAAAGTCACTCGCGACCGTCTCATGAAAGACTATCATGAGCGGTATCCCATGTACGATTTTTCATCCAATAAAGGATACGGTACGGCGCTGCACATGAGCCGGATACGTGAACATGGTCTCTGTGCAATTCATCGCCGTTCCTTCTGCGAAAGCCTGACTGCGCAGACGCGACTCGTAGTGTAGCCGCCCTCATCCGATTAGACTGAAATCCGGGAAGGAGCATGACGTTATGGCCGATCTGGGGCCATTCAGGGGGTATCGCTATTCGCTTGAAAAACCGGAGGATCTCGGTTCTCTCCTCTCCCCTCCCTACGACATGCTGGACGAGGCTTCGGTCGACCGGCTCTACCGGCAGCACGATCGCAATGCGGTGCGGATCGATCAAAACCGTCCCGAGAGCGCCGATCGCGCCAATATCGATCGCCATGTCCGGGCGGCGTCGCTCTTCGCCGCATGGGCGGCTGCGGGGCTCGTCAAACGCGAGCCGACCCCCTCCCTCTATGTGTATGAGCAGCAATTCGAGGTCGAACTGGCCGGCGTCAGGAAGCGGATCGAACGATCGGGGATAATATCGCTGGTTAAATTGGTCGACCTCGACGACGGAAAAGGCGCCGTGTTGCCGCACGAGTACACGCTCTCGGGTCCCAAAGTGGACCGCTACGAGCACCTTTCGTCCACGCGGCTCAATGTCGGCCAGATCTTCGGTCTCCTCTCCGACGAGCGGGGGGCCATCTTCGGACTCATCCGCTCGATGAAGACCGGCGCGCCCGTGGGTACGGGCATCGATGCCGACGGGGTCCGCCACGCACTGTATGTATGCAACGACGAGGCGGTCATCCGGCGCTTTCAGGAAGCGACCGCGGAAAGCACCATTCTCATCGCGGACGGCCACCATCGCTACGAGACCGCCCTGAACTATTATCGCAACCAGGGCAGCGATCCCGCCTGCGCCGGCGTCATGATGACGCTCGTTTCCACGGCAGACCCGGGGCTCATCATCCGGCCTTTCCACCGCCTGATCCGCAAGGTCGGCGGCGGCAGGGCCGATTTTCTGCGCGAACTTTCGCGGTACTTCACCATGATCGATCTCGGCGCCGCGGACGGTTCGGTGGTCAACGCCTTTCTGCAGGGCGCCCTCTCGGCAACGATGCTCTTCGTCGACAGCGCGTCGCACTCGGCCTTCGGCTGTTCACTGAACGCCGGGGGCGAATCTTTCCTTCAGACCACCCTGCACGAGCGGTCGGCAGAGTGGCGCCACCTCGAAATGTCCATCATCAATGCCGTGGCCGTCGGCGGCGTTCTCGGACTGCCGCTCAACGGAAAGGTACTCCACGAGAACGTGGAGTACGTGCAGGACACGGCCGCCGCCCTCAGGCGCAGCCTCGACGCTGCGGCCTATCACGGAGGGTTCTTCATCAAGCCCGTCACGCTTGAGACCATTCACCGGATCGTTGCCGGGGGGGAGCGCATGCCGCAGAAGTCGACGAATTTCTTTCCGAAGCTCTATTCGGGCCTCGTCTTCAACCGGCTGGGAGAGGTATGAGAAAATCGTCGGTGATCCAGCTTTCGGCAGGCGTCGCCCTGGCGGGGGGAAGCCTGTACATCTTTTTCCGCAGCGTGAAACCGAAGGCGCTCGTGCACCACCTCGCCGCGACCCCGCCGTGGATCATCGTTGCCGCCATCGGCCTGACCCTGCTCACCCTCTGGCTTCGCAGCATGCGGTGGGGTCTCATCCTGCCCGCTTCGAAGGGCAATCGGCACGGCCTGTTCGGCCTGCTCATGATCGGCTTCATGGTGAACAATTTTCTCCCCGCCCGGCTGGGGGAGGTGACCCGCGCCCTCTTTTTATGGAAGCGCAACGGATTTACCATAGCCGAGAGCGCCGGGTCGGTCATCATCGAACGCGTCCTCGACTCCATCGTCTACCTCTCTTTCTTCTGTATCCCCATTCTCTGGCTTCCCAGACTCCGGGCCGAACTACTGCTCGCCATTCCCGTCGCGGCCGGTTCGGCGGCGGCCGTTCTCGCGCTCATCTGCTATGCGGTTTTTCCCGCGGCGACGGCTCGCTTCTGTAAATACCTGGTGAAGTATCTTCCCGTGAAAGTGCAGGAAAAGGTCGTTGCAACGGGCAAGGAGCTCGTTTCGAACCTCCAATGGGTCTTTTCCCCGGTTCAATGCCTCCTGATGATCGCGAGTTCTTTCCTGATCGTCGCCTGCTATGCCTGCATGATGATCCTGCTCGTCCACGAGGAGGGTTTCGGCTTCCTGCCCGGCATGTTCGGCGCTGCCTGGGGCGCCATCGGCGCGGCCATCCCCTTTTCGCCGGGGTATGTCGGCACCCTGCATGTCGCGTTGCAGAAAGGGTTGGGGCTGCTCGGCATCGATGCCGCCCGGGCCAGCAGCGTCGCGGTCCTCTATCACGGGATCGGCTACCTCACCGTGACCGTTGCGGGGCTCTACTTTTTCGTTCGCATGGGGATTTCGTTCAAGGAGATCGGGCGGGCGAAGGAGGAGTTGAAAAAAGAGGAGGCGGCGGAGAAATAGTTGCAGGGTTTCAACAGTAAAGATAAAAAGGCTTTAAGGGGGGAAGTCTCCCCCTCGCTTCATCCCGGCCGAAGCGGCCGGTATTCCGCTGCCCCCTCGGTGTCGACGGCCCCTTTCTTAGCTGACCAGCACCCGTGTCTTTGGGGGCTATCTGTTAGAAACATAAGCATAAAAATTCAATAGGATAGCAGGTGTCATTTGCATGAGCGGTTTTCAATCATGTCCTGAAAGTAGCGGTACGGGACAACAGAGAAGAATAAATGCGGAAAAAAAATTAAGCTGAAGTATCTTATGAAGCACTCCCACCGCGCGCGGGTGACCCGGCTCGGCCATCCAGAAGTTTTTTTAATCTATTCGAGTCAATTATTCAAAACGACATTATCTATCCATTCCACGCTGAATTTATTTTAATCCGATGCCTATGAGCGAAAAAAACGGCGATATCGAACTCGCGGAACGCCTCTCCGCGGGCGTGAAAGCAATAAAGGCCGAACTCGCAAAAAAAATCGTGGGCCAGCAGGAGGTCATCGACGATCTCCTCGCCTGCTTTCTCGCGGGAGGCCACTGCCTGCTCATCGGGGTGCCCGGCCTGGCCAAGACCATGCTCGTCCAGAGCCTGGCGAAATGCCTCGACCTTGCCTTCAACCGCATCCAGTTCACGCCCGACCTGATGCCCTCCGACATTACCGGCAGCGAGATCCTCATCGACGACCGGGCGACGGGCCGGCGCGAATTTCGCTTCGTCAAGGGTCCGATCTTCCATAACATCGTGCTTGCGGACGAAATCAACCGCACCCCGCCCAAGACCCAGTCCGCCCTGTTGCAGGCCATGCAGGAGCACGAGGTGACCTCCTCGGGCGTTACCTACGAGCTTCCGGCGCCGTTCTGGATCCTTGCGACCCAGAACCCTATCGAGCAGGAGGGGACCTATCCGCTGCCCGAGGCGCAGCAGGACCGGTTCATGTTCTCCATCGAGGTCGGCTATCCGGACCGGGAGTCCGAACTCGCCATCGTTCGCGCAACCACCTCGCCGCAAACGGTTGAGCTCAGGCCGGTCCTCACCGTCGAGACGATCCGCGAGTTTCGCGACCTCGTCTGGCGGGTCCCGGCCGCCGAATCGATCATTGCCGCCGCGGTCAACCTCTCCCGGGCGACCAGGACCCGGACGAGCGAGTGCCCGGAGGCCATCGGCAAGCATATCATGTGGGGCGCCGGGCCGCGCGCCTCGCAGTTTCTGGTCCTTGCGGCAAAGGCCTACGCCCTCCTCGACAGCCGGCCGACACCGACCCTGACCGACATCCGCCGGGCCGCGTATCCGGTACTGCGCCACCGCCTGGTCCGGTCGTTCCATGCCGAGGTCGAGAACATCTCGGCGAACGATATCATCAAAACGCTCATCGAAACCGCGATGAAGGGATAGGGGGCGGCGGACCCGGCCTGCCGCCCAAATACTTCTTTTTGTCAATAACCATCGAACAGGAACCATCCATGGACCAGACTCTCCTCGCAGCACTTCTTGCCAATGTCGCCGACCACTCGATCCCGGTTGCCGAAGCGCTCGAAAAGCTCAAGCACCTTCCCTTCGAGGATCTCGGCTTTGCCACGATCGATCACCATCGCGGCATGCGCAAGGGGTACCCGGAGGCGATTTTCTGCCAGAATAAAACACCGGACCAGGTCGTGGCCATAGCGCAGGCCCAGATCGCCCACGGCGTGACGGTCCTCGGCACCCGGGCGACCGGCGAGGTGCTCGATGCGGTTGGGGTCGCGATTCCCGATGCCGAGGTCGATGCAACGGCCCGCTGCTTCTGGAAAAAATCCTCCGGCTGGGTGAAAAAAGAGAGCTCAAAACCCATTGTCATCTGCTCGGCCGGCACCGCCGACCGGCCCGTGGCGGCCGAGGCGCAGCGGACCGCCGAAATTATCGGGTATACGCCGGTCATGGTCAACGATGTCGGCGTCGCCGGGATTCACCGGCTCTTCAGCCATTCCGACACGCTGCTTAACGCGGGGGTCATCCTCGCGATCGCCGGGATGGAGGGCGCCCTGCCCTCGGTCATCGCCGGCTATGTCTCCTGCCCGGTCATCGGCGTCCCGACCTCGGTCGGGTACGGGGTTCACCTGGGCGGGCTGGTGCCGCTCTTCGCCATGCTTAACTCGTGCGCTACCGGACTTGCGGTGGTCAATATCGACAACGGGTTCGGGGCGGCCTGCGCCGCGGCGGGGATACTGGCGGTACAATAGATTTCTGTTGCTGCTTCCGGTGGGGGAACCACCGGCGGTGGTTCCCCCTGGTCGGAGCCGCGAAGCGGTGTCCCCCCCCGACATTATGGTCACCGGAATACGAACCAATTTATCACAGTGGCCAAATCATGGCATATCTTTTGCTTTATATTTTCATTCCTCAAACGTTCACGGAGCAAAAGGGAGGAATGAATGTTACGGAGAAAAGTAATCGTCCGGGATCCCCATGGGCTTTATATGCGTCCCGCCGTACGGATCGTCCAGGCATGCAGGAGTACGGACAGCAAGGTCACCCTGCGCAAGGGACGCAGGAATGCCAATGGGGAGTCGATCCTCGAACTGCTCCTGCTCGACGCGGCATCCGGAAGCGAAGTCGAAATCGTCGCCGAGGGCAAGGAGGAAGAGGTTGCCATGAGAAAGGTGATGGGTTTTTTCTGAAACCCGCCTTCCGAAGAGCGGCCAGGATATGCGAAGGGAGCCAATGCCATGCCCGATCTGAACGACTCCGCCGGCGACAAAAAGAAAAAGGTGTGGGAGAATCCCGTCCCTGCCGACCGCCCCGGATTGACTAAAAAGCATAATAGCCTCCTGGCGCAATTGAACCTGACAGGAAAGCAGTTCCATTTTTCGCTCTGGTATATACTCATCGGGCTCCTGCTCGTCACCTATTTCAAATCGCTCATGGTCAACGCGCCCGTCGAGACGATCGATTTTTCGGCGTTCAAGAAAAAGGTCCGTTCCGGCGAAATCAGGCGGGTGGAAATGGGCGACAAGTACTACGTGGGGCTCTGCTACACGAGCGGGGCGCTCGATTCGGCGGTGAAAAAATCCGCCGTCGCCGGGGAGGACCTCCAGAAGCGGCTTTCGTACCGGACCGTTCCGGTGACCGATCTCTCGTTTGTTCCCCTCCTCGACTCCCTGAAGATCGAATACTACGCCCGCCAGCCGACCGACAACCGGTTTCTCGATTTTCTCCTCACCTGGATCATACCCTTCGGGGTCATGCTCCTCATCTGGCGGTTCATTTTCAACCGTATGGGAAAGATGGGCACCGGCGTCATGTCGTTTGCGCAGAATAAGGCGCAGCTGGTCGCCGAGGGGGACATCAAAACCACCTTTGCCGATGTCGCCGGTGCCGATGAGGCGAAGCTGGAGCTGGTCGAAGTCGTCGACTTCCTGAAGAACCCCGACAAGTATACCGCCATCGGCGGCAAGGTCCCGAAGGGGGTGCTCCTCGTCGGTCCGCCGGGGACCGGCAAAACGCTTCTGGCGCGGGCGGTGGCCGGCGAGGCGCAGGTGCCTTTTTTTCGTATCAGCGGTGCCGATTTCGTCGAGATGTTCGTCGGCGTCGGCGCGGCGCGGGTGCGCGACCTGTTTCACCAGGGGCGAGAAAAGGCGCCCTGCATCATCTTTATCGACGAACTTGACGCAATCGGCAAGAGCCGGTCGCCCATGGCGATGGGGAACGACGAACGCGAGCAGACGCTGAACCAGCTCCTGGTCGAGATGGACGGTTTCGACTCCCGCACCGGCGTCATCCTCCTGGCGGCGACCAACCGCCCCGAAGTCCTCGACCCGGCCCTGCTGCGTCCGGGGCGCTTCGACCGGCAGGTGGTGGTCGACCGGCCCGATCTTCCGGGGCGCCTGGCCATCCTGACCATCCATTCGAAGGATGTCCTCACCGACGAGAGCGTCGACCTCGCGGCCGTCGCGCGCGCCACCGCCGGATTCGCCGGCGCCGACCTGGCGAACATCGTCAACGAGGCGGCGCTCCTCGCCGTCCGGGCGGGCCGCGGGAAGGTGTCCCACCTCGACTTCGACGAGGCGATCGAAAAGATCCTCGCCGGGTTGCAGAAGAGAAGCAAGCTGATCAATGCGCACGAACGCGAAATCGTCGCTTTCCACGAGACCGGCCACGCGCTCACCGCAGCCTTTACCGGCGGCGCCGACCCGGTGCAGAAAATCTCCATCATCCCCCGGGGCATTGCCGCCCTCGGGTACACGATGCAGACGCCGACCGAGGACCGCTACCTCATGACCACCGACGAGCTGCTCGGGAAGATCGACGTGCTCCTCGGCGGACGGGCGGCGGAGCAGTTGATATTCGGCATGATCTCCACCGGCGCGTCGAACGACATCGACAAGGCGTCCGACATCGCGCGCCGCATGATCACCGAATACGGCATGAGCCCGAAATTCGCCAATGTCACGCTCCGTTCGCGCCCGACCCCGGTGTTCATGGGCGACGGCGGCGGCGTGGGCGGCGCGCGGGAGTATGCCGAAACCACGCAGCAGTATATCGACGAGCAGGTCGCCGCCATCATCGACGAGCGGTACCGCCGCGTGCTCGATTTGCTTTCCGGGAAGAAGGAGATTCTCTCCACGATCGCCGCCTACCTCCTGAAAAACGAGACGATCGACGGGAAGGAGTTCCTGGCAATGGCGGGAATTGCGGTCGGTGCCGAGGCGCCGGGATAATAGGCGGTAAACGGGTGCGTGAATCCCTAAAAGATACCGTTCATGGCATCTTCAACCACGGACGGCGAAACATCGGTTTTCACCACCGAAAATCCCGGCGAGGCCGGGACCACGAAGGCCGGTGCGCCCCCGGAGACCTTCTTGTCGAAACGCATCGCCGCGACGAGCTCGCCCGCCGGAGGGATCGACGGGAGCATGGGCCGGGGAAACGAGCCGGTGAGGTCGTCGTAGCGGGCGGCATCGTCCGGGGAGATCGTGCCGAGCCGCTTCCCGAGCTCGCAGGCGCACGCCATGCCCCACCACACCGCCTCGCCGTGCAGGAGTTTTCCAAAGCCGAAATACTTTTCAAGCGCGTGGGCGAAGGTGTGGCCGAAATTGAGGAGCATCCGTTCGCCCTTCGTCTCGTGCTCGTCGCGCTCCACTACGCCCGCCTTGACCGCGATGCCGCGCCGGATGCCTTCGAGGAGGGTATTGGGCCTGCCGCCGAGCATGTCCCGCCCGTGTGTTGCGATGAGCTCGAAGTGCTCGGCCCCGCCGATGAACGCATACTTGAAAAGCTCCGCGCACCCGGCGGCAAACTCACGGCTTGGCAGCGATTCGAGAAACGCGGTGTCGATCCAGACGAGCGACGGCTGGTGAAAGGCGCCGATGAGGTTCTTTCCCGCCGCATGATCGACCGCGGTCTTGCCGCCCACGCTCGAATCGACCATGGCCAGGAGCGTGGTCGGCACCTGGACGCAGGCGATGCCGCGCAGGAGTGTCGCGGCCGCAAATCCCGCCACGTCTCCCACCACCCCGCCGCCGAGCGCGATGATGACGCTCGAACGCTCGAACTTCGCGGGCAGGAAGGTATCGAAGATGGCGCCCCAGGTGTCGAGCGTCTTATAACGCTCCCCGTCGGGCATGCGGTGAACGGTCAGGCCGAGTTCGCGCTCCCAGTGAGCGATGAGTTCCGCGTAGAGCGAGGCGAGCGTGGTATTGGTGACCAGGCCGAATGTGCTTTTCGGGAACTGCCGGCGCAGGCGGGCCGGAAGTGCGGGTGCGATGCCGCGGTCGAGGACGATCGGGTAGGTTCGGGGGCCGAGATTGACGGTGAGTTCCATGGTTATGCAATAACCTCTATTCTGGCGCCCAGGTCGCGGAAATCGTCGACAAAAGTCGGATAGGTGACCGCCGCGGCTTCGGCGCCGTCGATGATGGTTTCCCCCTCCGCGCCCAGAGCGGCGATTGCAAGCGCCATCACGACCCGGTGGTCGTCATGGCCGTCGACCGCCGCACCGTGGAGCGGCCGGCCGCGGATGGTCAGGCCGTCCTCGTGTTCGGTGAGGTCGCCGCCCATTTTCGTGAGCTCCTCCCGCATGACGACGATGCGGTCGGTCTCCTTGATCCGCGCCTGCGCGACGTTGCCGATGCGGGTTTCGCCTCCGGCCGCGCAGGCGACGACCGCAAGCGCCGGCAGGGCGTCGGGCATGGCGTTGAGATCGACGCGGACACCCCGGAGCGGGCCGTTCCGCGCTACCGTGACCGATGCGTCGTCGCCGTGCGTGACGGAAGCGCCCATGCGGCACAGTATCTCGAAGATGCCCTTATCGCCCTGCGGGTCGGAGAAGTCGAGGCCGGTGAGGCGAAGCCCGGCTTCGCCCATGGCGCCCGCACAGGCCGCAAAGGCGGCGCCGGAAAAGTCGGCCGGTATCTCCCGGTCGAAGGGGCGATAGACCTGCCCGCCCTTCACCGTGAAGCGGGAGAGATCGGCGCTTCGGTCGACCGTCATCCCCTGCGTTTGCAGCCACCACAGCGTGAGTTCGACGTAGGGCTTCTCCTGGAGGTTCTCCACGGTTATTTCCGAGCTTTCGGCAAGGAGCGGGGTGACGAGCAGCAGGCTCGACACGAACTGCGACGAGACGCCGTCCACCGTGACCTTCCCGCCCCGCAGCGGCCCCTGAATGGTAAAGGGGAGATCGCGCGTCGCGTCCGCCGAAACGGCGACGCGTGCCCCGAGCTGTTCGAGGCCGCGCATGAGCGGCCGGAAGGGACGCGAACGCAGGGAGGCGTCGCCGTCGAAGCGCCTCTTCATCGAGCCGAGCGCGGCGGCGGCCATGAAGAGGTTCGTGCCGGTCCCGGAGTTGCCCATGTCGAAGCGCTCGCCGCCGAGGTCGCGGCGCGGGCCGATGCCCTCCACGTACAGGTCGTCGCCTTCACGCGACACGGCGGCCCCCAGCGCCTGCGCGGCCGCGAGCGCGCTCGTTCCGTCGCCGGAAAGCAGGGGGTTCCCGATGCGCGACCTGCCGTCGGCCAGGGCCGCGATGAGGAGCGCCCGGATGGTGTGGGATTTGGACGGCGGAACGGCGATGTCGCCGGCCAGGCGCGAGCGGGTGATTTTCCATTGCATAGGCGGCCGTTATCCCGAAATGCCGTGCTGGAGGTTATCGAGGTCGAAAATCTCTTCCCGGATGTCGATACCGGTCCACAGCGAAAACGAGGCGAGTCCCTGGTAGAGCAGCATGCGCAGCCCGTTCTGGGTGCGGCACCCCGCCGCCTCGGCTTCGGCCATGAGGCGGGTCTTCGCCGGGTTGTAAATGGTATCGAAAACGGTCATGCCGGGATGAAGATACTTTTTATCGAGCGGCGTCTCGTCGGTTTTCGGATGCAGCCCCGCGCTCGTGCAGTTTACCAGCAGGGTGCAGCGGTCCATGACGCGGCCGAGATCCTGATCGTCAAGCGCATGGGCGGCGATCGGGAAGTCCATCGCGCCGGCGATTTCGCCGGCGAGCACGCTCGTGCGCTCGAGGTTCCGTCCGACAAGCGTGAGCGAAGCGGGAATCCGTGCGATCGCGAGCGCCGCGGCGAGGGTTCGCGCAATGCCGCCGCTGCCGATGAGCACGAGGTGTCCGCCCCGGGCGTCATGCCCCATGGACGCCAGCGCCCGCAGGAAGCCTTCGGGATCGGTCGTGGTACCGTGGAGCAGGTTATCCTTGAAGTACAGGGTATTCACCGTGCCGATCCGGTACGAGAGCGGCGTCAGGACGTCGCAGAGCGAGGCGGCCCGCTGCTTGTGGGGAAGGGTGATATTGGCGCCGAGCGCGCCCGCCGCCCGGAGCAGGATCACCGCGGTACGCAGGTGCTCCGGTTTCACCGGCAGCGGAATATACACGTGCGGCAGTTCGAGCTTGTTGAAGGCAAAATTATGGATCTGCGGCGACAGCGAGTGCGCCACCGGGTACCCGATGAGGAAGACGATGCGCGAATCGCCGCGGATGAGCGCCCGTTTCATGGTAAATTCTCCCCCCGGGGGAAGAGCTCGACCCGGTTTCTCCCCTTGTTCTTCGCGCGGTACATCGCGACGTCGGCCTCCTCGACCATCTGCTGCGCCGAGGCGACGCCCGGCCGGTAGCCCGTGACGCCGAGGGACGCGGACAGCCTGCCGCCCGGCAACGCCCGTTCATTGACAAATCGGTAATCGTACACCGCCTGCCGGATATTTTCGGCGGTTTTGAGGGCCTCCTCGATGGGGTGCCCCGGCAGGAGCAGCATGAACTCCTCGCCGCCGTAGCGGCAGACCGCGCAGTCGAGGCTGCACACCGCGTGGAGGATCCTCACCGTCTCGATGAGCGCGATATCGCCCTGGATGTGGCCGTTGATGTCGTTGTACTGCTTGAAGAAGTCCAGGTCGAACATGATGAGTGAGAAGCAGCCTCCCTCGTCGCGCGTCTGCTGGAAGAGCCGGTTCATCTGCTCGCCGAAAAAACGGCGGTTATACGCCTTTGTCAGGTCGTCGGTGAGCGCGCGGCTCGCGGTATCGAGGTACTCCCGCGCATCCACGATTTTCGGAAAGGCGATCTGCTTCTTGATGTTCGAGTAGTAGTCGAGCGTCGCCACGTGAATTCCCACATTGCGCCCCAGTTTTTCGCTTAACAGGTATTTGTGCCGCAGGATCTCCCGCCAGTCCCGCTTCGCCTCGTCCTCGGGAAGCCGGATCTGGATGAGCGCGAAGACGAGGTCCCGGTAGTAGGTTCCCGGCTTGGTGCCGATGGAATCGAGCAGGTACTCGTCGGTCTGGATGTGCTCAACGATATCGCCGCTGACTATTTCGAGGACCTTCTTATCGGTTAATATTTTCAGGTTATCGATATCCTCCATGTTCAGCGCGGGAATTTCCGGTTTGCCTTCGCCCCTGTTTTCCATGCTCAAGGATCCTCCGCTCCGCCTTCATGATGGGTTGCCGACACTCACCGCACCGGCTCCGGCCCCCCGCTTCATAAAAATACGATATGCTGCCTTTCTTATTACTGAAAGTGCTTGATTTATCGTTTCCCATGTTTTATTATTAATTCAATGAATGAATCAGTGATGCAAAGCGCTCTTCCCGAACTCGGCAGGCTGCTGCGGGTGTACCGGGAAAAAAGCAACCGGCACCTCGGCGAGATCGCGGAGAAGGCGGGTATCTCCATCAGCATGCTTTCGCAGATCGAGCGGGGAAAGGTTTCGCCGTCGATCGATACGCTGGTGGCGGTCTGCCGGGCCGAGGACATCGATATCGGCGAGCTGTTCAGACGGCTCTCGCCCGACTCGCCGGTGCGGCTCCACCGGAGCGGCGAGCGGCTGAAGATAGAGGGGAAGGGCATCCGTTACGAGCAGCTCATGACCACGCAGGTGTCCGCTTTCCCGATCGAGCTCTTCCTCATCGAGATCGAGGCGGGGTGCGCCACCGAGATGAGCGGCGGCGGACACGAGGGGGTCGAGATGGGGTATGTGCTGCAGGGGTCGGCGCGGCTCACCGTGGGGTCCACGGACTACCGGATCGACGACGGCGACAGCGTCTACTTCGCGGCACACCTGCCGCACCGGCTTGCCAACCAGGGGAGGAGGGTGTTCCGGGCGGTGTGGAGCATCTCCCCGCCGCATGTGGATTATTTGAACGGGGACAAAGGCAAGGATGGAGAAAGGCAAATGCCTTTGGATGGCCGAGCCGGGTCACCCGTCCGATCCGGGAGTGCTTCATAACCGGCCTCTGCGACGGGGCCCCGCCTGAGCAGTCTCAAAGTAAAGGAAGCAATAAAAACTCCTTCAACAGAAAGGACCGATTATGGGAAAGACCATCACCGAAAAAATTTTCGACGCCCATCTCGCCGACGAGCCCTTTACCGGGACGAAAGTGCTCCGGCTCGATGCCGTGCTCTGCCACGAGATCACCACGCCCATCGCCATCGCCGACCTGGTCTGGCGAAAGAAGGACCGCGTGTTCGATCCCTCGAAGATCAAGGCGGTCATCGACCACGTCACCCCGGCGAAGGACTCCAAGAGCGCCCTGCAGGGAAAGATCATGCGGGAGTGGGCGGCGCGTAACGGCATCCGGGATTTCTTCGACATCGGGTCGAACGGGGTGTGCCACGCGCTCTTTCCGGAGAAGGGGTTCATCCGGCCGGGCTTCACCGTCATCATGGGCGACAGCCACACCTGTACCCACGGCGCCTTCGGGGCCTTCGCCGCGGGCGTCGGCACCACCGATCTCGAAGTCGGCATCCTCAAGGGGGTGTGCGCCTTCCGGCAGCCCACGACCATCCGGGTCGAGGTAACCGGCGCCCTGCCGAGAGGGGTGTACGCCAAGGACGTGATACTCGACATCATCCGCCGCCTCACGGTGAACGGCGCCACCGACCGCATCCTCGAATTCACCGGGACGACTGTTGCGGCGATGTCGATGGAGGAGCGGATGACGCTCTCCAATATGGCGATCGAGGCCGGGGCGACCTCCGGGCTCTGCATGCCCGACCGGGTCACCCTCGACTACCTGTGGCCCTTCGTCGCCGGCGACTTCGGGGGCGACAAGGCGAAGGCGCTCGCCGATTATCAGAGGTGGTGGTCCGATCCCGATGCCCCGTACGAGTCGACGCTTGCCATCGACGCGACTGCGCTTGAACCGGTCGCCACGGTCGGCTACAAGCCCGACCAGGTGAAGAAGCTCGCCGAACTCGAAAAGGAGAAGGTCAGGGTCGACCAGGTCTACATCGGCTCCTGCACCAACGGGCGCATCTCCGACCTGCGGATCGCCGCGGCCGTGACAAAAGGCAGGAAGCTCGCGCCGGGAACGCGCGGCATCCTCTGCCCGGCCACGCCCGCGATCTACCGCGCCGCGCTGCACGAGGGGCTCCTCGACATCTTCATGGACGCCGGCTATGTGGTGACCAACCCGACCTGCGGCGCCTGCCTCGGCATGTCGAACGGCGTCCTCGCGAAAGGCGAGGCGTGCGCCTCCACGACCAACCGCAACTTCAACGGCCGCATGGGCAAGGGCGGGATGGTGCATCTTGTCAGCCCGGCCTCGGCGGCGGCGAGCGGGGTAGCGGGTCATCTCGTTGATCCGAGGGCTTTTCTGTAAAAAATCAACTAAAGCGTGATTGAACTTAAAGGGAGGCTATACCCATGAAAACATTCGGCGGCAGGACACTCTTTCTCGATCGCAGCGACATCAACACCGATGAAATCATCCCGGCGAAATACCTGACCGAAGTCGATAAGGACGCCCTCGGCCCGCACCTGCTCGAAGACCTGGCGCTTCCGGGATTCGACCCGAAAGCGGCCCGGAAGGGAACCGTCGGCGTCATCGTGACGCGGGCGAACTTCGGCTGCGGCTCGTCGCGCGAGCATGCCCCCTGGGCCCTCGAAGTAAACGGGATCACGGTCGTGATCGCGGAGAGCTTCGCGCGCATCTTCAGGCAGAACATGTTCAACGGCGGCATGCTGGCGATCGAGCTCCCGGCCGCGACCATCGGCGAACTCTTCGCCGCCTTTGCAGGGTCGGCGTCGGCCGCCTGCACGGTCGATCTCGATGCGAAGAAGCTGCGCATGGAAGGGGAGGGGAGAAGCGCGGAATATGCCTTTACCCTGAGCCCGTTCGACGAGGCGCTCGTCGGGTCGGGCGGGTGGGTTGAATTTGCTGATGCGAGATACTGAATAAAAAGAATGAGCAGGAAAACCTGGATTCGTCTCAACTTAAAGTGCTGAAAAAAATCACCGAGGAATATTTGAAATGAAATCCACCGATTTTTCGAAATTGATTCAAAGCATAAAACAGGCCGGGGAAATAAAACGGGGAAAATCCAAGCCCGGCTGCGTATTTCGCTCTACCGATGCGGCTCCCGACATTAAGGGCGTTCGAAAGAAATTGCAGGTGAGCCAAAGCGAATTTGCCTTGATGATCGGCGTCAGCAGGAGTACCATTCAAAACTGGGAGCAAGGCCGGCGGGAACCGGATGGACCCGCAAAGGCGCTTCTTCGTGTCGCGGCAAAGAACCCCGAGGCGGTGATTAATGCGCTTCATGCGGCCTGAAAACCTGCACGGTCGATCTCGATGCGAAGAAGCTGCGCATGGAAGGGGAGGGGAGAATCGCGGAATATGCCTTTACCCCGAGCCCGTTCGACGAGGCGCTCGTCGGGGCGGGCGGGTGGGTTGAATTTGCGGATGCGAGATACTGATTGGAGACCCCCGCAACGCCCTCTTTCAGGGTAGAAAAAACATAAATATCACCAGCTACTTGACAGCTTTTCGGTTTATCCCCTTATAAGGGGGCGCCGAAGGCGGGGGATTCGCAGGGAAATTCAGCAACTATTCCACCTGCCTGAGTAACCATATTTTTTCGCCCCGAAAAATCGCGAGAAGGCGGGATCTAAGAGATACCTGCTAGTGAAAGAGCACGAAAGAACCCGCCATCAAAAAGACCGGTTTTGCCGAAAACCTATCATCTATTACCGCGAGCTCTCCAGCACTCCCGTCACCTCCCCCGGCTTCCTCACGATGGCATAGTCCCACTTCCCGTACATCCCATCCGCATTCACCGCCGCAACCCAGCGCCGGGCGGCGGCGGCTTTGATCTCCTCATCCGGATCGTAACCCTTCGTTTCAAGCACCAGGTTTAAAATGCCGTCCCTGGCGCCTGCCCTCATCCTGACTATGAAATCCGGAATATAGTCATGCTGCTGCCCGTTATGAAAGTAGGGGATGGCGAATCCAAGCCCGGCATTTTTCACGAAGGCTTCAACGGCCGGATGCGTATCGATGAAATAGGAAGCAGATTGCTCCCACTTCTTCGTATCGGCAATGATGTAATTCAAATGGCTGCGCTCCACCGGCCAAACATCCCGCGTGGTCCATATGTCCACTTCCGCCGTTGAGCCCGGCTCGCGGTGCTGCTCATAGATCGGCACCTCCGGCGCCTCTTTCATGCCGGTATCGGGCCTTATGGCCTGCCAGAGCTGCTCTATCGCATAGCCGTAATAGGGCGCCATGTAAACGTCCACCCGCTCGGCCGGCGCGACCGGATCCACCTTCTGCCGCAGGTACCTGTCCACGATCCGCAGTATCTGCGGAAATATCGCGTGTATCGGCAGCTCGCCCTTTGCATGCGAATGAATCTCCTTCGCGATATCCCGCGCGATGGAAAAAACCAGCTCCTGCTCCCGGCGATCTTTCCGATAGGGGTTCAGCGTCAGCATCTCGGTCTTTCCCGGCCCGAACATGGACGGCCGTCCCGCATTGCTGGGAAGCGTCGCCTTCATCTGCACTTCGGGAGGAATGTTCAGCGGATCAAGATGCAGAACCGGCACCTGATCCCAGTCAACCATGATGCGGCTTTTGATGATCCGCGTATATCCCTCGACACGCGGGAAGGTAATTGCAAGCCGTTCCTTTTCGGGAATCGCGTGGACATGGTTTTTGGGCTTCGGCGGCGGGGCCGCAGCTTCGGGATTGCTTTTGTACGGCACCACCTCGAAGGGAACGCCTAAAATTTTCGATACTTCCTCATGGAGCCGGCCATGCTCATCGAAATCCGTATAGCTCGACCGCCGCAGCCCGCGACCCACCACCTGCTCGCAGAGCAGTTGCGACATGAAAGGCCGTATGCCCACGATATGCGTCACCGTCGTGCAATCCCATCCCTCGGTCAGCATGCCCACGCTCACGATGCATCGGATGTTCTGCCCCGGCGGGTCGGCCGGGCGCTCAAGCTTCGTTGCCAATTCCTCGAAACCGGCCGGGTAAATCGGCCTGCCCTGCCGGTCGGCAGGCCAGGAGCGCCTGCCGATGGTATCGAGCGTAAAACGCATCCAGCGGGTTTCATCGTCCTTTGTGCCCTCGTTTTCCGATTCGCCCACCACCTTCGAGTCCACGCGGATGGTGCTGGTCCGGTCCTCGGTGTTGCGCAGGCTGCTTATGGAAAGCGGCGGAATGCCAACGGGCCGCACGTCGTTGGCTATCCATTCGTAAATGGCTTTCGCGATCCTCGTGTTTTTGCAGACCAGGATGAAAACCGGCGGCCGGTCGTCATCCTCGTTTTTTTTCCATTCAAGGCGTGTCTCTTCCCACCTCGCCGCCATCATGGCGATGGGCGTATGCGCGTATTTGATGATCGCCTCGGGCTTCGGGCTCGACCGCTTCGCCCCCCGCTCTGCAGGCGTCAACTGTTCGAGGATCCATTTCCACAGGTTGAAGTATTTCGCCCGCAGGTCGCCGGTCGGATCGCGCAGCGGGAATTGCGGAATCTTCACGAGCCCCGCCTCTATGGCATCGGTCAGCGGGAAGTCGCAGATCGTCCAGGGAAAGGGCTTATTCGTGTCCTGCCCCACACGGCCAAGGAAGTACGGCGTTGCCGAAAGATCGATGCAGAAATTGATGCCGCGCATCTTGTGGATACGGTCGAGCCCTTCCACCCATACGGTCGCTTCCTGGTAAAATTCCTCGACCTCCTCCTCTTCGCCGAACATATCCAGCTCTTCGGCCTCTTCGTCCGCCTCGCGCCTGATGCGGTAGGCGTGGTGCGATTCATCGTTCATCACGAGAATATTTTCCTTGCCGCCGATCTCCCTGCCTATCACCCGCTGCGTCCAGGCTGCATCGCTTTCAAGGTACCGGGTCACCTCCACCAGCACCTTTTCAAGATTGCCGTCATCGCCCGCGATCTCCTTCTTTACGCGAAGGAGTCCGGCCGCGATCTGCTTTTTATAATCGGCCAATGACAGGTACCGGCTTCCCCGCGCGGTCGTTGTTTTCTCGCCGATACGGATGGTCTCGATCTGCACCTGCTCCATGCCGGCCTTCACCACTTTTGCGCCGTCGTGCAGGGATTGGATTTCCTTCACCTCGAATTCATGCCAGTTCTTGATGAGCACCTTGCCCTGCGTTAAAGCCGGAATGAGGTGGGGAGGCACCAGGTCGCGCGTGCGGTAGAGCGAGGCTTCGCCGAGGTTCGGGTCAAGCTCTGCCAGCCGGTAACGGATCGTCACCGTTGGGCAGACGACAAGCGCGATATCGGAAAAATTCTTATTGCCGCGGTCATTGACTTTATTAAGGATGCTCCATGCCGCGATCATGCCCATGACCGTGGTTTTTCCCGTACCGGTTGCCATCTTGCAGGCATAGCGCAGGAACGCTTTTGCCCCGTCGGCAAGCTGCTTGTCGCTCGGCTGGTCGAGCGGGATGGTGATCCCCTGCAGCAGGTCGCTCCGCGCCTCACGCAGGAAAATCACCGCCTCAACCGCCTCGATCTGCGCGAAGAAGAGCCGCCATTTCCTGCCGTCGCGCCGCCAATAGTCGATAAGCTCCCGCGTGGTGCGGGTGATGCCGGGGTAGTTCTCTTTCCGCCAGGTTTCGAGCCGCTCGCGGATGGTATTGACGAGCACCATCTCATATCCCGGCGCGAAGTCACGCGAGGGCCGCAGGATATCGGTTCCAAGCCGCCACTCGACGTTGGTATCGCTCGGCGGGTAAACGACCGACGGGCGGCGGCCTTCACGCTTCTCGGGCGCAACGCCTTCCCGGATAAACCAGAAATGGGTCGGTTTATCGAAGGGCGTATTGATGATCGGTTCGGAAACGTCGAAGTTGCTCATTTTAATGCTTTCTTAAAAGAATGCCTTTTATAGAAGATGCCAAAGGCAAATAGTGCCTTCCATACGCTCTTGCTGTTGCTTCAACTTGTTGGGACCAGAAAGTGAGTTCTTCTACTCCGTCAGGGTTTATACTCCTACCAATAGGAAGTATGAAAAGCCCGTAATCATTTCCAAGTTCAAAAAAACCTCTTCCGGGGTGGTGTGATTCTTCGTTCACCACTACGCATGATATGAGTGCATGAGCTGCATCGAATTCTAATATTGATGCTGATCCAACGAGTATACCAATATTATGTGAATCAGCTTCCGATTCGATATGATACCCAAAAGGTCTGGCAATATCTCTCTCATAAAAAAGGAATTGATCCCCAAGCACTCTATTATTTACAATTCTGTAGTTATTATAAACGAAATTTATTATAACGTCTCGGCATTGGCGAATTTCTTCTTCCGGGAAATCTGCAGGAACCATAAAATCCTCCTTAAGTTTTATGATAGAGTTGATCTCCTGAGGCAATTTCCGAGACAGTGTCTCGGAAATCCGGCCATTTCAATTGGGCCTTGTCACCATTTCGAAAACATTGCATTCGGAATTGCAGCCGACATTGCACTATTCCTTCAACTCTTTCATGACATCTTCCAAAAGATCCCTAAACCACTTCTTTTCTTTTGCTGCATTGACGAAAATCTTTTTCCAGACCGAGATCGGCTCGGTGATGGTCGTTTGGCTTCCCCAGATGAGCTTGTTTCCGGGCTTACGATAGTAACCGATCCGCAGCCACTGCTCCGTTTCATCTTTGAACTCAATAAGATCGACGACGTCCCAGTATGGCACTTCCTGCGGTCCGTTATCACTTTCAATTATCGCTCGATCCTTGAGAATGCCATTTTGGTTTCCCTCACTGGTTGGAAACGTGAAGAAAACCTCTTCCCCAATACGGGATCGAATCTTCTCAACGACATCTGCCGCGTTTTCGGTCACCTCTGTTTGCTGATTGCTTGCCATTTTTAACCTTCTTCCTTGAAATGAAGCCATTGCCGCAGGGGTCTCCTGTCTCCTGGCTCCTGTCTCCTTCTTTTTACCCCAGCGCCTTCGTCACGAGCAGCTCATTCCCCCGGTCGTCGATCACCTTTACCGCAATGGTTTTATGCTCCCCGGCTTCGAACGCTTCGCTCTCGGTACCTGCAAGGTGATCCCACACCGAATCCTCGTAGCTGCCGCGAAGCGCCTTCTTCAATCCCTCCCAGGCGCCGGTGCGCGGGAAGAATGCCTGGCAAACATGGAAGCAGAGGCCGTTATAATCGGTATCAAGGAACCATGCCGGCACGTCGTCACCGTGCAGGGGGTGATGGTCCATGGTGGAGGGGTCGAAGACATCGAGCCCGATGAGCTGCACCTGCCAATCGCCGTTCGCTTTCGCCTTTTTGACTTTGATTTCCGGCAGGCCGCACACGCTGAAAATCTGGCTCGACCGCATATTCTTGAGCAGGTCGCCCATCATGAGGTCCGGCGTCATCTGGATATAGGTTGCCGGAATGCCGACCATGGCCTCGGACTTTTCCACGAGCTCGCGTGCGTTAGTCTGGATTGCGAAGCCGATAACGAGGAGGTGCGCATAGCTTTTCGCATTTGCCTCTTTGGCCGCCTCATAGACGAGCTTCTCGCTCACCGCGCCGGACTCCGGCCCGAACACGATGGCGAGCGGCTTGTCGGCGAGTCCCAAACGAGACCCGGTCTTTTCGGCATGCAAATCCGCCAGATCGCCGAGGCTGATGGTCGTTGCGACATCCGCCGCTGGCACGAGCGCCTCGGCGGAGAGCGAGAGCGTTTTGGCCGGAAGCCGGATATTCTTGAGAGTCAATGACCGGTTGCCGCCGAGCTGGATGACCGGGCTCTGGCGTAAGACCTCGAGCATGCGGTCGATGAAGGAGCCGCGGTCCTGCAGGTCGGCGCCGGAATCCGCTGCACCGTCGCTCTCGTAATCGACCGGGGTGGGGATCGTGGCCTCGAAGGCGAAGGGGCCGGTGATGCGGATAATTTTGGTATCGATTTCGGGGCGATCGACAAGAACTTCTTCCTTCGGAGGCTCGTCGTTTGCGATGGATTCGAGGGTGACATGCGGCACGATACCGCCGACCTCCTCGCCTTTTTTATTCTGCTTGCGCTTATAGACAAAGCCGCCGGCAGGCCCGCGGCGATCCTCTTTGAGCTCGAAATAGGGAAAAGTTGCGGTGAGGAGACGCTGACGGGCAAGGGCGAGCGGAACGCGGGAGACGTCGCAGGTTATCCAGCGGCGGCCCCACTGCTCGGCGACAAAGGCGGTGGTGCCGGAACCGCAGGTGGGGTCGAGAACGAGATCGCCGGGATCGGTGGTCATGAGGAGGCAGCGACGAATAACTTCAGCGGTAGTTTGAACAACATATAGCAAGTCGGCTGGGCCTTTTAAGAAATCCCAAAAATTAGAAAGCGGAATAACCGGGTTATCATTCCAATAAACAATTCCATAAAGTCGGTCTTCTGTTGCCCTCACTCGTCCTACATCTACAAGTCGTTTGAGGCCTTCGGGGCATTTTACACTCCAATGGCGGCCTGGTGATGGCTTATAGGTTTTTCCTTTATAAATAAATGGTTGATCTTGCGATGCGGGGTCTTGGCTAACTAATGGGTAATCTTCTCGATATAGCTTCCAGCCCTTTTTAAGAAGATCATTAAGCTCATTATCTACTATTTCTTTACTAGAGCGTATCTCACCTTTGGGGCCAATAATTCGATTATATTTGCCTACATCACCCTCAAAAATCGCTTGAATAAAAAGGGGGGTTGATTTGCATTGCGGCTTATCTTTTGCATACCAGAGCACAAAGTCATTAACGGCCGCAAGTGTGGTTGCATCTTGGTATGCTTTTTTCTTAAAACAAATTGTCACAACAAAATTTTCTTCTCCGAACACCTCATCCATCACTTCCCTCACATGGTGCACATTCTCATCGCTGATCTGCACGAATATGCTTCCCGTATCCTTCAGCAGCTCCCTCGCCACCAGCAGCCTGTCCCGCATATACGTCAAGTAGCTGTGCAGCCCCAGCTCCCAGGTGTCCCGGTATGCCTTCACCATCTCCGGCTCTCGGGTCATGCTGTCGTCGTCGTTGGTCTTTACGTCCCGCTTCCGGACAAACGGCTGGAAGTTACTCCCGAATTTCACCCCATACGGCGGATCCATGTAGATCATCTGCACCGTAAGCCCCCTGCCAATGGTGTCTTTCGCAGCTTCTTCGCGTGAACGATATTA
>CAZYYB010000035.1:0-29479 GCA_964651515.1 uncultured Fibrobacteraceae bacterium
GGTCGAAACCAGTCAGTTGAAACGGGCAGTTCGCCGAAATATCTACCGTTTCCCGGAAGATTTTTTATTTGAACTCACGAAGGAAGAGTATGAAAACTTAAGATGCCAATTTGGCACCTTAAAATGTCGCATAATACATATTATGTAAACTATAATAAATTTTCTTTCCGGCACCGCTTCTATTATGCCTCCCCCTTCTGCCGGGGATCCCGATCCGGTACGCGGGACAAGGCCGTCCCCGACGGCCTTCATTGAATTTTATTGTCCGGAGTGCTATACTGATTACTTGTGGAGTAGCACGGGTTCTTCACGAGGAAATCACCTATCTCTGCAAGGGAGGCTTATGATGTCCGAATCGGATATGGGAACTCAGTCGGATGATCGTCGACAACATCCCCGGCACCCCCTGGTCCTGCCGTGGCCCGCAAAGGGCGATTTCAATGGGCAGATCGTCGAAGCCGATATCATCGATATTTCCAGAATGGGTGCAAAATTCCGAGTAAAGGATCCATCGGTTCAAACCAATTTTACACCGGGTAATAAAACGAATTGGACCGTTAAGCTGCCTTCGGGCAGCGAAGTCGTGACGGAAACGCTCTCCCGCTGGATTCATCGCTTTCCGGAGGGGTACATTCTGGGGGCGAATTTTACCAACCAGGTCAACAATCAAATTGTCGATGAGCTCCAGCGTCTCAAGCACCCGGAGAGCCCCGAATAGCACGGCAACCGGTTACCGGAGATCTCCTCACGAGGATTGACTCTGCGAGAGTCCGATCGGGTCCGGGCTACACCAGCCGTTCGAGCAGCATCATGGTATAGCCGGCGATCACCGGAACGGCGATATTATCGTTGATCGTCAGGCCGCGCGAAAACCGCAGGGGAACCAGCTCAAACAGGGTGATCACGAGGGAAACCGCAAGCGATAAAAGGAGCGGCGCCCTCCCCCCCCAGGCATTAAGCAGACCCGGAACAACCGGAAACACCCCGACGAGCAGAACAGTGCAGATGCCGAAGCAGGCAAGCGAGCCTTCGAGCGATTTCTTTCCGATTTTAATTCGGCCGAACCGTATGCCGACCAGCGCGGCGGCCGCGTCGCCGATGATGAAGAGCGTCAGGGCCATGAAGGAGATGGAGCGATGCCGGTGAAATAATATGCTGCATAAGAAAGCCGCCCCGATGATCCAGGTAGATCCGCTGATCTTGCAGCACCGTTCCTCTTTCCGCATCATGGACCCGAATGCGTTGAGAAAGATTTTCTGGATGAAGCTGTTTCGAAAACGGAAGACCTCGACGATCATGGATAGTGCAAAAAGGACGAACAGCAGCACCGGCATGAAGTGGTGTGGAAACGACCAGTCGGGCCCGTACATGATGCCGATCGGCATGAGAAGAGCGACCAGATGCAGCAGCTTTCGATGAATTTCTTCCTTAGGAAGTCGCATTACCGGTCTCTGGTCATGGTGGTACGGTTAGGAATTCAAAGGTTATTAAAATATGTCACGCGGACGATGAAGCTTTTTAGAAATTCTAATTATTCTAATTCTTCTAATTCTTTTGAAATATTGCTCAGGTGGGGAAACCACCTTGCGGTGGTTTCCCCTGGTCGGAGCCGCGCAAAGCCGCGTCTCCGACGCACCCTTTCCAGCAGGGGGGTGCGGCTATGTTCGCCTCCGGCGAACGCCCGCACACCCCCGCAACGCCCCTTTTAAGGTAGAAAAAACAGGGAGAAAAACCATTCAACAAGATATCTTCCGCATATATTGATGTATTGCTTTAATTTATAACGTCTTATAGCTTACAATTCAAAGCTTTATGTTTTTGCAACCTAATGATGGCGAACCACCGTAAGGTGGTTCTCTCCCACCAGCATTTTCCGGAAGCAACATACCTTGTTAGTGCGCTCCCCCCACCTGGTCCACACCGATATTAAGTGGAACCGGGAATTTCCCCGCCGGAGTACCCATGAAATCCCGGACGCTGCCGGTTATAGTAACTCCTGCGCCCAGGCACGGCGAAAGCGCATTCAACCGATAGCACGCCCGTGCCGAAGTCATCTCATCGGTTTCCATTCCCTTTACCAAAAAACCTTCGACCGCCCTCCCGGGATTTTGCAGCCTGGGATCGCCGGGAATTGCGAAACCATCCCTCGACCAGGATTCGTCATCCTGGACGGGCCAGGGCCTGTACGCCGAGGTATTGCAGGAGGAGTCGGCCAGGTCGTACCAGCAGTTGTGGCTGAAACCGAGAGCCGTGTTGGGCCGGATATTCCACTCGAACCAGCCCTTTTTCGCCGCATTTCGACGGCGAGGGGATTGTGTAATAAAGATATTGTTCAGGAAAATATCCCGGGGCTGCGGCGCGGCGGGCGTCCAGAGGTCGATTCCCGTATCGTTATAAAACACATTATTATAAAAAAGGCAGCCTCCCCGTGAGTCATTTATAACGAGCGGCTGCCGTTTGCGGTCGGTCTGCAGATAATAGCCGGTACCGTCGTTCTGGCTGATATTGTACCGCACCACGGCCGCGGTATCCGCGATGGAATCCCCACCCATGCATGAGTTATAGAATCCCTGCCCGTTATTGCAGGAGTAATTGTACTGGACATAAACACGTCCCGATGAAAAGAACCCCCAGTTGGCGTCGAAATCGATGGCTTCGGCGTCACTCGCCCGCAGCCGGACCCCGGCCGCGTTGACGGTATCCCAATCCGTTATGTTGCTGATCGCATTGTACTGAACGACGGTGTTCTTTTGCAGGTCCAGCTCTATTCCCACAACCGCGAGGTTCCGGCGCGAACCCGAGGCAATGGTCGCGTTATCGGCGCCGCAGCCCGCCGAATCGATGATGTTTCCCGAGACGGTTGCGCCGTCGGTACCGCAGAAAAGATGTATCCCGTTTCCCGCGGTGCGCTGGATGGTATCGCCGGTAATGCTCACATTCGAATCGAGCCGGCCGGTGACGCGATGAAGGGATTTATCGGCCTCGACGGAGTCGTTCCCGACGGCGATCGCCTCGCCGAAAATGTCGTGGATATTGTTGCTGTCCAGCAGCACGCTGTCCACGCTGGTCGCCCCATCGGGCCTGATTGCCGATCCGGGAGGGCAGAACTCCGGACGGCATGTATAGCCGTCGGTCCGAACCATGATTCCCCCGGTAACCAGATTGCTGACGACACGGTCCACGGTGTCCTCCCCCACCCTACCTTTACAACAGGCGTACTGCTGGGCCCACCACGGGCAATTGGCGCTCGCAATCGGACCGTAGGGAAAATATAAATTGCAGTCGCCGCCCAGGACGGAATCGACGGTGCACTGCCGTACGGTTAGGTTGCGGTGCATGGTATTGTCGTCGAAATAGGCGAAAATGCCCCATCGCCAGTCCAGAAAGCGATGCCGCGCCTGGACATCGGGAACCGCAAAATTGTGCGAAACCGAACACCCCCGCGCGACATATCCGGCCGGGCAATTCCGGACTTCGATATGCTGAATGGTCCAGTGATCCTGGTTATAGAGAAGCACCGCCGCCGTTCTGCGGAGCCCCCGAGCGCTTATTACCGGCCGAAATCCCGAGCCGTAGGCGTCGATAATAATCGGCGCGGCCGAGGATCCGGAACCCTGCGGGCAGACGAAACCGTAGATCCGCTTATAGGGTTTGTGCGCTTTTTCGCAGGCGGGCATGAAGGTGTCGCCCGGCCCGGCGGTATCGACCGTGCCCCGGGCCAGGAGAATCCTGTCGCCGGGATAAAAGACATGATTGTTGACGCTGTCGACCCGGTGCCATGGGTCGGGTCTGGAGCCGTTGTTCCCGGTGGAGCGGGTGGTGTCGTTGATGTAGAATGTTGCGGCTTCAATGCTGGATGCCGGCATAATAAGCGTAAGAACAAGAAAAATCGGCATCGATTTCATTGTTTTGGAGCCCTTATGTTTTAGTTTTGATCCTCATGGGTACCATCTGAAGACATTCCCCTCATCCGGCAATTTACCGGCCAGAGCATCGGAGATCCCGGTAAGCTTCTCGAAAAATGGCGGGTCGATCTCCCCTTCCAGCGCCGCAACGTTTTCCCGTAGCTGGAGCGGCGTGCGGCAGCCGACAAGCACGGTCCGGACGCCCGGACGGGACAGGAGCCAGCGGAGCGCGCAATGTGCAAGCGGCCGTCCCGCCTCGTGCGCAACCGATTTCATCTGTGCAACGGCGGCCCGGACGTCGGTCCATACTGTTTTGTCAAACAAGAGACCGTCGGCCCGGTGATCGCCGGGAGCGAACTGCGGCCCGGGTCCGAATTTTCCGGTAAGGATGCCCTCGGCAAGCGAGCCGTAGGTGATCATGGAGATGCCGTTCGCACGGCAGAACGGCATGGTCTCGCGCTCTTCCCGGCGCCAGAGGAGGTTATAGCAGAGCTGCACCGCATCGAGCCTCCCGGAGTTCATGACCTCCCGCATCCGGCCGACCGAAAAGTTGCTGACGCCGATCCGCCGGATTTTTCCACTCGCCCGGGCGCGTTCGAACGCCTCCATCATGGCGCCGAGGTCGCCTCCCTTTTTAGGCCAGTGGATATAGAGAAGGTCGACATAATCGGTGTGCAGCCGTCGCAGGCTCGATGCGATCGCGCCTTCAACCTTTTTAGCGGGCAAATAAACCATCTTGGTAGCTATGAATGCGTTAGAACGAGCCGACCCGAGGGCCCGCCCGAGCAGATCCTCGCCGTGAGCGGCCGGGCCGTACGACTGCGCGGTGTCGAAATGGCGGATGCCTCTTTCGAAGGCAGCCTCGATGGTTGCGATGGAAACGCGGTCATCCTGGCTCCCCCACTCGTCGCCGCCGAGCGGCCAGCAGCCGAGACCGAGCTCGGGAGTCGAATCAGGGGAAGCGGTGTCCATAATTTAAACGCAAGTGGATTTTATTTTTTCTTTTCGCAGAGGACCCGTGGGTCCCCCCCGCAGAGCCTTCTTATGAAGCACTCCTTCATCGCGGGGGTGACCCGGCTCGGCCATCCGGAAGCATTTAAATTTGTTTTTATTCTTGTATTCCGGCTCGGCCATCCGGAAAATCCGGCTACTATTAATCGACCATCTTCGTTTTAAATCCCAATTTTGCCAGGATTTTTCTCTGCGTCTCCTGCGATCTGCCGCACCGGGCTTCAAAATGGCCGAATTCAAGCCGTTTGGGGTAGGTTGCCCGCAGCCGGTCGAAAAATCGGCCCCGTTCGGTTTCGGGCTCTTCGGCGATCGGCCTGAGCCGCGCATCGTCCGCGGCGAGATCGTATGCCGTCTGCACCGCAAGCGCCACCGGATCTTCGCTGCCCGAAACATCGATCGGGCCCGCAAAATCGGAGAGCAGTTTTTTCGGGCTCCAGGCCGGAGCGCGATGGAAAAACCGGCATGCCGCCTTATAAACCATGGCGGTCCCCTGCACCTTGCCGTCGAAGGAGTAGCCCGCTATGTGCGGCGTGGCGATGTCGGCCAGGGCGAGGTAGGAGGGATCGATGGACGGCTCATGGTTCCAGACGTCGGCGACCAGGCCGCCGAGTTTCGACCGTGCGCCCATCACCGCCGCCTCGTCGAGGACGGCGCCGCGACTCGCATTCATGAGGACCGCTCCGGGCTTCATACGATCCAGCAGCGAGGTGTTTACCAGATGGCAGGTCGCATCGGGCCCCTCGCGATTCAGCGGCACATGCAGGGTCAGGAAATCGGCTGCTTCAACAACTTCATCAAGTGATTTGTATATCTCATTACCCGTAAGTCTCTTACGAGGAGGATCGTTCAGGAGACAGCGCATGCCGAGCGCTTCGCCGGTCCGCAGGACCAGGCTCCCGACATTGCCGACGCCGATGATGCCGAGCGTGAGGTCGGCAAGCTTTTGCCCGTTCTTTGCCGCCAGGCGAAGCAGGGCAGCCGCCACATACTGGGCAACCGAATTTGCATTCGATCCCGGGGCATAGGCAAAGCCGATCCCCCGCTCCCGGAGAGCGGCGGTGTCGACATGTTCGATGCCGCTGGTTGCGCTTGCAACGAATTTCAGGCCGGTTCCGGCAATGAGCTCCGGGGTGACCTTCGTTACCGAGCGGACGAGGAGCAGGTCGGCGTCCGCAACGATTTCACGCGTTATTGCGCGGCCGGGGTGGAGTTCGACGGTGCCGAAGTCGGCGAATGCCTCGGCGACGTAGGGCATGGCAATGTCGGCGATAATTTTCATGGTGGTGAAAATAAATCATCGCCGGAGGGCACTTTTATCGAGTTATTGACCCGCTCTCCATAGGATCATATATTTAGTGGAGGTGTAATAATAGTTACATTGCCGATACGGCCCCCCGCCTTCGGCGCCCCCTAGGGGGGATAAAGGTGGACCGTTTGCACTGAAAGGATTCCCCGGTGCTCTTCCTTAAAAAAAATCTTGCGAGATTATTTTCTGCGATGCTCGGCGTTCTGGCGATCAGCATGTCGGCATCTGCAACGCATTTTGTCGTTTTCGACGGCAACACCGGCAATACCATGAATGTTGAAATCAAGCCATCTACTACGATCACGATTGACGGCAGAGCCATGGCCGCCGGCGATGAGATAGGCGTTTTCGATTCACTCGGTATCTGCTGCGGAGCTGGTGCTTTCGCTTCAGGCAATTCAAGTATTGCCGTTTTCGGCCAGAGCCAGAATCCGCAAGATACGCAGACCGACGGGATGGGCGCCAAAGAGCTGCTGCGCTGGCGGGTCTGGGACGGCGCACTTGGCAAAGAATTGCTCGCCAGGGCGACGTATATTCTGGTCGATCCGGGCATTCCAGCTGGCTTGTTTGCGGATTCGCTGTATTCTGAAGATCACGTCTCCGAACTCGCCACACTCACCTCGATCCCGAGCGCCGTGCTTCCCCGTCCGGTATCGAATGCAAATGCCGACTTTTTTACCACGAGCGGCAGCCTGAACTACTCGCTTCTCCGGGCCGAACCGGTGAATATCGGTATTTTCGATTTGCTCGGCAGGTGCGCCCTCACCCTCTCGAAGAGCCAGAAAGCCGGTGCCTACCGGATCGGCCTGCGAAGCCTGAACCTGCCCAGCGGGCAGTACGTGATTCGCTTCACCGCCGGAGGGTTCACGCTGCAACAGCCCCTCACTATCGCGAACCCGCATTTCTGACGCCGGGTCAGGCTCCCCGCTCTTCCCTGCGGCCTGCTCCTCGGTGTATTTTCCGTGTGATTTGTCCGCGCCTGAAAATTCACCCCCAGGGGAGTGTCATGAAACCGATGCAGATTCGCGATTACGATCTTTTGGTAATCGGAGAGTGTTATATCGAGTTCCGTTGCGAGGGCGATCTCTGCCTCTGCGATTCGTTTGAAAAAGACGTCGGCGGGGCGGATGTCGTCGTTGCCGCCGCCGCGGCGAGACTGGGCTCCGGGGTATCGCTCATATCGGGAATTGCCCGCGATCCGTTCCATGCCATGATCCGGGAGCGGCTGATGGCCCAGGGAATCAATATCGACCATGTGGTGACGTGCAGCGGCTACAATGGGATTTACTTCACCAGCTCCCGTTTTCCCGAACAGCGCGAGTACCTGTTTCACCGGCCCGGCAACGCGGCCGAAAGCATCACCCCGAGCATGATCTACGACGACCTCCTGGATAACTGCAAGATCGTCTATGCTTCAAGCGAACTGCAATCGGTATCCCGCGCCGGCCGTCACGCGATTTTCAAGGCGCTCGAATTTGCCCATAAAAACAATACCATGGTGGCCTACGATCCCAACCTGCGTCTCCAGCGCTGTACGCTGGACGATGCCAAGGAAAATCTCTGGACCGTGCTGCCGCTGGTCGATGTCATCTTCCCCTCGGCGCCCGACGAGTCCCGGGCGCTCTTCGGCTACGAACGACCGGTCGACATCATCGGCTTTCTCTGGGACCGGGGTTTGCGCATCGTGGTCGTGAAGACCGGTGCCGGCGGCTGCGTTACCGGCTACGACGGGAAAATCGAGGAGTTCCCGCAGCAGAAGACCTCGGAATCCGTTTTTTCGCTCACCCTCATCGGCAGCGCCTTCATCGGCGGTTTTCTCCACTGCATCGCGCGGGGACACGATCCGTTCACGGCTTCGCAATTCGCCAACAGCGTCGCTCTTTACAAGGGGATTACCGGCGGCGGTATCGCCTCGCTTCCCACGGCCAAAGATCTCCGGTCATGAACGCGCGGCAGCGCTGGATAGTCGCGCTCTCTCCGGACGGAGCGGCGCGCACGGTCGCGGAGAAAACCGCCGAAGCGTTCAGGGAACAGCTTGCCCCGGAAGCCTGCTCGATTTTCGATCCCCGTGTCTACCGCGAGGGCTATAAAAAGCTCCTGAAGGGGCAGGACGAGGAGATGGTCGTCGATCTGCTCAACCAGTCGTTTGCGGTGCACTGTTTCGACTTCGGGGCAACCCACTGCCTGGTCGGCGCGCTCTGCCCGATAACGCTCTTTACCCTCAACCTGCTCCGGAAGCATGGCGTCGTGACCCTGCACTGGTTTTACGAGGATTTTCGCAGGGCGACCTACTGGCGCGATATCCTGCCCGGCTACGACCACTTTCTGGCGATCCAGCGAGGCCCGCTTCCCTCGGCATGCCGGGCGGCATCGACCGAATTCCACCTGCTGCCGACCGCGGGAACCGCCGCCGACATCGCGATGGAAAAACGGGAGCGCTGCTTCGACATCGCCTTCATCGGCATTCCCAGCCCCTACCGGATTACGGTGCTCGAAGCGCTCGCCTCCTCCGGGATGTCGGTTGCCTGCGGCGGCGAAGGGTGGGGCGCCTATCGGGGTATCCTGCAAAAAAACATGCTCGCAACGAGCTGGATATCGGGAGTGGAGTCCTGCCGCCACCTCTCCCGGTCAAAAATCGGCATCAACCTCTCGCTGAACGATGGTGCCGACCGGGAGAATACCCACATCAGCCCGCGCGCCTACGATATTCTGGCGGCCGGTGCCCTGCTGCTCACCGAAAATTCTCCGCTTATCGCCGAATCGCTCGCCGGCTGCACTTTCCAGACGTTCCGGTCGGTCGGCGAGGCAATTGAAACCGCGCGCGACCTGCTCGCCCGATCCGCCCTCCTTGAACCCGCGATACATGAAAACGGCCGCGTCGTCCGTACCCGCCACACCTACCGGAGCCGGGTGCGGGACATAATTTCTTTGGTCAATTAGCCGCGCCCCTGCGGACCGCAGGGGGGGACCCGCATTCGCTGCATGTAGCTGATATTCAAAATGTTGGCTTAAAATCTCTGCATTATGTATAATATAGTTTTCAGTTCCGTACCATCGGTGCGGTTGAACTATTTTCCGTAGTAGTATCGTCCGCCTTCATCACCTTTTCGACGGGGATCTCACGTGAGCAACTTTACATCGCCATCGCCCATGACGCAGTCGGGTATGTCCCTCCGCGATATCTATTATGTGATTTTCAGGCATAAGCAGAAGGTCATCGGGTTTTTCATCACGGTGGTCCTCCTCGCCGGCGTCATCACGATGCTCATGCCGAAAGTCTACCAGTCGACCGCCCAGCTCCTGCTTCGCCTCGGCCGCGAAAACACCACGCTCGATCCCGCCGCAAGCATGGGCGCCGCAACGGTCAATGTCAACGGTGAATCGCGCGAAACCGAAATAAACTCCGAGATCGAGGTGCTCAAAAGCCGGGAACTGGCGGAAAAAATCGTCGATTCCATCGGTATCACCCGGCTTCTCGGGAACGTCTCGATCCCGACGCCTCTTTCGGCATACGACTCCCTCAAAATTCGCGAAAAGGCGGTGCAGAGGGTATCCAAGAACCTGGCTATCGAACTTGTCAAGAAAACCAATATCATCAGCGTGGCATTTCTTGCGCACGACCCCCGGGTCGCGCATGACGTGGTGGATGCACTCATCCGCTTCTACGAGGAAAAACACATGGCCATCTACCGGCCGTCATCGTCGTATAAATTCATCGAGCAGCAGCAGGATGCGCTCAGCGACGAAATGAAGGCCACCGAAGACAGCCTGAACAGGCTCAAAAACAGCTCCGGGATCGTTTCCGTTCCCGAGCAGCAGACGAGTATCCTGACCCGCCTGGCGTCGCTGCAGGACGACTACGAAAAAGTCAAGGTGGAGCTCGCCGCGAGCCAGGCCAAGGTGGAAGATCTCCAGAAGACCATGGAAAACATCCCGTCGATCATGGCGCAGCATAAAATGGGCGGCGTTCCGCTCTCCTCCAACGAAGTGTTGCGCACGAAAATCAACGAGCTGCGGGTGCAGCAGCTCGACATGCTGACAAAGTATAACGATAACAGCCGTCGGGTAAAGGACCTGAAGCAGCAGATTTCGCAGGCCTCGGCCATGCTCGACACCGAAGATCTCAACAACAACAGTTCCGGCGCCATGCGGCAGATGCAGGCCGATCTCCTTTCCGAACAGTCGAACCTTGCGGCATATACCGCGCGGGAATCGAACCTGCGCACCCTCATCGCCCAGGCGCGCGGTGAAATGGAGAATTTCAATAATACCAGTGCGACGGTCGCCCGCCTGCAGCGCCAGCTTGAAATCGACCAGGATAACTATCGGAAGTATAGCGAGCACCTGAACCAGGCAAAAATCGACAGCGGGCTGAAAAATGAAAAATTGTCGAATATCAGCATCATCCAGGAGGCCACGCTTCCCCTCAAGTCCACCATTACCACAAGGCGGATCTACAGCATTCTTTTCGGCCTGTTTTTCGGCCTGTTCGGCGGGCTGGCGATCGCCTTCATATTCGAACTTCTCGATCATACCGTGAAACGCTTCGACGATGTCGAAAATTATCTCGGTCTGCCCGCCCTCGGCGTGATTCCGGTGCTTGCAGGGTCGACGACCATTCCCTGGAAGATTCCCCGCTCCTGTTCGCAGACGTTCGATACGCTCCGGGAAACCCTGCGGCGGGCCAGGAAGGACCAGGCGGCATCCAAAGTGCTTGCCGTCATGAGCTGTTACGACGGAGAAGGTACCGACCTCATCGCGCCCTTCCTTGCCGTGAACCAGATTCCGCCCAACGGCGGCGGACGGGTCCTGCTTGCCGACCTGGATATGGCAAAGCCGACGCTGCACGCGACATTTTCCATTCCGCAAACACCGGGAGTGTCCGATTTCAACAAATCCGATGCCGGGGCGTCCATTACCCCGACAAGCTTCACCACCGTTTCCGGGCTCGATATCCTGTCGGCGGGCAGGGAGTTCGATGGGGCGATCCAACTGGGCAAATCCAATCATTTTGCCGATTCGATGGGCGCCTGGAAGAAAAAGTACGATTATATCGTTTTCAAAATGCCGCCGTTCTCCCGCTCCTCCCTGATCATGGAAATCGCGGATTACATCGATGACGTCATCATGGTGGTGGAATCCGAGCGGGTGAGGCGCGAAGTCATCGTGCAATCGACCAGCAAGTTGAGCCGTGCCGGCATCAATGTCTTCGGAGTCATTCTCAATAATTACCGGTATTATCTGCCGCAATGGCTTTATAAAAGGTTGTAGGGGTCCATGCCGGACAAACACGATTCCTTTCCGATGTGCATTGCCGAAGCGCGGGATCGGCAGGCTGAATTTTTCGGCCGAAGCTCGGCTTACGGACAGGCAGTCGAGAGGTACACTTGAAATGATAGCATGATTCTTCGATCGCGAACGCTTTACAACATCCTGGTTGGCTTCGATCTGCTTGTCATGGGCTGGGCATTTGCTCTTGCGACGGCTTTGCACTTCGATATGGCCCAGCCCGCGTCGATCAGGGATATCCTGCTCAATATCCGGATCCGATTCGCCACCATTCTTGTTTTAACCACTTTTTTTCTCTTCTGGCACCTTATCCTGCGGTTTTTCGGCGCCTACCGCGAGGCGGAGCACCCCTCTTCGCGCCACGAAGCGCTCAATCTCTGCGGCGCGGTTCTCGCCGGATCCCTCGTATTGATCGTCATCGCGAAAGCGCTTCACAGTGCCCTGATCGACAGCACCTTCATCCTGGTTTTTTACTCCATGAATACCGTCCTGGTCGTCAGCGGGCACTTTGTTACGCGGTATTTTTTTGGAAAAGTCTGGACCCACAGCCATATGCTCAGACGGTTCGTGTATCCCGCCTACCGGGACGAATTCCACCCGACGCAGCGGCGTGAAGCGCTCGTCCTGTGCACATTGATCATTATCGTCGTCATGGGCATATTACTTGCTGCTAAGGCTGGTGGGATCGTGAAGGCCGACCTCACCTTCATCATTATTTTCTTCGCACTGAATGTTATTGCGGTCATTTGCGGGCACCTGATCACTCGAATGTATATAGAAAAAAACGGGAATCGCAGCATGGTACGACATCTGGTAATAGCAGGGACCAACAAGCGCGCCCTGGCGCTTGCCAAATTTTTCAGTTCGCACCCCGAACTCGGGTACCGCGTCATCGGCTTCGTCGACGATGTCATTCTTGCGCCGGAACTATCGGGCGCAGCAATGCCCCTTACCCGAGACACGGCAGCGCGGCTGGCATTGAGCGACAAAGAACCGGCGGGCGTGAAGCAGGTGACGCCGCTTCTGACCAATTTCGAGAATTTCGGGTCATTTATCCGAAAGCAGGTGGTCGACGAGGTCATTCTCTGCCTCCCGATTCTCTCATTCTATAAGCAGTCGTCGCAAATCGTCGCCCTGTGTCGCGACCACGGGGTGACGGTCAACTATGCATCCGACCTGTTCGACCTCAAGCGATCGCACCAGAGCGATATGGAAATTATCAATATCTATACGGGCATGCTCTATACGAAGACCGCCGCCGCCTCCCTGAAGCGGGTAACCGACGTCGTCGGTTCGCTCGTCGGGCTCGTCGTGGCCCTGCCCGTTTTTGCCATTATCGCACTGCTTATCAAGCTGACCTCAAAGGGCCCGGTTTTTTTCACCCAGATGCGGATAGGCTGGAATAAGCGGAAGTTCAAGCTCTATAAATTCCGGACCATGGTTGCGGATGCCGAAGAAAAGATCGAAGAGGTTGCCCATCTGAACTCCATGGAAGGACCGATCCTGAAGGTGGTGAACGATCCCCGGATCACTCCGCTGGGCAAGTGGCTTCGAAAAACAAGCCTCGACGAACTGCCGCAACTCATCAATGTTTTGCTCGGCGATATGAGCCTGGTCGGCCCCCGGCCCTTGACTCTGCGCGATTTCCAGGGGTTCGAGATCGACTGGCATCACCGCCGGTTCAGCGTCAGGCCGGGCATCACCTGTACCTGGCAGGTGCAGGGCAGAAGTACCATTCCCTTCGATAAATGGATGGAGCTCGATGCGCGCTATATCGATACCTGGAGCTTCTTCAGCGATATTAAAATTCTCTTTAAAACCATACCCGCGGTTCTGAAAGCCAAGGGCGCGGAATAGCCGATGACTCCCGAGTGGTATGTCAGGCGTCTTGCCGCCATGCCGGCCGACGAGGTGGCCTTCAGAATCGGTTTTACCTTTACCAAGAAGCGATGGCGCCGTCACTCGAAGGCCGGAAGGCTCTTTCGCGCTTCATCCGTACCCTGTTCCGGGTTTCCGGCTCCCCTTCCCGCGTTATCCACCATTCGGGTCGCTCCCGACGGAGCCGAAGCCGCCGCGCTCATCGACGAAGCGAATGCGGCTCGCAGGCATGAGTGGCGCTTTTTCGGACTCTCGGGGGTGGTCGAACCGACCATCGACTGGCACCTCGATCCCCTCTCCGGCAGGAGAGCGCCCCGGATATTCAGCTACGACATCGACCACCGCGACGAGCGGCACGGGGATCCGAAAATCATCTGGGAGAAGAGCCGCCACCAGCACCTGACCGTGCTGGCGGCAGCCTATGCAATCACCGGAAACGAGGCCTATGCCCGTGAAGCAGAGACACAACTCCTCACCTGGATCGCCGACAACCCCTGCCTCATCGGCATCAACTGGGGCCACCCGCTCGAACTGGGCATCAGGCTTATCTCCTGGGTCTGGGTAGAAAGGCTTTTGCGCGGCTCGCCGCACCACGATACCCTGTTCGGCAGCCGGAGTCCCGTCTGGCAGAGCATCGGCCTCCACCAGGAGGTCATCTCGCGCGCCTATTCGAGGGGCTCCTCGGCCAACAACCACCTTATCGGCGAGATGGCCGGGCTCTTCATCGCCTCGGTCGCTTTCCCGTATTTCCGCTCGTCGCACCGCTGGACAAAAATTTCGATGAAAATTCTCGAACGGGAGGTGGTGCGCCAGACGTTTCCTTCGGGCATCAATCGGGAGCTCGCCTTCGGTTACCAGTTGTTCGTCGCCGAGTTTCTGCTGCTCTCGCTGTTTGAGGGTGAACGGGCCGGGCTCTCCTTTTCGGCCGAATTCCGTTCGCTTCTCGCTAAGACCGTGGAGGCGATCCCGGATCTCACCGATGTCGGCGGCAACCTCCCCCGCTACGGCGACGGCGACGACGGCATGGCCCTGCAATTGCAGTCGCACGAGGCATCCCGGACCGCCTGGCTTTTCCAGCTTGCCGGAACGCTCCTGGGGATCGGGAATGCCGCCGGAAGCGGGCCGTCCCTGCCGATCGTTCTCATGGGCGCGGCGGCGTCGCTCCCCCTGCATACCGACCGGCCGTTGCAGCGCTGCACGGCATTCCAGGATGCGGGTCTCTATGTCATGTCGGTCGATCGCGGCACTCCCTCCGAGATATTTCTTCTCGCCGATGCCGGTCCGCTCGGGTTCGGTTCCATGGCGGCGCATGGGCATGCGGACGCGCTCTCCTTTACCCTTTCGGTCGGCGGAAAACCGATTTTCATCGACCCGGGAACATATTCATATTATACTGACAGAACGACGCGGGATTATTTCCGGGGGAGTCGCGGCCACAATACCCTGACCGTCGACGACAAGGATCAATCGAAACCGGCCGGGATGTTCCTGTGGTCTGCACAGGCGAAGACCACCGTAAGCCGGTGGCATGAGTCGTCCGGGGACGGCCTTGAGCTGACCGGCCGCCATAACGGATTTGCGGCTTCACTCGGGATCATCCACTGCCGGACATTCTCTCTTGAAAAAAGCACGGTCGGCATCCGGGATATGCTCTCCGGCAGCGGCGACCATCTTGTCACTCTCGGGTTTCATTTTGCTCCGGAGTGCGGAATTGAAAATGAAATGAATCGGCGCATTCTCATCCACCGGGAGGAAAAAACGGTCGTCCTGGGGATCGACGATCGCCTCGCGATCTCCCTGCATCGGGGAGACCGGGCCGGAGGATGGTACTCTCCCCGCTTCGGCATGAAAATCGCTTCGAACACGCTGTTCGCATCGGCGCGCTTTACCCTTCCCGTCACACTCACTACCACTATCGAGGTGCTTGATGAACGTTAGCATATTCGGTCTCGGTTATGTCGGCGTCGTAACATCGGCCTGTCTCGCCCGCGACGGCAACAATGTCATCGGGGTCGATGTCAACAAGGAGAAAGTCGCCATGGTGCTCAAAGGCAAAGCTCCGATCGTGGAACTCGGGCTCGCCGAGCTTCTCTCCGAAGTCATCGCGGCGAAACGGTTGTCCGCCACGACCTCGGTCGCCGATGCGGTTGCGGCGACCGAGGTGTCGCTCGTCTGCGTCGGATCGCCCTCCGCGCCGGACGGAAGCACCTATCTCGGGCACGTCTTCGATGTCTGCCAGCAGCTCGGTGCCGCCATCGCGAAGAAGCGGGAACCGCATACGGTGATCATCCGCAGCACGGTGCCGCCCGGCACCACGGAAAAATGCCGTGAGATCATCAAGGAGCGCATCGGGAAGGGAACCTTCCATATCGGGTTCAACCCGGAGTTCCTGCGCGAAGGAAGCGCCATAAACGACTTCCATTCCGCCCCGTTCACCATCATCGGCACCGACGACCCGATCGCGGAGAATGCGGTCCGCGAACTCTACTCGCTCGTACAGTCGCCGGTTCTCGTCATGGAATACAAGGTCGCGGAGATGATCAAATTCACCTGCAACGCCTGGCACGCCGCGAAAATAAGCTTTTCAAATGAGATCGGCCGCATAGCAAAGTCGGTGGGCGTCGACGGCCGCAAGGTCATGGAGGTCATTATCCAGGACCTGAAACTCAACGTCTCCCCCGCGTATATGCGGCCCGGATTCGCCTTCGGCGGTTCCTGCCTGCCCAAGGACGTCCGGTCCCTCATTCATATCGCACAGGTAAACAATGTCCAGGTCCCGCTCCTCACCTCGATGCTCGATTCGAACGACCAGCACATCAACCGTTCGGTCCAGCTCATCATGGAAACCGGGAAACGAAACGTTTCACTTCTCGGGCTGGCCTTCAAGAGCGGTACCGACGATCTGCGCGAAAGCCCGGCGGTCGAACTGGCGGAGCGACTGCTCGGCAAGGGGTTCAACCTCAAGATTTACGATCCCGCGGTCCATGAGGCAAAGCTCATGGGCGCCAATAAACTCTATATCGAATCCAAACTGCCCCACCTGACCCGGCTTTTGACAAATAATATCCAGGAGATCGTCGATCACGGGGAAGTCCTGATCGTGACGCACGCCGCCGGAGAGTTCCGCAGCCTCATCGACACACTGGGAGCGACGAAGATCATCATCGACCTTGCCGGTCTCCTCAAACCGGACGTGAAGGAAGCGAACTATGCGGGCGTCTCCTGGTAGGATCCTGATCATCGTCGAAAACCTGCCGGTACCCTTTGACCGGCGGGTATGGATGGAATCGACCACGCTTGCCAGGGCGGGTTACACGGTCAGCGTCATCTGTCCGATCGGCAGGGGGTATGAGAAAACCTTCGAGGTTATCGACGGGATCCATATCTACCGCCATCCGCTTCCCTCCGAGGAGAGCTCGTCGCTCGGCTACATCCGCGAATACGCCGCCGCACTCCGGCACGAATGGCGCCTGGCCCGGAAAGTCATGAAGGAGCGGGGATTCGACATGATCCATGCGTGCAATCCTCCGGACCTGATCTTTCTCGTCGCCCTGTGGTTCAAGATTTTTCACGGCACGAAATTTCTTTTCGACCAGCACGACCTGAACCCCGAGCTCTACGAATCGAAGTTCCGCCGCCGGGATATTTTCTACCAGGCGCTCCGCCTCGCCGAACGCTGCACCTTTGCGGCGGCGAATCTCGTCATCAGCACCAACGAGTCGTACCGGGCGATCGCGCTCTCGCGGGGCCGGAAAAAGCACGATCGCGTCTTCGTGGTCCGGAGCGGTCCGCGTCTCGACATTTTTAATCCGGTGGCCCCGGTTCCCCGCTACAAAAAGGGAAAAACGTTTCTCGTCGGCTACCTCGGCGTCATGGGAGAGTTCGACGGCGTCGATCACCTGTTGCGGGCGGCCCATGAGCTGGTCGCGAACCGGGCGAGAACCGATATCGCCTTCTGCCTGGTCGGCTCGGGTCCGATGCTGGAGTCGCTCAAGGCCCTGGCCGTGGATCTGCACATCGACCACGCGCTCGAATTTACCGGCAGGGTCTCCGATACCGAGATGATCGCGCGGATCTGCACGTGCGATGTCTGCGTCGATTGCGACCCGCTCAATCCGCTCAACAACGTTTCGACCATGAATAAGGTGCTCGAATACATGGCGCTCAAACGGCCGATCGTCCAGTACGACCTCATCGAAGGCAGGCGTTCGGCGCTCGACGCTTCCTTGTACGCGCGGCCGAACGACACCATCGACCTTGCCGATAAAATCGAAGCGCTGCTCGCCGACCCGGAGCGTTGCCGGACCATGGGCGAGTACGGTCGCCACCGGATGGAGCACGAACTCGAATGGAAGCACCAGGCTCCAAAGCTCCTGGAAGCCTACGAGGCGCTCCTGGGGAAGCGCGCCGGCTGACGCCGCGCCGAAACCGATGCCCGCACCTTCACGTCACCGTCGCTCCCCATGAAAAGCAACCCGCTTCACGCCCTTTTCGTGCGCGCAACCTACGCCTTTTCCGGCACACTCGTCGGCCGGCTCTCCGCCGCCGCCGCCGGGGTCGTCATGGCGCGGTCGCTCCAGGCGGAGATGTTCGGCGTTTACTCGGCGCTCTGGGAGCTCTCGCTCCTCTGCGGCTCGTTTACCGATACGGGAATGACGGTCGGCATGCAGCGCGAGGGGGCGAACGACCCGTCGAAACTCGGCGGACTCCTGGGCAATGCGCTCTTCGTCAGGGCGGTCATCGGATTTCCGGCGCTTGTCGTCGCCTACTTTTTCTCGTCCAAAATGACCGCCGGCCACTCCTACGGCCTGGTCTACACCTTCCTCGCGCTGGCATCGGCCGCGGTGTTTCTCTCCGAGCCCATGTACAGCGTGCTGCAGGTCCTCGGACGTCAGCGAACCGTGGCGGCAATCGAATCGCTTCGCGGCATATCCTCGCTGGTCGGCATCGCCGCGCTCGTCATCCTGAAGCGCGGGGTCACGGAAATGGCCTGCCTCCAGGCGGTCATCTATGTCGCGATCTTCGTCTGGCTGACCGTGACGACCCTCCGGGCGTCGCCGCTCGCCTTCGACATCGGGGAGACCGTCGCCCAGTTCAAATCGTCCTTTGTCTACGGCATCTCCGGTCTTGTTTTTTCGCTCTATTCGCGTATTCCATTCCTCTACCTCTCCTACTTCAAGGGGCCGGTCGCGGTCGGCTATTATGCGGCCGCCTACCGCATCCTCTCGGTGCTCTACGTCGTGGGCGCGGGCGCCTACCAGCGCGCGTTCCTGCCCTCGCTCTTCGGGCTTCACGGCAGGGATATCGGCGCCTTCAGGCGGGCGGGGAATTTCATGCAGAAGTACTTCTTCATCGTCGGCTTTGCGAGCGCGATCGCCCTGTACATCGCCGCCGACTCGATCATCCTGCTCCTCATGGGGCACAAGTACGCTCCGTCCATCGGCATCATGCGATTCCTGAGCCTGTCGGTCTTCTTCGGCTTTCCGCTCTATTCCGGCGACGCCTGCATGACCGCGGCCGACAAAAATATCCGCAAGATCGTCTTTCAGGTCATCGGGACGGCGGTGGGCGCGGCGGCGGGACTCTTTCTCATCCGGCGCTTCGGCATCTGGGGCACCGCGGCCACGGATATTCTCATCCGCCTCGTGCTCCTGGCCATGTTCCTTTCGTATACTTATAAAATGCGCTTCATGGATTTCGAATCGATCGCCCGGTTCATCCCGGCCTTCTCCCTCGCCGTCGCCGGAAGCATTGCCGCGGTGTATCTCATGCCGCATTCGCTGGTCGTCCGTCCGCTCGTCATGGGAGCCGCCGTTTCGGCGATCATGCTGGTCTCCCTGGGCCCGGCCTATCTGAAAAATGTCGTCTCCTTCATGCGGCCGAAGAAAAGCGGCGAGGTGCCATGCTGAGGGTCGCCATGATCGCCGGACCGATCGCCTATACGGTGGCGCTCTCGAACGCGCTTGCCCGGTACTGCACCGTCGATCTCTACTGCGGCAAGCGGTATGCCGGAGGGGAAGACCCGGCTATTTTCTCCGGACTCCCCGCCTCGGTCAGGGTCATCCTCTACGATGAGTTCCGGAAACGGGACCCGCGCAACGTCGCCGCGCAGTACAAACTCTGCCGGATGCTGCGTAGCGGCAACTACGATCTCATTCACCTGCAGTTCGAATGGGAGTGGGCCATGATGCTCTTCTACCCGCTCATCCGGAACATCCCGCTCGTTTTCACGGTGCACGATCCCTACCAGCATGTCGGCTACCGCCGGTCGCTCATCTGGTACATGGATGCGATGCAGGCGTTTTTCATCCGGAAGGCGAAGCGGCTCGTGGTCCACGGCGAGGTCATGCGGAAAAGCCTTCTCGGACGTTACCCGAAGGTAAAGCCGGAATCGGTCGTGAGCCACCTGGTCGGCGACCCTTCGCTGCTCACCGGCGAAGCGGGAGGCACGGGCCCGGACCCCGAACCGTCGCCCGACAACGTCATTCTCTTCTTCGGCAACGTACGGCCCAATAAGGGAGTGCCCTATCTTGTAAAGGCCGAGCCGCTCATCGCCGAACGGGTCGGGAATTTCAGCATACATATCGTCGGACGATGTGCCGACGACAGTTACAAAAAACTCATGCGCGACCCCGCCCGGTACGTTCTCCATGAGGAGTTCCTGCCGCACGAGGCGGTACCCGGCATCTTCACGGCCGCGTCGGTCGTGGTCCTCCCCTACATCAGCGCGACCCAGACCGGGGTTATCCCGCTCGCCTATGCCTACGGCCGACCGGTGGTGGCGACGGCGGTCGGCGGGCTGGTCGACGTGGTGGAAAACGGGGTTACCGGCTTTCTCGTCGAGCCGAGAAACGAGCGGGCGCTCGCCGATGCGATCGTCACGCTCCTGCTCGACCGTCCGCTTGCGCGGAGGATGGGCGGAAGCGCGCGCGAATTCGCGGCGAAGAACCTCTCGTGGGAGTCGGCGGCCGGGGTCACCGTCGGCATGTACGAAACGGTCGTTGCGGAGGCGGCTGGTGGACGATAGACGATCCATCGCCATGGTCGGCGTCTATGCCGACGGCAAAGTCCACGGCGGCATCTGCACGGTCATCGATCAGTATCTCCACTCCCCGATCGCGGCGACCTACCGCATCCTTTTGAGCGGCAACTCCACGACGGGCGGCCCCCTCCGGAAAGCCGCGGCGTTTCTTTGCGGCTGCATGGTTCTCGCAAGGAACTGCGCGTTCGGCAAAATATCGCTCGTCCACCTGCATACCGCATCGGGGACGAGTTTTTACCGCAAGGCGACCTGTTTCCTTATTGCGAAGATGTTCGGAAAGAAAACCATCGTCCATATCCACGGCGGCGGGTTTGTCGAATTCCATGCCGCATCCGGTCCCGCAGGGCGGCGCCTCATCGGATTCGTCCTCGATCATGCCGACACGATCATCGTGCTTTCGGAAAGTTTCAGGCAACGAATCGGCGCCCTGACCCATAATCGCACGGTGAAGGTGGTTTTCAATCCCGTCCGGGTATCGGATTTCCGGAAGGAAGGTAAGCGCAACGCGGAGCCGGTGCATCTCCTGTTCGTCGGGGACGTCATCGAACGAAAGGGTGTCGCGGAGCTTATCGCGGCGATGCAGATCGTTCTCGATACGGTGCCTTCGGCAAAGCTCACCCTCTGCGGCGGAGGCCGGATCGCTTTTTACCGAAAGCTCTGCTCCGATCTTAAAATTTCCGATTCGGTCGAATTCGCCGGATTCGTGAGCGGCGAAGCAAAGTTGTCGGCCTTTTCAAATGCGTCACTGTTCGTCCTGCCTTCGTACGTCGAAGGGATGCCCATGGTGATCATCGAGGCCATGGCCGCCGGACTGCCGGTCGTCGCCACGGCCGTGGGAGGCGTGCCGGAAATAATCGAAGAGGGTGTCAACGGTTTCCTCGTCGCCCCGCGCGACCCGGCCGCGCTCGCCGACAGGATCCTCCGGATCGTGTCCGACCCGGCACGGTACGATGCGATGAGTGCCGCCAACGTCCGGAAGGCGGGCGAGGTGTTCGACATTACCGCCATCGCGGCGGAAATCTGCGGCATTTACGAAGAGGTACTCAACCGGTGAAATGGAGAGTGCGCCCTGCCGGGCGCACCAAATAAACGAGCCGCCCCGAGGATTCGATCCGGGGCGGCTCGGCACCGCTTTCAAAAAAACGAACGTGGCTTACCCTACCACCGATCGACCGCTATCTTGCCTTCCTCCATGACGTGGCTGTTTCCCGCGGCGGCGAGCCGATAGAGATATGGCCCCATGGCCAGGCCCCTGGAAGCGTTTTTCAGCAGCATCGATTTGGTAGCCGATGCATCGAATGACACCGCCTTCAGCCGCTGGCCGTTAAAGGAGTACACGGATATGACGCCCGCATAACCGATCTCGCCGTTTTTGTAAACAAGGCGATCGCCGAGGGCGGCGGTTCCATTGGTGAGGAGCACGGCGCCGAGGTTGACCAGCGTCTGCGACGCCTGCTGATTCTGGAAGCTCAGCGTGATCCAATCCGCGCTGCGTGCGACGTTATCGACGCGCACCTCCTCGATGGCTCCCTGGAAAAATTCGGTATAGCGCTGGTTATACCCGACGAAGAATCCATCGACCGTAGCGAGGGTAGCCCCAAAGCTGCCGACACTGTTTCCATCGACGTAGGCGTTGGCATTGGTGCCGTCGTAGGTCCCGACGAGATAGTGCCATTGCAGATCATTGGTGCTGGTGTTGGTGGTAATGTCGTTGTTCCCTCCGGCGCGCAGATACAGCTGATAGAAGTTCGGCGTGGCGCCGTTGCCGGTAAAATCGAAATAGGCGTCATTGGTCGTCGAATTCGGAGCGTAGCCGAACGCCGTCGCCCGGGCGGTGCCGGTGGGGGTATAGTTGCCGAGCACCCATCCCGAGATGGTACGCGGCACGGCGCCGCTTATCCCGGTGGTGCCGATGGTTAAATACTCGGTGGCGCCGTCGAAGGACTGCGCGGTGCCGATGATGCCGAGGGTATCCGAATTCGCACTGGTACCGATCCCGGTGGCATTCAACGCGTTCGGCGTGGCGTCGAGGTAGCCTCCGGCATTGGTGTTGCCCACATCGTTCAGGTGCCATACCGCCTGGAAACCGGCGCTGGTATCGAAGACCGTCGCGCCATTGGAGCTGTCGGGCGCGGAACTCTTTCCGAAGTACATTTTAAGGTAACCCTTCGGATAAGCCCCTTCGGCACTGTCGTTGGCTTTCACCGTATCGACCAGCACCCATATGACCGCCGATCGGGCCGTGCTGTTCCATTGTGCAACCTGGAAGGGAAGGTGCGCGCCGTTCCATTTAGAAAACCGGATGTCCCCCCCGTTGCTCTGTGAATTTTTAAAAACCAGGGAGTCCGCACTCGTCAAGCGGATGAGAACGGGGAATTGCGTCACGGAATTCTGGATCGTTGCCCCGGAGGGCATCGTGTTGAGCACGATATTCCGGACATACGTCCAGGACCCGTAATTTTCCTGCGCAGGCGTCGATTGTACCACGCCGCACAGGAGAACCGACAGAGCCGCGCCCCCAAGAAAATTTTTCATAAAACCCCTCCCTTGCAGGTAATGATGTGTTGGGTTTATAATAAAACTTCCGAGCGATCAACAATCAATATAAGTATATGATGGGAGCAAAGCAAGGGCAATCATTTCATTTGATTTTTCCGCCGGATATTCGGTTACCGTTCATTTGTCTTCCGGCCATGCGGGCGAAGTAAAATTAAGTGGTTTTTGTGAAATTCGTCATTATATTATTGATCGATCGTTACTGCTGCCCTGGTGGGGGAACGGTTCCCGGGTCAACCCGACCTCTCCCCGTTCCCCTCCCCTATCAGGGAGGGAACAATACCGATGGAGAGGTGATTCTTCTGGTTAAGCTGCTTTGCTGAAATTGTCTCTCTTCTTCGTACGATTCGGGTTTTGGCATTTTGTTTTCGCAGAGGATCCGTGGGTCCCCCCCCGCAGAGGCTGGTTATGAAGCACTCCTTCACCGCGGGGGTGACCCGGCTCGGCCATCCAAAGGCATTCGCCTTTTTAGTGTTCCGGCTCGGCCATCAAAAAAGGAATTTTAATTTTATTCAAAACTACTTGGCCGGCAACAGCGTCTTTTTATCGGCAACCGCGGACTTCTTTTTCCGTCGTGACCGCAGTGTGAACCAGAGCGGCGGAATGAACGCCATTTCGGTTCCGGTGCCGCAATTGCCGCAGGCGCCGGCGGCGGCGTCGCCCGAGACGGAACCCCCATCGTCCGTATAGAGGGTATCGACTTCGGCCGCGGACAGGGCTCTCCGGTAGATGCGGATATTGTCGAAGGCGCCGGAAGCGCCGTCGGCCGCGCCGGTCGGGGAAACCCGGCCGGGATTATTGCCGACATAGAACCCTCCCGAGCCGTTGCCGACGAGCCCGTTGCAGCCCACGGCGTTATCGAGAGCCCCGTTGATGTAGAGCTTCGCCGTCACTCCATCGTAGGTCGCGGTTATAGTGGACCACTGGTTCAGGGGAAGGAGAGAGTTTGAAATCAAGGGGGTCCCCGGTTTCATGGCGCCGAAAAGGTAAAACGATACCGACCCGTTGGAATCCAGGGAGAGGGATTTGTCCTCCACCGAATCGGTCCATTTATCGATGAGTCTGCCCGCACTTTGCCTGCTCGGGTTGAACCAGAGGGAAAATGTCAGCGATGAGGAGAAGTCGGAGTAGGCGGCAGTACTGTCCGCCTGAAGATAATCGGTCGAATCGCTGAAAAGGATGCCGTAACCCATAACGCCCGAGGTCCAGGACCAGGAGCTTCCGTGAATGGTGCCGGTATGGCCATGGCCGCTCGAATCGTGAACAAGGGTTCCCGCTCCCTCGTTCAATGTCCAGAAGGAGAGGAGACTGTCTGTTGATAGTTGCGCATATCCGGCCGCACACAGGCACAAAAAGATGTAAACGGCGCGTAGCATGGAGCTCCCCCAGAAAAAACAACCTGCCGGCCTCCGAAATATAATTTGCGGTGATCTGGGTGGACGGAACCTCCGGAAAGAGGGTTACATTGTGGCTTGCATTGATGGATTCATGCCGGTCATCGGTCCGCGCCGGAATTTTTAGTTGACAGTTAAATTGTCTATCGCTATAATTACCAGGGAATCGGGCACTACAATTTTGCGAAGATCAATAAGGGCGAGGCGAAGATAACCTGTCCCAATCCCTACCCCTGCGATTTCGACCGGGGAATCATAAACGGCATGGTCGACCGTTTCAAGATGAAAGGGGCTTTCGTCAAGGTTACCCATAACGATGCCGCTCCCTGCAGAAAAAAAGGAGCCGATTCCTGCGAATACAGGATCCAATGGTAAAATAGGTGCTCTGCAATGAACTACCCCGAAGCAGTGCTTCGGGGTAGCCAATAACATTTCAAAACGGTTGAGACTGGACCCAAGAGATTAAAATCCAGTCCAATCTTTTAGCGGAGACATCCGGCCGATATGCCTCCCTGAACCACCACTGCCCCGTCCTTCAACAGCCCCGTTTTGAGGTACCCCGATCAAACCCTCAACCCAGATTCCGGTATGATCCCGTGACATGACCTTCTCTCCGCTGCGTGCCGAACGCCTTGATGACCTTTGCCCGATGGAGCCCGGAGGCAAGCTCAGGGGGACAGATTTGCTGCGCGAGCGGCAGTGCATGTGTATTGCATTGATTTTAAAGCCTGGAGGGAGATCTCACTGAAGGGAGCGAGAAAGGCATGAATGGACATTTTTATCTTGACTTCGGTTCCGGAGTTCCCTATTTTATATTTGTTTGTTTTGGGCCCGGAGGGGGTGCATTATGTCCTTCCGGATTTGCCGGCGCAGCCTGAATAACGGCACTAGCCGGAAATGAGTACGGTGGTTGCAACTTCCTTGAGAAATCAACTTTTATCGATGGTTACTTTTAAAAAGAAGGGGGAAGGTTCGAAATGGCCGGTCAGAATAATTCTCGCGAGAAAAAGCAGGATGTTCGACAAGTAAGTTCCCGTGCGAAAGGATTCCGGTGCTTTGCAGTGATGGTCTCCTGCCTCGTGCAGCTGGCGATCATAGCCATTCCCGGTGCGGTTAATGCGACCGGGAATGCCACCTTTTCCGCCGCGTATTCCTTTTTCCGGACCGTGACCGTGAACCCGACCGGGACCACGACCGCGCCCGCAAACTTCCCCATGCTGGTCCGTCTCAACGGCAGGATCGCGAATGGCGGCAATTCCAGCGACTCGCTGGTATTTGCGAGTTTAAAGAGCGGCTCCGGTTACGACATCCGTTTCACCTCCGATACCATCGGCACCAGCACGACCGACTCGGCGACCTTCGAGATCGAGCGGTTTGATGCCACCAACCTCTATGCCGAGTTCTGGGTCCTGCTTCCCACGGTCAACGCCGCCACCACCGGGCCGACGACCTTCAGAATGTATTTCGGCAATGCGAGCGCAACCGCCAATCCGTCGAACCCGGCGGGAATATGGAACAATACAAACCATTTCAGCCTGGTCTATCACCTGAGTAACGGTGCCGCAGGCGCCGCCTCGGGCAATGCGACCGATGCCAGCGCCAACGCCCTTACCGGAACCCTTAACGGCGGCATAACCCAGGATGCGGGTACGACCGCATCCGGCATCGGTATCGGCGAGACCTTCAACGGAACTAACGGCTACTACTCTGCAACCAGTGCCAATAATGCGCATCCCAATTTTCAATATGTCTGGACGGTATCCGGCTGGTTCTATTTAAACGGCACCTCCGCCGGCGCGGTATGTTCAAAGGGCGACAACCTCACCAAGCAGCACAGCGGTAATACCTGCATATTTTTTAACAACGGATCGACCAGTCAAACGACCGGGGGAGCCTGCCCGGCCGCCGCAAACAGCTATTATGGCCTGACCATGTATTCGACGGCAGCCCTTTCGACGAAAACCTGGCACCATGTCGCCTGGCAATATCAGGGTACCGGTACGGCAATGACGGCGGAGAACATCAGCGTCGACGGCGCCCCGGCGGCTAGCCAGACGCTGGGCATGGTGCAGAATACTGCGGAAGCGAATTGCACGAATTTCTGGGTGGGGCTGAATAATACGCCGAACACCTCGACCTTTTTTAACGGCACCATGGACGAACTCCGCGTCGACAGCGCCTATCGCAGCGCCGACTGGATAAGCCTGTGCTACCAGTCGCAGAAACCCCCATCGGTGGGGGCAAGCTGCGTATCGCTCAGCCCGTTCAGCCTCGCCCCGGGAGCTCCCGCCCTCTCCCTGCCGACCAATAATGCCGTTAACCAGACCTTCCCCACTCTGAGCCTGAGCTGGACATCGGGGGGCGGTTCGGCGGTAAGTACCTATGAAATCCAGGTGTCGACCGGTGCGGGTTTTTCGTCAACCGTTTTCGACTTTCCCGGCGTAACCGGTACGGCCACGACGCAAGCGCTCGCGTCTTTGTCGAGCGCAACCATCTACTACTGGCGGGTCGATGGGACGGGTTCCACCGGAACCGGGCCATGGTCGAGCGTCTGGAGTTTTACTACCGCGACACCGTGGGAGGCGCCGCCCCTTGCCACCCCGACCTCGGGCGCGGTTAATCTGTCGCTCTCCCCCGCCTTAACCTGGATTGCCATTACCAACGCCTCATCCTACGAGGTGCAGGTATCGACCAGTCCGGCATTCGGCAGCACCTTTCTCGACCAGACCGGCGTGACCGGCAACTCCCTGAATATCACGGGTCTTTCAAATTATACGCAGTATTACTGGGAGGTCCAGGCCTACGGGACCGGCCAGACGCCCAATCCGACCGGATGGTCGGGCGTCTGGAGCTTTACCACCATTATCGGAACACCGACTCTGGCGAGTCCGACAAATGGAGCAGCGAACCAGCCGGTTTCGCTCAGCCTGAACTGGGGATCGGTAGCCGGTGCCGCTACCTATGCGCTTGAGGTTTCGACCTCGTCCACCTCGTTCGCGAACTCGGTCTTCAGCCAGACCGGGATCACCGGAACGTATGGCGTGCTGGGCGTGCTCACCAATTCGACGACCTACTACTGGCAGGTCAATGCGACCGGCGGAGGGGGAACCTCCGTATGGTCTTCGGTCTGGAGTTTCTCGACCGTGCCGCCGCTGCCCGGAGTTCCGGCCCTTGTCACCCCGTCCAACGGATGGGGAGGCCAGATGTACTCCCCGAACCTGACCTGGAGTTCGACTGCCGGAGGAGCCGCTTCGTCGTATGAACTGCAGGTGGCGGCGAACTCCGGATTTTCACCCACCATTTTCGACCAGACCGGAATCACCTCGACCGCCCAGGTTGTTGCGATTCCTCCCGGCTTCGCCACTTCCTACTATTGGCGCGTTAACGCGACAAACGCAGGGGGCGTCTGCAGCTGGTCGGGTACATGGAGCTTCACCACGCTCGAGAATTACGCCGGCGGCGGCTGGACGGGGCAGGTCCCCATTCACCTCAACACCACGGCGGGGGGCGCCAATATCACCTCCAATGTCTACAATTTTCCCGTACTGGTCCGTCTCACTCCGGCCAATTACCAGATATTCAACGGGGCGAATGCCGCCGGCGCCGATATCCGCTTCTCAAAATCCCTCAATAGCGCCCAGGCGCTGCCCTTCCAGATCGAGCGATGGTCCAACACCAAGGATTCCGCGGAAATCTGGGTTCTGCTCGATACGGTATTCGGGAACAGTTCGTCGCAATCCATCACCCTGTGGTATGGAAACGCGAATGCGACGAGTCAGTCGTACCCTCCCGAGGTTTTCAGCCCGGCCAACGGCTTTGCCGCGGTCTGGCACCTGCAGGATCTGACCGATGCGACCGGCAACGGCAACACGCTGGTTACCGGGGGGACGACCGCTCCCACCAGAACAACCCTCGGTATCATCGACTCCTGCTACACCTTCTCCAACGGCGACCTTAAGGTCGCCCCGGGTCTTGCAGGCAGTCCCAATCCGGTGACCCTCTCCTGCTGGGCCAGGGTCGCAACGCTCCCGACCACTGAGCAGGACATATTTACCCTGGGTCAGGCGACGGCACTGGCGGTTCCGTACAGTACGGCCACCGAATGCGTCTTCTGGAATAATGCGGGGACCTGGGAAAGTATCAAGCCGGCCGCCACTTCATATATTACCGCCAATACCTGGGAATATTATACCGGAGTCTTCAATCCCGGTGCCGGTTCCGAGATATGGTATGTCAACGGTGTGTCCGCCGGCACCTCGGCCACCGGAGGCACGCTGTCGTATAATCTCTCCACCTATACGAACGATTCCACCCAGATCGGCCTTAATCCCGGTGCGGGCGGTACCATGCGCGCTTTTGTCGGGAGCCTCGATGAAGTGCGGATTGAAAATCAGGCGCGCAGCGCAGGCTGGGTCCAGTTGTGCTACGCCAATCAGAACGCCAACCAGACGCTTATAAGCGTTGCCGCCATTCCGTCGGCCCCGACGCTCTCCCTGCCGACCAATAATGCTTCGGGCATCGCTACAGCCCCCTCCCTGAGCTGGAGCGGCGCATCGGGAGCTACCGCCTATGAACTGCAGATTGCGACCATTTCCACCTTCTCCCCGACGGTGCTCGACCAGCCCGGACTCACCGGTACCTCGTTGACCGCGACCGGACTCGCCGGTCTTACGACCTATTACTGGAAGGTAGATGCATCGAACTCTCTCGGCGCATCGTTATGGTCGACGGTATGGAGCTTTACCACCACGGTCGGCGCCCCCGCCCTTTCGTCCCCGGCAAACGGTACCACCGTTCCGGCCATCGGTTTGAGCCTTTCATGGGGCAGCGTAACCGGTGCGAACACCTATTCCGTACAGGTTTCGACCATCGGTACCTTTGGAAGCACGATATTCGCCCAGACGGGCCTCAGTGCACTATCGTCGAATGCGGTGCCCGGCCTGGCCAGCGGGATGACCTGTTACTGGGAAGTAAACGCGACGGGCGGCAGCGGCACGAGCGCCTGGTCGTCGGTATGGAGTTTTACCGCCGGCGCCACGCAGACGCTGGCGCTGGGCAGCGCCTGGAACATGGTCTCGCTGAACGTGCTGCCGTCGAA
>CAZYYB010000036.1:0-28403 GCA_964651515.1 uncultured Fibrobacteraceae bacterium
ATGTCACCATCGTTCCCCCTCCGTGGCGGCGGTTCTTCAAGTACAATAATCTCAAGGATATTCCGACCTCCCGCGACCTGTTTATCGCGCTCGCCTGGAGCACGGTGCTGACGTTTATCCCGCAGGCCACTCGCTCTTCCTTTACGGCCGGTGCACTGACCATCGTCTGTTTCATCTGGATATTCATCCTCGCCTTCCTGCGCTCCCTCATCTTCGACCTCCGCGATATCGAAGGCGACCGGATCATGGGACGCGAAACGCTCATCACCATCGTCGGCGAGAAACGGGCCCGCGAGGCGATCCGCCTGATGATCGGCTTCTGCATCGCCCTTCTCATCGGGCTCCCCTGGCTCCTGTTCGGGGCGACGGGACGGTACCGCATCGCCCTGCTGTTCACTTCGCAGATCCCGGCCCTCCTGTATGCGGCATTCTTCGTCGGGTGGAATCCACGGCTCAAGTCGACGATGCCGGCGGTGTTCAACGTCATGGCCGACGGGCTGTTTTACCTGGCCGGCCTGGGCGCCCTGCTGGCGTCGTCGGCGGCAGGGGGTTAGCTATCGCACCGGCGCGTTTCGCGAAAAAAAGTCGGACGAATGCAACCATCGGGAGCATGCTCCTTTTGCTCGCATGCCATCTTATGTCGATGGCTGCCGGAGCGCCTGCCGACAGCTCGGGCCTCGTGCTTCGCGTGCGTACCGATATCGGCACCTCGATCGCCGACGCCTGCGCCCTGGCGGTCGGTCCGTCGCAGTGGACCGACGGGTCGCTCCTCGTCGGCGCGCTCGCCGTCGGGGCGGTGGGCGGCGCGTTCGCGCTCGATAACGATGTCCGGAATTTCGTGCTGGCCCATACGTCGGCTGAGGGGAACCGTTACCTTCTCCCCTGGCAGGATTACGGGAACGGGCTCTACGCGGGTTGCGGGGCGGGAGCACTCTACTGCTCGGGCCTCGCCCTTTCGAACGACTGGCTCGCCGAGACCGGCCGGAGCGCGCTTACCGCGCTCGCCCTGACAGGGATAGCCACCACGGTGCTGAAGGTCGCCGTGGGCCGGGCGCGCCCCTATACAAACGAGGGACCGCACCGTTTTTCTTTTTTTCAATTTGCCGACAGCCTGTGGTCGTTTCCGTCGGGCCATGCGGCGACGGCCTTTACGCTCTCCGCCGTGCTCGCGGCGCGCATCGACAACGGGTATGTCGCGATCCCGCTCTACGGAATCGCCGCAATGACGGCCGTTGCGCGGGTGTACGGCAATCAGCACTGGACCTCGGATGTCGTTACCGGCGCGCTCATCGGCACCGCGATCGGTCATTGTATCGGCAGCCGGCATCCCGTGACAAAACGGGCGTGGAGGCGGCGTGTCGAGGTCGTGCCGGTTTCGGCCGGGACCCAGGCGGTGGGGGTGGGAATTTGCGTGAACTATTAGGTAGAAAACCCGTATGGAACAGTGATTTCTTCAATCACTTTTCAATTTTCATTATTCGTTGTTCGCTTTTTTTATAGTATCCAGCCTTATACTTTGCCAACACCCACAGCACACGGAGGCCGTAGGTAATCGGTTTCAGGTAGGAGACCTCGCCGGCGTACCTCGTTGGAATCGGCAGCTCGGCGACCGAAAGGCCCTGCGAGCGGGCGGAGGCGATCACTTCGAGGTCGAAATCGAAACTGCCGCTCATCCGGTGCAGGGGAAGCGCGACGAGGCAGGCGCGGTCGTACACCATGAATCCGCTGTGGTAATCGGTCATGCGGAGCCGGAAGCAGCGGTTCTCAAGGGCGGAGAGCAGGCGGCCGGCGACGAACTTGTAAAGCGGCATGCCGCCGGACAGGGCGGTGCCCGAGGCGATACGGGACCCCTGCATGAGGTTGACTCGCCGCGCGACCATGGCCGCCACGAACTCGGGGATCGCCTCAGGCGGGTACTGGCCGTCGGCGTGGAGGCAGGCGGCGAAGTCGCACCCCTCGTCGCGGCAGAGCCGCAGCCCGGCGCTCACCGCGGTTCCGTAGCCGCGCCGCTCGGAAAAGTGAACCGGATGGATCCCCTCGTGCCGCCTCGCGAGCGATTCGACCGTCGCGCCGGTCAGGTCGGTCGATCCGTCGTTGACGATCCAGGCCGTCCCGAGGTTCCGCCATACCGCGGGCGGAATCCGGTCGATCACCTCGGCAATATACCGATCGGCGTTGTAGGCCGGGATGACCAGCGATATCGAAGCGGCCATTTTTCAGCCCTTCGCGCCGGCGGAGTTGCATCCGTAGTGATCGATGAACGCCGCCGTCGCCTGTTCGATTGCCCGGGCGAGGTCCACCTTAGGTTGCCAGTCAAGCAGACGCTGCGCCTTGGCGATGTCCGGTACCCGCCGGTCCGAATCTTCGTACCCCGGACCGTAAAATTCGGCCGACGACACCTCCTCAAGCCTGATCGGGCGGATATCGCCCGGCACGAGGCGACGCCAGGTGCCGGCCATGAGCCGCGCAAGGTCGGCGATGGTCGATTCGTTCGTCGGATTGCCGATGTTGAAGATCTGACGGCGGCAGGGCTCGGCGCGTTCGAGGATCGTGACTATTGCGTCAATCGCATCGCCGATGGCGGTGAAGCAGCGGCGGTTCCCTCCGCCGTCAACCAGCCGGAGCGGGGAGCCGGACCTGAGCGCGCCCAGGAAGCAGGCGAGCACACGGGGAACGCCTTCGCCGTCCACGCCCGGCAGAAAATCCATGCGGCTGCCGATGAAGTTGAACGGCCGGACGATCGTATAATCGAGGCCGTGCTCCCGGCCGAACGCCTCGATCACCCGCTCGATGAGCTGCTTCGCGCATGCGTAACTCCACCGCGCGGCCGACACCGGGCCGAGGATGAACGGGCTTCGATCCTCGGCCAGGAGAAAGTTTTCGCGGTCACTGCCGCCGGCGAGCGAAGCCGCGGTCCTGCCGTAAACTTCACTCGTCGAGAAATAAACGAGCCGGATTCCGTCTTCGGCGCAGGCGCGCACGAGGGGAATGGTGTCGATGCAGTTGACATCGATCACCTCGATCGTTTTCGTATTGTATAGGGACGGATTGCAGAGCGCGGCGAGGAGCACGACCGTGGAGCAGGGCGCGATAACGCGCCGTACGGCAGCGAGATCGTGAATGTCGGCGCGGATAAAGGTCAACTGGTCGTTTCCCCGGTGATGCTCGATTTTATCCGAGGCCAGGTCGACGCCGTACACCCGGATATCGCTTCGTGAAAGCAACCGGTCCACGAGGTGCGATCCGATGAATCCGGAGCAGCCGATGATCGCAATACTGTTCTTCCTGTCGATTTCCATGAGCTTTCTCCCGGGAGGTACGGTCCTTTTTTACCGGCGGCCGCTGAAGGGTAAGGCGAGAAAATATAACTTTTGAGCATCGGTATCATGAAAAACGGCCCCCCGGCCGGTGGCACGGGGCGGGTCCTCAAGGTATTTTCTTAGCCGACCGTGGCGCTCCGGGGATCGCTCTCCCGGAGGCAACGGCAAGGTGGGCCTTTCATGAATAACTACGCGCGTATCCCCCTGCGGATCGCCTGGTACCTGTGGGTTACCGTCAAGACGCTCTTCCTGCTCTACGCGGTGCTCTTTGCGATTGCCGGAACGGCCGGGCTGTACCTCGGGTACCGGTACGTGACCACGCCGCTCCGGCAGGTCAAGTATCTCTGCGATCACAACCCGGCGGCGACCGCCTACATGACCCGCTACCGGGCGACGCTTCCCCCCGGGGATACCCTGGTCCAGATCTTCGTTCCCTTCGATTCGATCTCGGTGAACCTCCGCGAGGCGGTCATCGCGGCCGAGGACGACGGTTTCTACACCCATCCCGGGTTCGACATCGAGGCCATGCTTTCGGCGCTGGAATATAACCGGGCGGCGCGCGGCATCAAACGGGGGGCCAGCACGATCTCCCAGCAGCTGGCAAAGAATCTTTTCCTGACGAATGAAAAGACTTTCGAGCGGAAGTACAAGGAGCTCGGCTACACGCTCCTGCTCGAAAAATATCTGGGCAAGAAGCGCATCCTGGAGCTCTACCTGAACTATGCGCAATGGGGAAAAACCCTGTTCGGGTGCGAGGCGGCTTCGCGGCGCTACTTTAAAAAATCATGCAGGAACCTGTCGCGTGAGGAGGCGGCCCGCCTGGCGGCGGTTCTCTCCATGCCGAACCGGGCATCGCCCCTGAACGCCGGCTCGGCGTTTATCGGGCAGCGAATCGCGGTCATCGCGAACAACCTCTACCTGCACCGCCAGATCGACGATTCCGGCTATACGCGGCTGACGGGCGCTCCCCCGCCCGGCAAAGATTCGTCGGCAATGGAAGACAGCGGCCCGGCCGGCGACCAGGACAGCGTCCCCTGAGCGGTGGGCGGACTGCCTCCTTTTTTAGATAGGGGTTCGATAATAGTATATTTATAAAATTGGAACGCCCGGCGCGGCGTATAAGCGAAATCTTCAATGATTTACATAAGGAGGTGCGGCAATGGAGTCAATTCAGGAAAGAATTGAGCATCGAGCGTATGACCTGTATCTGAAGCGCGGAAAGCTTCCCGGTTTTCACGAGGAAGACTGGAAGCAGGCGGAAAAAGAGATCGCGGCCGAGATCGAGGCGGGCCGGAAAGCCGAAGCGGCACGAACCGCTGCGGTGAAGGCTGCACCGGCGCCGACGCCGGTAGCGCACGAGAGCAAACCGGCTATCGCTCCGGTCAAAGCAGCTGAACCTATACGGACGGCACCTGCCGAAAAAGCGGCCGAAAGTCCGAAGCCGAAAGCACCGGCGCCGTCGACGGTAAAGCCTGCCGCAAAGGTAATCAAGAGGAAAAAATAGGGCACTTTTACCAAGAATCCCAGGTCGCCCGGGCGGGCCCGCGAAATAGAGGGCGGGGAAGTCGTTTCATTGCCCGAAGCGGCGGCGGCGCGAGAGGTGTGCGGCGGAATGCTTGTCAGAATCGAATTTGTTTCTTTTGCCGCACCGGAGGGGGAAAATGCCCCGGTCGTCGTCCTTAAAGAAACGGCGGGCGACCGACACCTGCTTCTGCCCGTCGGTCCGCTGGATGCCGGCGCCATCGCCATGGAAACGCTCCGGATCCCTCCGGACAAACCGGCGGCGATCCATGTCGCGCAAACCATTCTTGAAAATCTCGGCGGCACGCTTACCCGCGCGGTGCTGTACCTGACGGAGAGCCAGTCCCTCATGGCGCGTCTCGAAATCCTTGCCGGAGGGACGGCATCAAGCATCGATTGCAGGCCGTTCGACGCGGTTGTGCTTGCCATGCGCTGCCGTGCACCGCTCCTCGCCCGCGAATCGGTATTCGGGGTTTATTCCCGGTCCCCCTTCCGGAAGGAGGGCGATACCCTGCGCATGCAGGTTGCGGCGATCGATACCCTCGATTTCGGATCGGTTTTCCTGGAATAGCAACCATGCGGCGCGTTCGGACCTCACTGTTCATTCTCCTCATCGGCCTGGCCTCGTCCCTTGTTGCCGGAGACGCGCGGGAGGTTTTTTCGAAGGCCCGGCAGTTTTACCGTGCGGGCGAGTACGATTCGACCATCGTCGTGATCCGCGATTTTCTGATCTCCAACGGCCAGGATCCCGGTGCCGAGTACCTGATCCCGCTGGTCATGGAAGCCTTTGCGCGCCGGGACGACATGACGCCGATGGCGAGCCTTTACGATCTCTTCCGCGATAAGTTTTCCTCCTCCGCGTTCATGCCCCGGGTATCGTACCTCTATGGGTATTCGCAGGCGCGACAGGGACTTTTCATTCCCGCCCTGGTCGCCTATTCCGCCGCCCTCGACGCCGGCGTCGCCGGCGATCTCGACTCGCTGGTCATGGCGAGCGTCGCGGTCATCCGCCGCAACGCTCCCGCCCTGGCCGCCTCCGACGAGCTGGTCCGGACGCCGCTCAATGCCCGCATACGGGCGGCGCTTGCCGGTGCCCCCCCGTCCGATCGTGCGGACCCGGTCGCAGCGGTAAAAAATCCTGCCCCCCTGCCGGAGAGCGACCCGCCGGCCGCCGCTGCCGGGGGCACCGATGTGTTCGTCGGTCTTCTCGCCCCGCTTACCGGCGACGATGCGGATGTCGGGGTGCGGGTGGAACGGGGCGTGGAGCTTGCGTTCGAAAAGCATAACGAGGCGCACCGGACCCGCGTTTCTATTGTCAAACACGACACCAGGAGCTCGCTCATCGAAACGGCGAGGGCGACCCGAGATCTTCTGGGGCACGATCGCCTGCCCGCGATCATCGGCCCCGTGCTCTCTCCCACGGCAACGGTCAGTGCGGGGATGCTTATCGGCAGGGAGACGGTCATGCTCACGCCGACCGCCACCGACGACGGCATCGCTGCGCTGGGGCCGAATATTTTCCAGATGAACATCACGGTGGGCGTTCTTGCCCGCTCCGTGGCCCGCTATGCGCTCGAAAACCTCCATATCCGCGAATTCATCATCCTTGCGCCCCGTACCGCGGTCGGTGCGGCCATGAGCGACGCTTTCAGGGACGAGGTGACCGGCAGCGGCGGAACCGTTTTCATCGAAGAGTCCTACGAGGAAGGGGCCAGCGATTACACCGCTCTCTTCGTCGATCTGCGGAAGAAGCTGCTGGTCAGGACGCTCGACGCGCGCGCACGGGAACGCGGCGGAAACTATCGGCCGGTGCGAAGCGTCTCGTGGGCGGACAGCGCCCGTTTTGCCGACTCATCGGTTTCGATAGGCGCGATTTTCCTGCCCTCCGACGCGTCGGACCTCCCGGCGCTCACCTCGCAGCTCGCCTTCAACCGCATCCGGGCGCAGCTCCTCGGTTCGAGCGGCTGGCGATCGCCGAAGACAACGGTTGACGAAAACCGGTATCTCCAGAACGCGATCATCTCCGCGCCTTTCGAGCCCGATGCCTCGTGGCGCGGGTGGCCCCCCTTTGCGGGCGACTACGCGGCGCGCTTTCACGAGGACGCCGACCGAGTCGCCGCACTCGGCTACGATGCCGGAACGCTCATCGCGGATGCGATCGACAGCGCCGGCCCCTCCCTCTCCGCCTCCCGCATCGCGGAGGTGCTCTCGAAGCTGCAAAAATTCGAAGGCGCCTCAGGGCTCATCACCTTCGACCCGAAAAGGCGGGACAATACCGAAGCCGCGATTCTCAAGTTGACGCCGGGCGGCTTCGTCAGGCTTCAGTAGCGCTTCGCCCCGGCGAGCAGTTTCCCGAAGCTCCCCTCGGTCGCAATCGATCCATTTAATATTTTATACCCATGATCCCCCTTCGCGCCGACAACCCGACGCTCAACAAGTCCCTCGCGACCCTTTTTATCATCCTCGCCAACATCGTGATCTGGATCACGATCCAGGGCATGGGGTCCCCTTCCGCCATGCTCCAGTCGGTCCGAACCCTCGGGCTCGTTCCCGGCGAGCTGCTCCGTACCGTTCCCGCAGGCACGCACATAGCGCTCGGCAGCCATCTTCACTATATGGTCGGCGCGACGCCGCACTGGGAGACACTCTTCACGCACATGTTCCTGCACGGCGGGTGGTTCCATATCATCGGCAACATGTGGTTTCTCTGGGTTTTCGGCGACAACGTCGAGGATGCGATGGGGCGCGTCCGCTTCATGATCTTCTACCTGCTCTGCGGACTCGCGGCGGCACTGTCGCAGGTATACTCCGACCCGACAAGTGCTGTCCCCATGATCGGCGCATCGGGCGCCATAAGCGGGGTGCTCGGCGCCTATGTGGTGCTTTACCCGCGCGTCGGCGTGCATGTCCTGGTCTTCCTCGGTTTCTTCACCCGGATGGTGGTCCTTCCGGCCTGGATCATGCTCGGCTACTGGTTCCTCCTGCAGGTCGTCGGCGCCATACCCTCCATAACGCCGTCGGGAGGCGGGGTGGCGTTCTGGGCGCACATCGGCGGCTTTGCGTCGGGTATCGTGCTCGTGTTCTTTTTCAAGAGTTCGAAACGTCTGGCCGCGCATGCCGCACTCATGCGCCACTGGCGGGCCGAACATATATAGGATGGTCAAATTCTTCTGGATGGCCGAGCCGGGTCACCCCCGCGATGGGGGAGCGCTTCCACACTTCCTTAATTAAACGGCTTTCTTTCACCGAATAACACAAGATAAAAGGGATAACCATATGGCTCAACTTCGACGGACCGACCGGCGGATCGATGATGCCGCCGAGATGAAGGACATCGTGGAGCGGGCGGACGCCTGCCGCCTTGCCTTCGCCGACAACGGCATGCCCTATATCGTCACGATGAGTTTCGGCTACACCTGGGACGACCGGCTCGTCCTCTATTTCCATGGAGCAAAGGCGGGGAGGAAGATCGATCTCCTCAAAAAGAACAGTCCGGTCTGCTTCGAGATGGATATCGACCACGAAATTTACAAAGACGAGGAGCCGTGCCGCTGGGGGGTGAAATTCCGGAGCCTCGTCGGCTACGGGAGGCTCGATATCGTGGCCGACCCGGCCGAGCGGGTCCGCGGGCTCGAACTGGTCATGCGGCACTACGGCTTTCCCGGACACCCGCAGTTCAACGAGAAGGTGCTGTCGGTGACCGAGGTGCTGCGGCTCGACGCCACGGAGGTCAGCGGGAAGAAGAGGGTGTAGGGCCGCCTCACCGGACTATTAAAGCCTTCGTTGCCCAAATGCGGAACTGTGTGGCACGGATGGAATTAACCCGGTATCCGACGGAAATTATCGCATCAAGACCATAAAATTGTGTCCGTATGATTTCCCGTCTTCGGCAGTATTCCGGAATTTCCGGAGTACTGTTTCCTGTCCAAGCTCGGCTGTTTTGAATATGTTTTTCATGATTTTTATTGATCGTTTTCTTTGCCATGTCCGCCTTACAGTATTCCCGGCATAAAAGCCCGCCTCGCCGATTTCCCCACCATCCCGCACAGCTTCAAAAGCGGCCTCTTCTCAAGTGAAAATCGCCCGCCCGACTTTTTTCTTATTGCCGCCATGCGTTCGTGCACCTTTGTCGCCTGCAGGACAAACGATTCGAGGTTTGCCTCGACGATCTGCGGAAACGGCATGCCGTCGGTCTCGACGGCAAGAAAGGGCAGGCTGCCGATATCCTCGAACGCCCGGGCGCGGTCTTTCCATCCGGGAAGGCGGCCCTTGCCCTCGGCGGTCATCTCTTTCTTGAGCATCGATTCGGCCACGCGGGAGGGCATGCAGCCGAAGGGACCGATGGAGATCACCCCGCACGAGGGTTCGAGGATCTCCCGCAGCGCGCAGCCGACGGTCAGGATGGTTTCGCCGCGGAAATTGATATTGATCAGGTGACGCGCGCTTGCCACCGTCTTCTCCACCTCCACCAGTTCAAAGGGGTAGACGCCGCTGCGCGAGAGCAGGGATTTGATGCGCCACTCCCACCACTCCTGGAGGCGGCTCGTGAGCCGTATCCGCATCCGTTCACCCTTGGTAAGCGGGTGCTCGACGAGGCCGGCGTTGACCACCATGTTGTTGTAGAGCATGTACTCCGCAATCGGCGCGACCCGCACCATGAAGCCGGCGCGTTCGAGGTAATCGACGATGTTCTTCCGCGAAAACTCGTCGCGCCGGACGTAGATCTCGCCGACCAGGGAGACGATCGGGATGGTTGCGGGCGAGCGGGCGAGCGGGATGCCCGATAGCCGCTTTGCAAAGTCGGCCAGGAGTTTCCCGAGGTCGCCGCCGCGGCTTCCTTCGAGATAGCCCAGGATGGTTCGCCACTCCTCCTCGACGGCGGCAAGTGCGGCGTCACGGTTATCGGCAGCGACCGACAGCATGCCCCGGATATCCCCCACCGCGTCGGCCACTACGATGCCCTGCCACCCCTTGAGCAGGGCGCGATTGCCCAGGCCGCCGTAGCCGTTCTCGTCGGTCAGGGACAGGACCGCCGCGTTCTCGATCCGGTTCTTCTCGATGACCTGGGCGAGAGCCCGCCCGTACTGGCCGAGTCGGCACGGCCCGCCGCCGGTCGGCATGAAGAGCAGGGTCACGAGATTCGGGTTCGTCCTCTTTTTCAGGTAGCTCATGAACGAGCCGGTGGTGACCAGGTAGGGGAGGCACTCCTTGCAGGTCGCATTTTTCCTGCCTTCGAGCAGTTCCTCCTTGCGGGCGATCGGAAGGGCGCGCGCGCGTAAACCGCGGCCGCGCAGCACCGCGGCGAGCGCCTCCGTGCCGTAGCGTCCCATATTCGGAATGACGATCTCGACCGACTCATCCGTCAGGTCGAGACGCTTCCCGGCCGAGGAGACGACGCGCAGGGGCGATTCGCCGAGGAGCCGGGCCGGGCGAAAGGCGTGACGGAGCGGCAGCGGCGCTGCAAGCCGGCGGAAGCCCGCCATGATATCGAGCGCCGCCTCGACCCGGGTGTCGATCCCGGCGTCGGCCGTGTGCTGGTCGACCTCGAGCGTGAGCGACGGCTTGGCTCCCATGGCCCGGCGGAAGTAGCCGAGCAGGAAGGAGTCCGGACCGCAGGAAAAATTGGTAATGTAAAAGCCGAACAGGTTCGGATGATCTTTGACATAGGAGGCCGCCTTCATGATCTTCTGCCCGGTCGCCCAGTACATGCGGCGGTCCACCTCGCGGTCGGCGGCGGGCAGCATGTCGTACGGGATCACCAGTCGGCCGCGCGAGGCGGTTTTGTGGGGGATGCCCTTGCAGGCATCCGCGGCAAAGGCGCTGTACGGCCGGCCGAATACCACGATCCCGAAGGCGGCCGGATCGGCATCGAGCCGGGCGAGCGCCATTTTCCCCTCCTCGATGAGTCGCTCCTCGAACGCCTTCTGGCGGCAGCAGGCGAAGCGCCAGGCTTCACGCACGCTTCCCTCGGCGATCCCCATGGAACGCGCCATGGCCGCGACGGCGTCCTCCGCCGCTTCGTAGGAGGCGTTCATGTTGAGCACCGGGGAGAGGAGCACGATCGCGAGCCGATCGAGCTCGGCCCGGAACGTGGTCCGCAGGTAGTAGGGTTCCCCCTGGACAAATACGCACGTCTTGCTCCAGATGGGTACCGACTTGACCGGCAGGAGCGAAACCTGGGGCAGGAAGAGGTAATCGGGTTTCCTGCCGAGCAGGTGGTGGAAGCTGCCGTGCGTTATCTCGGCGGGAAGGCAGAACGACGACTCGGTCCGCGCCACGCCTTCGGGGTCGATCGCGTCGGGCAGGACAAGGGAGAATCCGAGCCGGTCGAAGAAGTTCGAGTAGAGCGGGTAGAGCGAATGGGTGAGAAACGACCGCATGATACCGACCGTCCTCTCGGGACGGTCCGGATCGGTCCGCTTGCCCGGCGACGGCGCGACGCCGTATTCCCCGAAGAGCAGCCGCTGCCGCAGCGCAACCAGGTCGAGATCCGCGACCGACACCTCGCGATGGAGCCGGAGATTCGCATAGCGGTTGCAGACGCCGCCGAAGGGGTAGCTCCGGCCGCCGATACGGATGCGCAGAATCTCGCACTTCGCCTCACACTTCTCCCGTCCCCCGGTGCAGACGAAGCCGCCTTCGCGGACGGCGTCGCGTTCGACCAGTTCGTCGAGGCCAAACGAGCCCGCAGGCGAAAGACCCCGTTCGATCCGGCCGGCGGTCTCGATCGCCACGCCGAAGGCGCCCATGAGCCCGGGATCGGGCGGCACGATGATCGGCGCGTTCATGAGCGAGGCCATGGCCAGCGGCACCGCCCGGTTGTAGCAGACCCCTCCCTGCATGAAGATCTTCGCGCCCGCGCCGCGCGAACCCTTGACACGGTTGAGGTAGTTGAGGCAGATGGAATAGACGAGTCCGGCGAGGATCTCCTCGACGCCGAACCCCTCCTGGCCCGCGGTTTTGATATCGCTCGAGATGAAGGCCGCGCACTGATCGGTAAAGTTCGGCGGCGAGAGCCCCTCGAGGGCGAGGTCCGCGATCTGCTCGGTTGCCACATTGAGCGACTCCCGGGCCGACTCTTCGAGGAAGGAGCCGGTACCGGCGCTGCACGCCTCGTTCATGGCATAATCGGAAGCGACCCCGGCGGTGAGATAGGTGTACTTGGCATCCTGGCCGCCGATTTCAAAGATCGTATCGACGTCGGGATCGAAAAACGCCGCCGCCGCCGCATGCGCGATGATCTCGTTAATCACGTTGTCGGTCAGCCCGTGCAGCGCCGCGATCTGCCTGCCCGAGCCGGTGACGCCCAGGCCGATGATCGGCAGGGGTACCCCGGCGGTCTGCGAGCGGAGCGCGGCGTAGCAGGCGCGCGACGCCGCGACCGGATCGCCGTTTGTCCGCAGGTAGACCGATGCAACCACCATCCGGTCGGATTGACGCATAAGGACGGCCTTGGTGGTCGTGGACCCGACGTCGAGCCCGAGGATGCAGGTATCGCCCTGGCGGGGGGTATCGCGGCGCGAGGGCTTGAAATCGACCAGTGTGGCCGCCTCGCGCAGGGGGCGGTGGCGGGCGAAGGAGTCGAAACGGTTGTGGACGAGGGCGTCGGGGGCGGAGGGCAGGGGGAGGACCTCGTGGTCGAGCGCCCGGAGCGCCGCACCGTAGGCTTCGAAGCAGGCCGCAAGCGGCGGGAGTTCGAGGAGCGGATACCGCGTCTTCAGGTGGCCGATCATGGCGAGGTTCAGCGAACCTCCCCCGATGAGGGCGATCCGGTCGCACCCTTCGGTCTTGAGCAGCTCGTGAATTTTTTCGGCCATCATGAGGCAGAGTCCGGCGACGATGTCGGCCTTCGACTCCCCTTTGTTGAGCGCATGGGTACAGTCGCTCTTGCAGAACACGCTGCAACGTCCGGCGATGCGGCGCGGATTGCCGGCGAGGGCGAGCGTCACCGCCTCGTCGAGCGTCAACCCCATCCGCCGGATCTGCTGGAGGAAGAATTCGCCGGTCCCGGAGGCGCACTTGTTGCCCGAAAGCACCGCGCCGATCCCGCCCGTGCGGTTCACCGTATAGGCAAGCTGCGTTTCGCCGCCCGAGCTGATCACCGCCTGCGGGAAGGTTTTTCCGGCATAGACCCTTGCGAGCGCATACTCGACCGCTTCCGGTTCGGAAAGTGACGACAGGGCGACGCACTGCCGGAACGACCGGCCGGTGACCGCGATGCGGGCGGACGCGGGGTCGGGGACGCTCCCGATGAGGTCAAGGAAGACCTTTTTGGGATTTCCCTCGTGCGCCAGGCGCAGGGAGTTGTCGACGGCTATCGCCTTGCCGTCCTTCGACAGTTCGACATATTGGAGGGTCGTTGCGCCGAAACAGATGCCGATAGCTCTCATGGGCGATTCCTGAATGTATTTTTTTCCGGGTCGGTGCTCTTCGTTGTAATCCCACAAAATAAAACTTTTCGGGCCGGTGCGCAAACCCCTATGGCAACAACGCTGTATGACGAAAACGATCCCCGCTCGGTCGAACGCTACTCTTCGGCCGTCACGCTGTCCGATATGGAGGTTTTTATCTTTCCCGAGTTGCTCTATGCGCTCGTGCTTGCCAATATCATGTCGCCGAGGCTCTGGCGGTGGCGGAGCGATCCCTGGTTCGACGGCTCCGGAAAAATGTCGCCGCAGCGCCGGATCATGCGCTTGAAACAGTACATCATGGAGCACTTCGCCTTCAATCTCGACCTGGACACCTGGGGGTTGACGACCAAGGGGAAGGAGCTTGCCAGGTTTTCGTCATTCATCAAGCCCGAGGTGCTTGAAAAAAGCAACGCCCTGTTCGGCTACGAGGGCGACAAGTACTACTTCGCCATCGACATCCGGCGGCATTTCGGCCTTGATAAATACACTTCCGACAGCATTCCCTACTGGAAGACCGAGACGATCGAGGCGATGGAGAGCTTCCGCTACAAACCCGGCTACCCGACCGGGGCCGGCGAATGCGTGTCGCTCTCGGCCCTGTATGCGGCCGCGGCCTTCGTCGTCGCGGGGATTTCGCTCGACCGGATCTTTCTCCTGGCCACGCCGCTCCACTCCCAGAACTTCCTCGACATCGGAACCGGCATTCTGACCAACAACCGCCGGATCGTCACGCGGACCATGTGGTTCAACGGATCGGAGCTCTCCGCCAAGGCCCGCCGGGCGCTCGAAAACGAACAGGTGACGATCGTCGCGGACCGGACCGGCTACATCCATTCGCTCTATCCCGAGGCCACCATAAACCCCGAGCGCTACCGGGCTCTTTCGTCCCGGTTGCGCTCGTTCCTCTCGTCCGATTTCATCGACTTCGAGATTCTCGCCAATTTCCTGCGCTGCCAGTCGCAGCTCCAGCGCTGTTTCCAGATCGCCTATACCGCCTTCGACAAGACCCGCTACATCGAGGCGGAGAAGGTGTTCGCCTATGAACACAACTCCAAGGCGCGCGTCGGCGACGGGATGCGCGGCCTCCTGCTCGGCGAGATCGAGGAGGACGAATTCTATCCCGGCCCGATTCCCGGAAGGCTCCTGCTCAACGAACTGGAGGAGTTCTTCCGCACCACGCGCGTATCTCTTGACGACAAGGACACCATCGAGCGGCTGAAGTCGCAGCTCCACCATGCGTGCTACAGCGTGGACCAGGTGATCCCGGAGCTGAAAAAATTCTGCCGGACCGAGCCGCGCCTCCCCGCCTTCGGGGAGAAGCTGCCCGTCGAAACGACGCCCATCGATCTGGACGGGGTGGCCTCGGCGGCTGAGGCGCGGGAACGGATCGGGGCTCTGCGCGGGTCGAATGCGAGCTGCGACCTGGCCTTCAGCGCTTTCCGCGATTGCGCCGCCGCGCCCTGGAAGCCGTTTCTCAAGGCCGCCCTCGAACGCAACCCGGTCTGCATCGAGGGGCTGAAGGACCGGACACTTGACGAATCGTACGCTTCGCTTGCGGAGATGGCGAACGATTCCATCTATGAGGAACCGTCCCGTATCGCCCAGCCCGACGAGGTGTGGAACTACCGACGCGGGGACGGGCTGGAGAAGGCGATCTGCCTGGCGGACGTCGTAAGGGCGCGGGAGCCGGAAGCGGTGATGCGGTTCGAACGGACGGAGGGAGGGGTCAGGCTGGTAGCGGGCGGGGAACGGTCGTTTGAGTTCGGTTCATCGAAGAGCGTCGAGTTGCCGGAAAAAAAAGATTTTTAGGAAAAGGATACAATAACCTGAAAGACCGATTTTTGAAGTCGATTGAGATAGTTGATCCACTCGAGGAAAAAATGTAGTTTGTATCGGAAATGACAGGGTGAACGGAAAAAGATCGGCTGCTTTTCTTCCTTCACCCCTCGTCTTTCATCTTTTTTATCTCTTCCCACTCCCGGGCGATCCCGTCCTCGTTGTTGGTCCATTTCGATACCCGGCTCGCCGCGCTCTTCACCTCGGCCCCGGCGTTCGCCATGGCGACGCCCAGTCCAGCCCTTTGCAGCATGGGAATATCGTTCTGTGAGTCGCCGAACGCCGCGACTTGCGATAGCTCTATCCCGTAGGCGTGCGCGAGCGCTTCGAGACCCGATGCTTTGTTCGCCTTCGGATCGAGAAATTCGAGATAGTAATCCCACGTCCGGCAGATGTAGACCGATTCGCCCCAGAGCGCCCTGAACTGCCGTTCCTGCTCGTCGAGAAAGGGTTTCGAACCGACGAAGATGATCTTTGAGGGCAGGCGTCCCTTAAACCGGTCGAGCGATGTTTCGAACCGGTAGGTCGAGGAGGTCTGCCGCACGTAGAGATCGATCCACGGGGACGAATTTTCCGTTCGCACGGCATAGAGCTTGCCGTCGATGTAGTAGTTGAGGGCGAACTCGCGGTCCCGGCCGTAATCGATGAGGAAATCGGCGATCGAGCTCGACAGGGGGGCATAATAGATGCGCGATGAGCCGTGGTCGCTTCCCGTCCATACCTCGGCGCCGTTCAGGGTCAGGAGCGCCACGTCGCCGAGTCCGAACGGGAGGTAGCGGTCGACGCTGCTTCCTATTCTGCCCGTTGCAAAGGCAATGACGCCGCCCGCCGCTGCGATCTCACGCAGGGCCAGCGTATTGGCCGGCGAAAGCAGTTTCCGGTCGTCGAGAAGGGTTCCGTCGAGGTCGAAGGCAAAAAGCTTGTATCGCATAGTCGGCTATTTCCCCGGCAATCGCCTGGGTGGGAGGTCGGAAGAAACCGGGAGCCGGCGATGGTATCGAATTTGCTCCCTCTTCAATGAGTGCATCATCGGTATAAAATACCTCAGTCCGGCGGGTCGGCGGCAGTCCGCAAGAAGCTTCTATTGCTGCCGGAGGAGGCATCGAAAATGTATTTTAAAGCTCTGCATTCGATAACGATATGACCTTCCATGAGCCGGAGGCAGGTATGGATGACATGCGTTCCACGATCGGTGAATTCACGGATGACGAACTCCTGAACGCCTGGTTCCGGACCAGGGACCAGTACACGCCTGAGGCGCAGGCGATCATGGCCGAGGTCATGCGGAAGCGCAACCTGGGCGAAAAGGATCTTCCCGGCGGCGGCGAACCAGGTTCCGAACCCGGGGCCGCAACGGTTCGCTACGAGCTTGGCGATTTCGTTCCCTTCGAGCACTCCTTTTCGGCCACCGACCTCCTGCTCGCCTCCGCGGTGCTGAAAGACAATGACATTCCGTTTTTTGCGGATAATCCGACCTCCTCCACCACCTTCCCGATCGAGACCGAGGCGGACCGCCGGCTCACCATCAAGGTTCATAAGGACTTCGTAGAAAAGGCGCACGAACTGCTCGGCGAGCACTTTTCCCGGGACGGCAACCGATACGTTCTCAAAAACGAGGGCACCCGCGAAAGGCTGCGGGCATTTAACTTTCACGATATCCCGGTTTCGGAACATACCCTGCTCGACGAGATCGAGGTTTCGCTGACCGCCGACGAAAAGGCGGTGATCGTCGCGCTGGGCCGACGCCTGCTCAAAGAAGCGGATCTCATTGAAAAAACTCAGGATCGAATCCTCTTCTACTACGATGCGCTCGAACCGCTCATCGAAGAACTCGGGGCGCCCGAAAGCGCTCCTCTCACGCGGAGCGACCTCCTGGCCATACTCGAAATCATGCAGGTCTATGTCGATGACGAGGGGCTGCCGGGCTTCATGGACGACTCCATCGCCACCCTCCTCTCCTTTTTCCTGGAAGCCGACCGTGCACCCTCCTGACTCCCTCGCAAAACCCGCTTTGGGGGGCATGGAATTCAAAGGGTTGACAAAACCTGCGGCGAAAACCATTTTGCAGAACATTCATCTGAAGGGAAACTTCAACAGAAGGAAGCCGTATAATGGCAAGCGTTAAAAAGAAGAGAAAGGCCAAAATCAACCGCCACAAAAGAAAAAAACGACGTCGTCTCAACCGACATAAGAAAAAGTAGTTTTTTTTGTGGTGCAGTAGCGCATCGGAAGGGCGGCTTCAGGGCCGTCCTTTTTTATTATGTGCGCTTATCCCGGCAGGGAGAAGGCGCACCCAACGGAGTCCATGCGGCGCAGCCCGCGGCGCCGGTGGAGAGAGCACCAGCAATGACTACCGCGCTTCACGGCATCGTTACCGATCTTGCGTACCAGAATGAGGATACCGGGTACACGGTGCTGCATCTCCAGACGCCCGGCGAGGCGAAGCCGGTGACCTGCGTGGGAGTCATGCCGACCGTCGGCAAGGGCGAATCGGTCACGCTCCAGGGCTCCTTCGAAATCCATCGCCGGTTCGGGAGGCAGTTCGCGGTCGAGCGGTACGAGATCGTCCGGCCCACCACGATCGACGGCATCCTGCACTACCTGAGTTCGGGCCTCATCGTCGGCGTGGGACCCACGCGGGCGAAGGATATCGCGGCGAGGTTCGGCCTCAAAACACTCGATATCCTCGACAACGAGCCCGACCGTCTCGGCGAAGTCCACGGCATCGGCCCGAAAACACTGGGCAAAATCAAGTCGTCCTGGCAGCGCCAGCGGCATCTGCGCGATCTCATGCTCTTCCTTCAGGAGATCGGCGTTACGGTCAACGGCGCCCTGAGGATTTACAAGGTGTACGGATCGGCCGCGCGGGAAAAAATATCCGCCGATCCCTATGCGCTGCTCGACGACGTGTGGGGGGTAGGATTCAAGAAGGCCGACCGGATCGCCCAGAAGATGGGCTTCCAGCACGACTCATACAAACGCATACGGGCCGGCATGCGCTTCGCGCTGGACAATGCCGCCGGCAGCGAAGGCCACTGTTTCCTTCCCGTGCAGGAGCTCATTGCGCAGGCCGCCCCGCTCCTTGACGTTCCCGAAGAGCTTGTGATCTATACGCTCGATCATGCCGCCGGCATGGACATTTTTGTCCGCGATCGCGACCGCGTCTACCTGCCGCCCTTCTGGCATGCCGAAAAATCGGTAGCCGGGTTTCTCCTGAAGCGGATCGGCCGTGTTCCGGAAGGGGCCGATGCCTGCGCGGAACCCCTCCGCCGGTGGCTTGGCGCATACGAATCCCGGACCGGTTTCCATGCCGCCCCGGCGCAGGCCGACGCGGTCATTGGCGCCGCAACGAACCCGCTCTTCCTGCTGACCGGGGGACCGGGTACCGGGAAGACCGCCATCCTGCAGGTACTCGTTTCCTATTTTACCGAACAGCGCCGGACGGTCGCCCTCGCCGCCCCTACCGGACGCGCCGCCCAGCGCATGGGAAACGTTGCCGGATGCGAAGCCCGGACCATCCACCGCCTCCTCGAATTCAAGGGTCAGCCCGGCGGCGGCTCGCGGTTCGGCCGCAACGAGGAGAACCCCATTGCGGCCGATGTTCTGATCATCGATGAAATGTCGATGGTCGACATCATGCTCATGCGTAACCTCCTTGCGGCCCTCGCTCCGGCGACGTCGCTGGTCATGGTCGGCGACTTCAACCAGCTCCCTTCGGTGGGGCCGGGCAACGTCCTGTCCGAGCTCATCGCGAGCGGCAGGATACCCCATGTCAACCTCACGAAGATCTTCCGGCAGGCGGCGCAGTCGCGGATCGTCACCGCGGCGCACGAGATCATGCACGGCATTGTCCCGCAATTTTCCAACGCTCCGGAGGACAACTGTTTTTTCATGACGCAGGCGGATCCGGAGGCCTGCGTCGAAACCATCGTCGACCTGGTTGCGCGGCGGCTGCCCGCCCGCTACGGCATCGATCCCGTCGCCGACATCCAGGTGCTCTCTCCCATGCACCGCGGCCCGCTCGGGACCCTGAACCTTACGGCACGTCTCCAGCGAGAACTCGCCGCTTCGACCGAAAAAATCTCGCGCGGCTCCATGGAGATCATTCTGGGCGACAAGGTTCTGCAGCTGCGCAACAACTACGACCTGGGCGTCTTCAACGGCGATATCGGTGTCGTGACCGCCATCGACGAGGATGAGGGGGTAACGGTCGATTTCGAGGGGAACGCGGTTCGCTACGGCATCAGGGAGCTCGATGAGCTGGTCCCCGCCTACTGCATGAGCATTCACAAGAGTCAGGGATCCGAATTCAAGGCGGTGGTGATTCCCGTTTCGACGCAGCATTTCATCCTGCTGCAACGGAATCTGCTGTATACGGCGCTCACGCGGGCGCGCCGGCTCTGCGTTCTCGTGGGCACCCGAAAGGCACTCTCCATCGCCGTGGCCAATAATAAGGCGATTCTCCGCTATTCGTCCCTTGCGGAGCGACTGAGAGCGGCGGCCGAAACCGGGCAGTGACGCGGAGTTTCCGGCAATAGCATGAATCATTTATATTTATCCGGTTAGCAGGCATCGAACATACCGCCCGGAAAATTTTTTCCCGCCGGGCTTGAAAGAGCACTTTACTGCATATATATTGATAAATTATGCGCCAGTAGCTCAGTTGGATAGAGCGTCGGCCTCCGAAGCCGAAGGTCACAGGTTCAATTCCTGTCTGGCGTACCATGAACATCCAGGCGCTTATTGCACGATGTACCCTCATCAGGGAGGTTAATATTAACTTCCAGACTCGTACCATCGGATTATTCGAAATCGTCGAACCGGTGCTTGAGCCGGACGAAGTGTTCGATTCAAATCTGCTCAAGCAGACTATCGATTCGATGATTTCCGAAGGCAAGCGGAACATCAGCGTCGACCTCGCCCGGCTCGACTATCTCTACTCCGATACCATCAATGCGCTTATCGTCATGAATAAGCGGATGCTCGATGTTTTCGGCCGGCTCTCCCTCCTTGCGCCCCAGCCGCCGGTCATGGACATTCTGAAGAAGAGCGGCGTTCAGAATATCTTGAAGGTATTCGCCGACGAGGCGGAAATTATCCGGCTGTCCGAAGATCTGGCCGGCCAGGTCGGTGGCATTCCCGCCGCGGCCGCGCACAAGGCGCCCATCTCCGAGTTCGACGATCTCCGCGCGGAGATCGGTTCGGCCTTCGGCGATGGACTCGCCGTTCCGCCCGCGCCCGCTCCGTCCGCCCAGCAGCCGCCGGCCCCGGTTCGGCACGCTCCCGGACCGGTTGCCCAGCCGCATTTTGCTCCACCGCATCCGCAGCCGGGTCTGCCGCCGCGTGCCCCGATGGCGCCCATGCCCGCTTCGCACGAGGCGGCATCGCCGAAGCCTCCCGTTTCGCCCAAAGTTCCGCCGAAACCGGCCCCGGCAGCCGCCGGTCCCGAGGCAAAGCGCCCGGTCCGCGTCCCGGAAAAGAGTGTGCCGAAGCCTCCGCCGCCGAAAGCCGCTCCCGTTGCCGCCAAACCCGCAGCCGACTTCGACGATTTCGAGGCTATTCTCGAAAAGAAATCCGTGGAAAAGGCGGTCGTTCCCGAGAGAACCGCGCGGACGACGCCGGCAGCCGCTAAAAAGTCACCCGCCGTGCCGGTGGCCATTGCCGTGGTGCTCCTCATCGTTCTCGGTGCAGGCGGTTATTTTGCCGTAACCCGCTATTTTTCATCCGGCAAGGAACCGGCGCTCGCGCCGACCGGAACGCTCCCGGAAACGGCCAAAGCGGCGGTTCCCCCCGTCGCCGCCCAGCCTCCCGCCGAAAAAGCGCCCGAACAGGCCGCGGTTCCGGCTCCGGCTGAATCGGTTGCCACTGCGGCACCTGCCGAGGAGCAGCAACCCGGTGAGGCTGCTTCGAAAAAGGCCGCGCATGCCAAGGCCAGGGCCAAAAAGCGGGAAGCCGCCCGTAAAAAGGCGGAGATGGCCGCTTCCCAGGAGGCGGAAACCGTCGCTTCCGCGAAGCCGGCAAAATCCGCGGCAGGCACGGCAAAGGCTTCGGCATCGACGACCTTCATCGCCTCGCAACCGCCCAACGCCGATGTTTACCTCGACGGCCAGCTGATCGGCAAATCGTACACCGAACTGACGGTTACCCCCGGTACCCATACGATACGGCTGGTGAAGGACGGCAAAGAGGTGACCCAGCAGATAACTTTCCACGAGGGCAAAAACCCGACGACCTTCATCAGTATCAAGTAGGGTTCGACCGGATGGAGATCGAAGACGTCGAAGAAAAAATACGGAGTGAAATACTCGATACCGGGAAAGATACGCGCTACAAACTGAGTGCGTACCTTTTTGTTTTGACCGGCCTCTCCTACTGCCTCGCCCGGATCGGCGAGATCCGCCATGTGAGCGGCTCGGAATTTTCCCTCAGCCTTCTTCAGTTTGCCCGGCACCAGTTCGGCCCCCTTGCGCGGAGCGTCCTTGCCGGGTGGGGTATCCAAACCACCGACGACTTCGGGAATATCGTCTACAACCTCATCGAAATAGACGTCATGGGGAGGGAGCCGCAGGATCGCCTCGAAGATTTTACCGGCGTTGCGGACATCGACCGTTATTTTGCCGAGCAGGATTATTTTGAGATCGATAAAAAGTTCATTAAAAAGACGCAGTGTGCTTGAAAATCAGTCGTCGAGTATGTATTTTCTACATCCGTTCGAAATTTGGCTGCCGCTTTAGCTCAGTCGGTAGAGCAATGGACTGAAAATCCATGTGTCCACAGTTCAATTCTGTGAGGCGGCATTTTAAAGCCCTCCGAAGTCATTGGTTTTTGATGAAATCGGGGGGTTTCTTTTTTTCCTGACTTCCTGCCGATTCATTGCCAAAATCTCCTAAATACCTTCTTTTTACCCCACAAGTAATCTCGATAAAGCGGTGAAAAGAAATAAAGAGTATTCGCCGGGAAAAGAAAAAAAGATGGGGTTCGGGAAGGCAAGCGGGAAGAAATAGGCGGGAGATCGGGTCACGGACACGACAGGAAAGAAGGCGGCCAATTCTTCCGAAAGCCGGGCAATTGCTCCCCCCTCCTTCATCCCCGCCGGGGTAAAGTATTTATGGTGGTTATGGAGATAATCTTCTTGGGCACCGGAACTTCCCACGGCGTCCCGATGATCGACTGCATGATCGATGGGAATACCCGGTGCCGGAAAAACGTCTGCCGTCTTTCCGAAACCGATCCGCGTCATCGCCGCACGCGCTCCTCGATCATCGTCGCGTGGGGCGGGATGAACGTGCTCGTCGACGCCTCGCCGGATTTCAGGGCGCAGGTGCTGCGCGAGAAAATCCTCCGGATCGATGCGGCGCTCATCACCCACTCCCATGCCGACCATATCGGCGGCATCCCGGACCTTCGCTCCTACGACCGCAGCCGCGCCAAACCGCTGCCGCTCTATGGATCGCCCGAATCGGTCGCGACGATCCGCTCGACCTACCGGTATATTTTCGACCCGGACGCCTTTGTGGGAGGAGGAATTCCTTCGATAGATGCCACCGCGGTAACCGGACCGTTCTGGCTTTTCGGCGAGAGGGTCACCCCCATCCCGGTGGGCCACGGGGCCCTGGCCGGATGCCGGGGCTTCCGCATGGGTCCTCTTGTTTACATTCCCGACCTGAAAACCATCGACGACGCCGGTATCGAAGCGTGCCGCGGGGCGGATACGCTCATCCTCAACTGCCTGCGCGAGAGCCCGGAGCACGTTTCTCACCTCACCCTGGCCCAGAGCATGGATCTGGCCGCAAAAATTGCGCCCCGGCAGTGCTTTTTTACGCACCTGAGCCATGATATCCATTACGGGATCGACGGCGCAAAGCTCGAACCGTGGATGCATTTTGCGTTCGACGGGCTGCGGGTGTCGATACCCCTTTCCGGTTTACACTCATGAAAGGGCAATGTCTCGTAACCCGTAACTGCCCTTTCGGGCCTTTGTTCGGGCTTTTTTATATGTTCCCGTGTTTTTTCCACCTAATGTTGGCGTTGCGGAAGTGCCGAGGCCCCGCCACAGGCGGGACCGGCCCGGCACCTCCGCAGGAGAGGGTGCGTCGGAGACGCGGCTTTGCGCGGCTCCGACCAGGGGGAACCCGAGAAGCGAGGTTCCCCCACCAGCATTTGATGGTAAATGCATGGTTCTCCCATCCAAGTTACTTCGGACCTTTGATTTTCCTCATATGCGGTTTCTCTTCGCCGCATATACGATTTTTACTCTTCTCATGGAAACCTACAAGCAGCGGTTCATCGAGTTCATGGTTCGCAGCAACGTGCTCACGTTCGGCGATTTCACGACCAAGAGCGGCCGACGGACACCGTTTTTCATCAATACCGGCAACTACCGCACCGGGTCCCAGATCCGGTCTCTCGGGGAGTTCTATGCCGCAGCCATGGTAAAAAACCTCGGCAACCGGTTCGATGTTCTCTACGGCCCGGCCTACAAGGGCATCCCGCTCGTGGTGACGGCCGCCTCCGCGCTCGCCGCCGGCTACGGCCGGGACGTCGCCTACTGTTTCAACCGCAAGGAGGCGAAGGATCACGGGGAGGGCGGTATCTTCATCGGGCATGCGCCCGTTGCCCCCGACCGCATCCTCATCGTCGAGGACGTGGTCACCGCGGGAACCTCGGTGCGGGAAACGGTCGCCCTGCTCGGGAAAACTCCCGGGATTTCCCTTGCGGGCCTGATAGTTTCCGTCAACCGGATGGAAAAGGGCGTGGGCGAGAAGGGCGCGCTTGCCGAACTCGCCGACGAATTCGGCATTGCCGCCTTCGCCATCGTGACCCTCGACGAGATCATCGCCCACCTGCACGGCAGGACGATCGACGGCGTGGTCGTGCTCACCGACGCGATTCTGGCGAAGATAGCCGAGTACCGCAGCCGCTACGGCGCGGCGCGGTAGCGAAGCGAAGCCGCCATGCGAAGAGTCAGCGAGAATCCACCCGCCCGCAGCCCCGATCGCCCGATTGCCGACGCGCCGCTTCCCTGGTTCATCGCCCATGTCAAACCGCGCCAGGAGAAGGCGCTGGCCGACGACTGCCTGCGGCTGGGCATCGAGTACTACCTTCCCCTCGCGGTCAAAATCACCCGGCGCCGGGACAACAACAAACCACGGAAATCGGTGCTCCCGCTCTTCGCCGGCTACCTGAGTTTCAGCGGCACGCAGGAGATGCACGCCGGCCTCTACGCCACGGGGCATGTCGCGACCATCATCGAGATCAGGCACCAGAAAAAATTTATCGCCGAGCTCGGGCAGATATACAGTCTCCTTGAAAAAGGCGTCCTTCTCGAACCCTGCCCGTCGAGCTTTACCGAAGGCGAAGAGGTCTCCATCGAGGCGGGACCGCTGCGGGGAGTCCGGGGCATTGTGACGACCGTGCGCGACCAGGATCGCCTCATCCTGACGGTCGAATGTCTCGGCCGCGCCATAACGACCATCGATGCCGCGATGGTCAGACCAATTGCCAGACGGGAGTGACCGGCGCCGTGTTCATGTCATACCTGTCAAACTTCCTCGCGCTGCCGCTCTACCCGCTGGGGTTCGCCGTCGCCTGCATCGCCGCGGGCGTCATCGCGCTTCTGCTGCGCAAACGAGGCGCGGGACTCGCGCTCGTTATCCTTTCGGGCGCGGTTCTCTACGCATTTTCGACCGATCCGCTCTCCTACCGCCTCATCCGCAGCCTCGAGAAGCGTTACCCCCCCCTTCCGAAGGTCGAGCCCGCCCCGTGCATCGTGCTCCTCACCGGCGGCGAGGTTCCACGAATGCCGCCCCGGCTCTACGACGAGATCAATGCGGCCGGGGATCGCATCCTGTATACCGCGAGGCTCTTCAAGGAGGGGGTCGCTCCCCGGATCGTCATTACCGGCGGCAATCTCGACTTCATCCGGACGACGACCGGCTCGCAGGCCGAGGCGGCGGCCCGCCTCCTGCGCGGGCTCTTCGACATCGACTCTTCGCGGATCCTGCTCGAAACGAAGGCGCGTAATACCTACGAGAACGGCCTCCTGACCGGGAAACTGCTCGACAGCCTGCACCTGCCGCGCACCATCATCCTGGTCACCTCGGCCGTACACATGCCCCGCGCGGTCATGGTGTTCAAAAAGCTCGGGTTTACGGTCGAGCCCGCGCCGACCAACTTTATCGCCGATGCGCCGCGGACCATGAAACTCATCGACCGGATTCCGAGCGCTTCCACGCTCCTGTACTCGACATACGCACTTCACGAGTGGTACGGCATGGCCGCCTACCGACTCCTCGGGCGGCTATGAGGAGCGCCATGGCGAAAAGATCCGCAAAGCCGGCCGTCGCCGTCCTCGTCATCCTCGTCCTGCTGCTGTGCGCCGGAGCCGCCTTTCTTTTCCTGGCCGGTACCTGGCTTGCAACGGCGGACCCCGTTCCCCCCCGTATCGACGTCATCTATACCTTCGGCGGCGAGAACATCCGGATCACCTATTCGCGGGAGCTCATGCGCCGTTTTCCGCAGGCGCACTGGGTCATCAGCGACTACAATCACCGGTATGCCCGGCTGCTCGAACGGCAGGGGTTCGATATGTCGCGGGTCACCATTCTCGACACCTGCCGCTCGACCATCGCCGAGGTCAACGGACTGGCGGACTGGCTCAAAGTCCAGAAGCCATCCCCCCTCGCCGACTCCGGAGGGGCCGATTCCGGCGAGGAGGCGAAACCGGCGGACGTGACACTGCGGCCGCTGCATATCGCCCTGGTGTCGAACCCGCTGCACATGAGAAGGATCCGGCTCATCGCGGAGAAGACCTTTCGCGATCCCGCCATCCGGCTGCACTGCCTGCCGGTGCCCCTGGAACGGTACGGCTGGACGCGGCACTCCCTGAAACACTGGTGGAGGGTCAAGGCGCTCCGGACGTGGGTAGCGCTCGAAACGGGCAAGATAATACTTTACTGGGCGCTGTTCTCGTGGGGATAAGCGGGAGACGTTAAGCGGGAATGTCCAGAAAAAAGTTTTTTTTTGGATGGCCGAGCCGTGTCACCCCCGCGATGTGGAAGTGCTTCATAAGCAACCCCTGCGGGGGGGCCCCCCGGAACCTCTGCGAAAAACGGCCAAACATAACATTAAGTCAGGTTGTACGCATTTTTATTATGGAAATGGTCTTGTCATGTGATCTTTTCCCGCAGAAAGGGGTGTGTCGGAGACGCGCTTCGCGGCTCCGACCAGGGGAAACCCACCGTAAGGTGGTGCCCCCACCTGAGCAGGAATGAAGCAAAAGGAACAGACCTACCGATTTTCCACCACAATCTTCTTCGTCAATTCCTTCCCCACGCACAGGCAATAGCACCCGGCGGGCAACTTCTTGCAGTCGATTACCACCGGCGAGCGGTCCGTCCCGTCGGCCAGGGCGACGGTTGCGCCCCGCATCGTCAGCAGGCGGACCGGGGTGCGGCTGCTCCGCGGCGAGGCGAAGGTGACGGTGATGAAGTCGGCGTCCTGTCTGACCGCTATCGCCGGGGTACCGGGGCGGACCGCCGCGTGCGGCACCACCCCGGTCGTCGGCCAGATGAAGGGGAGCGGTGAATTGTCGGGCGCAACAACGCTTATCGTGATGGTGTCGGGCGTCAGGCCGGCCGCGGAGGCAACGGCCGTGATCGTTCCCGTCGTATTCCTCGACTTGAGCACCCAGCCGATCTTCCCCGCGATCGTCGTCCGCGTCAAGGTGTCGAAGCAGTCGACCGGACCGGAGAGCTGGAGCGTTACCGGCCGGGCGGCAAAGGCGCATCGGCCCGAGGCGTCGCGCAGCGAGGCGACAAGCCGGGTGATATCGGTGCTGTCGGCGGTTATCGTCGTGAGATCGGCGTTCAGCTGCACCTTCGTCGGCGTCAGCCCCACGATGAACGTATCCTGCGCCGCACCGGTCCAGTTCGCACTATACATATAATACGCTTTCTTCGGAATGCGATACTCGTCAAGAACTCCCATGGGGTGGTTCATGAACGGCGAGCAGTAGTCGATAAAGCTCCACAGGTGCCCGCCCGCCGGGACCGGCTGCGTGGTCGCGTTCCATGCGGTCAGGATCGAGTCCCAGTCGTTGCTGCCGTTCCAGTGGTCGGACGAGAATTTGTTCTCGCTGAGCGGGCCCGCCAGCGCGACATCGTTGACCCGTGCGGTATCCCCCCGGAAGCACCATTTGATCCAACCCTCATAGTACTCCGACACGAAGGCACCGATAACCTGGCTCTGCATGCTGGTCGGCCGCAGTTCATAGTTCATCCCGTAGACATCGGCGGGGAATGCCGTGATCTCGACCGAGCTTCCGTAAAGCCCGGTACCCCGCGTCGAGTCCTGGCCCTTGATGGTCGCGTTGAGCGTGACAAGCGGCGCCTGGAACGTGGAAGCCGCGTCGTTTGCATCCGGCTCGTTGAACATCCCCCAGAGGATGATCGCGGGATGGTTGTACCCGACCGTGATCATCTCCTGCGCCGCGGTATTCATGCGGGTCCAGAAGGAGGTCGGGTACGGCGCGGTGGAGCAGCACCCCCATGACGGCAGTTCGACTTCGCACACCACGCCCAGCTCGTCGCAGGCGTTGTAGAAGGCCGGGGAGCGCGGGAAGTGGGAACAGCGGATGGAGTTTGCCCCCATCGCCTTCACCAGTTGTACCTCCTGGAAGAAGCGCGATCGGGGCACCGCATTTTCCACCCAGGCGAACTCCTGGTGCATGCAGACCCCCTTGAGGAGGTACCGCGCGCCGTTCAGGGAGAACCCGCTCGTTCGCGACCAGGCTATCGAGCGGACGCCGAACCGCTCGACGTAATCGTCAACGACCACGCCGCCGATCGAGATCTTCGTGAAAATCCGGTAGAGGTAGGGCGACTCCGGACTCCAGAGTTTGGGATTTTGGATGGTGTCGCCCGTCTTATCGAACACCAGGGAGGTATCGGCGCCGATCGAACCGGCGAGGCTGTCCTTCTTAATAATTATTCCGTTAGAGTCCACGATGCACCAGGAGACGGTCACGCCCTGGGCGGTCTTGTTGTCGTTACGCACCTTCGTCCGTACCCGGACCGTGGCGACCGAGGCGGTTGCGATCGGGGTGGAAATCTTCTGGCCGTGGAACGCCACATAGACGCTGTCGGTGCAGAGCAGCCAGACGTCGCGATACAATCCACTGAAGAGGTAGAAGTCGGGATAGGCGTTGCTTGCGTTGCCGAGGGTCGAATAGGTTCCCGCCCGTCCGGGAGGGATGCTGTCCTGGAAGTTGCAGTCGAGCCTGAACGCCACGACGTTGGTCCCGGTTTTACTCGCC
>CAZYYB010000037.1:0-27778 GCA_964651515.1 uncultured Fibrobacteraceae bacterium
CCTCCGAGATGGCGCTGCCGAGCCACCCGGATGTCGCCTACGATTTTGTGAAGACCCTGCGGGAGTGCGGGTACCGGTGGGTCCTCGTCCAGGAGCATTCGGTGGAAGATCCTGCAACCGGGGCGCATCCCCGGCATAAGCATTTGCCGCACCGGCTGGTGTGCCGCAACAGCGGGGGGAAGGAGATAAGCATAGTCGCTATTATCAAGACGCAGGGCAGCGACACCAAACTGGTCGCCCAGATGCAGCCCTACTACGAGGCGAAGGGGCTCGCGCGCATCGAATTGAAGGGAAGGCACGTGCCGCCGCTGGTCACGCAGATTGCCGACGGGGAAAACGGCGGCGTGATGATGAATGAGTTCCCGCCCAAGTACTTCGAGGTCATGCGCGAGTGCTCAGGTTCGAAAACCCCGGTGATGAACGTCTCGGAATACCTCGAACATCTGTTTAACACCGGCATAACCGAACACGACCTGCCCGAACTGCAACCGCTCTTCCAGAAGCGCATCTGGGACCGTATCGAGCCGGGTGCCGGGCCGGAAAAGCTGGCAACGGCGATCGAAGGGCTGAAAAAAGAGGACAACCGGTTCTCGATGGAGGGCGGCAGCTGGACGAATAATATCTCCTGGGTCCGCGGGTACGACAACCTGCTCGGCCCCATGGAGAAGGCGAGTGCGCTCTTCTACGAAAAGGTAATCGAGCCGGGGGTGCCGTCGTCCGACCCGCACTATCGGAATGCGCTCTTTCACCTGCTCACCTCGCAGACGAGCTGCTACCGCTACTGGGGCGAGGGTACCTGGACCGACTACGGCAGGGAGATCGTTCGCCGAACGGCTGCCATCATCAATTTCGACATCGTGCCGTCAACCGTTAAAAAGCACGGGGAGGCGCATTCGGTTCATGGCGGAAAGCAGCCGGAAGGGCATAAGCATACGGCTGTTGTCGCCCACGCGGGCCACACGCCTGTTCACCCGGCAGGAGGGATGCACGGCCGGGCCATAGGCAAACAGGTTATCGCACATGAAAAGGACGAACCGGCGCAGGGAGGGAAGCCGTCGCACCCGGTGCACGGGCATGCGTTGCCGAAAAAGGGAAAGAAAAAGGCGGCATAGGGGCCGGTACGGTGCAATGGCAAAATACGTTTTTTTTCGAGGGGAGAGCATGCATGGTAACTATCGGATTCATACTGCTGGCGATCTGGCTGGTGCTTTCCGGATTGCAGTCCTTATTGGAGAAACCGATGAATAAGGCAACAGGTCCGGTCGGGCGGGTTAGGATCGGACTGGCGATCGGACTGATGGCGGGGTGCCTGATTGCCCTGGCCGGATGCTGGTGGGGGGGCGGAGGCGGAGGCTATTACGACGGCGGGGTATGGGTGGGAGGCCCCGATGTGTATCTCTTCGGCGGCGGCTACGACCATGGCCGAGACGTGCATAACTACAGTCGCCGCGGAGCCGAAAGTCGCGGTGCGGCACACGCAGGCGGAAATCATGGGGGACGGCGATGAACTTGACAGCTTGTTTCAGCAGGCTTTTGATGGTTGCGGTACTGGCGGGGGGCGGGAGTGTTTTTCCGGCGGTTCTTCCCGCGTCACCGACGAATGAGGCACAGAAGAGTCCCGTGATCGCCGGGCGAATGTTCGCGTCGCCGGAAGAGGCGGTTAAGGCCCTGCAGGAGGCCGTCGAAGCCGGAGACCGGGGAGCCCTGAACGGCATTTTCGGCCCCGATGTCAAAGACCTTTTGACCGGCGATAAAGTGCAGGACGCGAATAATGCGAAGAAATTCGCCGCCCTCATGGCGCAGGGTTATACGATGGTGAAAGAGGGTGATGAAAAGATCACCATCGAGGTCGGTCCCGACGGCTGGCCGATGCCGGTTCCGCTCGTGAAAGCGGACGGGCAATGGTACTTCAATACCGCGGCGGGCAAAGAGGAGATCATCAACCGTCACATCGGGAAGGACGAACTCCACGCCATCGGCGTCTGTCGGGCCTACGTGACGGCGCAAAAGCAGTATGCCGTGATGAATCCGGACGCGGGCCGGGGAGTCGTGTACGCGAAGAAATTCAAAAGTACGCCCGGGAAAAAGGACGGCCTCTATTGGGCGTCAATGGATAACGAGCCGTCGGGCCCCTTCGGGCCGCTGGTGGCGGAGGCTCATGCCGAAGGTTTCGGCGGGAACAAGGGCACGGGGCCCAAACCCTTTCACGGCTATTTTTTCAGAATTCTGACCCGGCAGGGCAAGGCTGCGCCCGGCGGAAGTATGGATTACCTGGACCGGGGTAATTTGACGAAGGGATTCGCCCTGGTGGCGTATCCGGAGCATTGGGACCGCTCGGGCATCATGACATTCATCGTCAATCAGGAGGGAAAGGTCTTTCAGCGGAATTTCGGCGAGAAGACCTGCCGCATTGCCGGGACGATGAAGGAGTACAATCCGGACGGCGAATGGACGCTCGTCAAGGATGACGGCGTGGTGAATGCGGTGCTCGAAAAATGACCGGGAAGAACATTGCGCTTGCCGTAACACCGATCCCCTAAACCGGAATTCCATGAATTTGAAGATACCCGTCGTCGGCAATCTATGTGCGTTTTTTTTCATCGCCGGAATCAATGCTCAACCCATGGTTCCCAACCCGCTCATTTCGCGCGGCAAACCGACCTATGGATCCTCGAAGGGCACGGCGGTACTTGTCGATGGAAAGTTTCACACCCCAGCCTGGCCCGTTACCGATGGTGCATGGGTCGCGATCAAGGTGGGAGCGGGGCCGTCGAGGGTCTTCTTCAGCTGGAATAATCCCGCGTACTCATGGTCGGACAGCATCGGCAAGGCGACGAGCTGCAAGAACAATGCGGCGCTCCCCCGCGATTACGATATCCTGATATCGTCGAACTCCACCCGCGGCTCCGACGGCCGGTGGATCAAGGTCGATTCGATACGGGCGAATACCGTCACCGCACGGTGGCATATGATCAATTTTGCCGGGGCGAGCCGGGTGAAAATGAGCATAATAACCGGCGGCGGGAAACTCGACGAAATTGAAATTGTCGATCTCTCAAAGGGTGCTCAGGATCTCTGGTTCTTCACGGGCACGAGCATTACGGCGAACACCTATAAGGAGGGGCCCGTGCCGGCGCGGAATTTTGCCGATTTGGAATAGGAATTAAACAACGCAAAGTCATTATGAACAGATATTGTTTTTATCCCCGACCCCGAACCTTTTCCGCAGGGGAATGAGGGACTGCACTCTCTCCGGGGCCAGAACCTTGACCGGCCCGAGGGTTTTTGCGATGTACAGCATCTTCGCATAGAGTTCGAGCGATTCCATGCGGAAATAGGACTGGTAGGGATCACCGCCCGCGGTGAGCGCGCCGTGGCTTTCCAGGAGCCACGCGTCGTAATCGTTGACAAATGGTTCCAGCCGATCGGGAATTTCGGCGGTGGAAGGGGTGCCGTAGGGTACCAGCGGGATGGAGCCGAGTCCGATGACGATCTCGGGAATGATGCAATCTGTCAATGGAATACCCACGATGGCATGGGCGGTCGCATAGGGAGGGTGCGCATGAAAGACGCTTTTTATATCGGGACGTTTTTTGAGCACCCGGAGATGCATTTTAATTTCGCTCGATGGTTCGTAGGCGGACGGGCGGAGAAGGTTGCCGTCCATGTCGACGGTGCAGATATGTTCCATGGTGAGCATTCCCTTGGAAACGCAGGTCGGGGTGCAGAGAACTTCATTCTCGCCGATCCGGTAGGAAATGTTGCCGTCGTTCGAAGCGACCCACCCCCGCTGCCAGCACTTCATACCGACATCGATGATTATTTCTTTTGCCCTGGTCTTATCTTCTTCGGTCAATTTTGTCTCCAATTTTATGGATATAAACAGGCCTGGCGAGCGCACTCCCGACGGCATCGGGCGCAATGCTCCGAAGCCCGCCGGATCCATCGGGTTACATCAATTTGTCTTTAAAGATCTTCCTGAGCGACGATTTATCGGGGTTTTCCGTCACCACATAGTCGATTTCATCATTCGAGCATACTTGAATCCCCGCGGTCTCGGTGAGCTTGGACGAATCGATAAGCATCACTCTTTTTCGTGAGCATTCGATGATTGCCCGCTTCATCTGTACCTCATCCTCATGGGGGTCGAAAAAACCACGGTCGGGAATGAACGATTCGGCGGAGATAAATGCCAGGTCGAAATAAAATTTCCGGATCAGGCTTACCGCTTCCGGGCCGCACAGCGTACCTGTTTTTTTATTGATACGGCCTCCGGCCAGCACGACCTGTATGTCTTCCCGGGAGGTAAGGTTTTTGAAACAATCGATACAGCAGGTAAAGGCCATGACGTTACCGGGAAAGATGGTCTCGGTCAGATAGTAGACCGTGGAGCTGGAGTCGAGGCAGATGCAGGAATTGTCCCGGATCAGGTGGTTTGCCTTGGCGGCGATGATCTTTTTTGCCTCGATATTGACCGATTTTTTCAGGTCGTAATCGTAGAAGTCCTTTGAGTAATCGAGGGACATTGCCCCGCCATGGAAACGCCGGATGAGCTTACGGTTTTCGAGCTCGACGAGATCGCGCTGAATGGTGATGCGCGACACCTGCAGCGCATCTTCGAGCTCGCCGAGTGAAATGCGCTTGCCGGCATTTATCAGGCCGATAATCTGCTTGAAACGGTCGACTTTCAGTGATGGCATCTCTGGTGACATAATGACCTGAACATATCAAAAACATCCACTTGTTTCACCCTGACTGGCATCGGTTTAACCCGCTTCCCGGTTGCCGAGATCGAAATAGATGGGGGGAGGGCCATGTATTTGCGAATAATTGAAAATAATTCCCTCCGGATCATGATTTTTAAAAAAAAGCAAATTATTGCATTTTTTTATTGGTTTATGTCGGAGAATACTTTATATTAATTATCGAAGGACAAGACATCCGTAATAGTACACTAATACAGTGGAAGGCGAAACCATTGATTTCTCTTCGTATACGTTCTAACCGTGAGGAGAATGTTTTTCCGTCCAAACCAATTTTATGCATGAAGGGAGAGTCGTTATGGCGCGAGGAACGAAAAAAAGTTGGTCCGGAGGGTTGGTCATGGTTTCGGCCATGGTGTTGCTGTGCAGCGGATGGTCGCTTTTCGCCGAGACCCATATTGACACTCTGCGCCGTAATTTTTCCAACCTGCGGGTGGGAATGTGGTCCCACTTCGGCATGAATACCTTCAACGGTTCGGGCGAAGATGTGGCGAACGAGCCGCTTACCATGTACAAGCCGACTAAGATCAACCCGGCGCAGTGGGTGTCGGCAGCCAAGCAGATGGGTGCGCAGTATTATGTACTGACGGCCAAGCATGCGGACGGATTCTGCCTGTGGAACACCGCAACCACCACCTATAACTGTTGCAATGCCGGCGTTACCGATTCCGCCCGCAAGGACGTGGTTGCCCTGCTGGTACAGGCATGCCACGACAGCGGCCTGGTTCCCGTCATCTATGTGTCCGTTCAGGACCGGAGCTGGAACGGCGGGGCGCTCAATGTGGTTTCCACCGATCCGCTCGGCAGAACCGGCCTGACCAACGGTCGTCTTCCCGCGGCAACCCTCAGCTACGAATTCAACCAGATTAAAGAGGTCGTTTCGAACTACGGCGATGTACCGGTGGTGGTCACCGACGGATGGGCATGGTCGATGGGCCACACGATTGTGCCCTACCAGGCATTCCGGGATACGCTCTATAAGTATTCGCCCAATACGATTACCATCGAACTCGATGGCTTGGTCTTTCCCTGGCAGGGCGACCTGCCGATCTATGAAAATTCCAAGGGGGTATTCCCCTTCGCCAACAACACCTATGCATCGTCGATCATAAATAAGACCGGACACGGTAATTACTGGTTCTGGGTAAAAGCCGATTCCGGCGTTGCCGTTGCCGCCAGCACCACGACATTTCTCAGTATGGTGAGTCGCTGCGATTCGGTCTGGTGCAGTACGGCGCCCAATGTCATGCCCAACGACCAGGGTCTCATACAGCCCGAATATGTCACCTGGTGCCAGCAGTTCGGCGCCGCGGTTGCATCGCACGAAAAAGCCAATCGGCCGCCGCTGCCGACCCAGCCGCCCAGCATGGAACGGACGATCACCGCCGTGAATGCCGCTGCGTCGAGTACCGGGACCAATGTCATGGGAACCGGCTATCCTCGCTATGCAATCGACGGCATCAGCGACGGCGGCTTTGCCGATTACTATACCGAGACGATCTGGACATCGGGCGGAGCGCTGCCGCAGAATATCACGGTCGATCTCGGCGCCGTGTACGACAGCGTCGACATGTGTACCTGCGTGCCGGTACAGATCGCCCGTACCGATACCACGAAACGCGACTCTCTGGGCTCAATTACCGCTTATCAGATCTCCTGGAGCACCGACGATACGACCTTCACCGCGGTGACCTTAACCGGCGCGTCCAACGGCACCTGGGCGGCAAACACCGCGGGAAAATACGCGGTATTTGCTCCTGTAAACGCACGCTATTTCAGGCTCACGGCGACGGCGACCATAGGCAATACCAAGGCCGAGATCAGCGAACTCAATTTCGGCTACGACAACTTTGCCAATGCGCCGAGGCTTACCGGCGTCCGGCCGCACAGCAGCATTCCGATCCAGACCGGCGTGCTGAAACCGGCATCACGCAGTTCCCTGTACTTTTCGCTCGGAAGAAACGGTCTTTCGCCGGCGGGCGTGACCGGGAGATCGTTCGATTATTACAGTATCGATGGGAAAAAACTGTTCCATCAGGAGGGTGAAGTTTCGGCGCTGCCGAATTCGGCGGGCGCCAGGGCGTACATCGTCCAGTCGCACTGACCAAGGTGCCCCCTTTAAAAATGCCGTTCATGATCCCGTCGGATCATGAACGGCATTTTTCATAGGTTCCGCCTCTCCGGCGTTTTTTCCCTCTTCAGCAGGTCCCTGATCTCGGTGAGCAGCTCCTCCTCTTTTGTGGGTACGGCAGCCTCCGCCTTCTCCCGTGACCGCGTGAGCCAGCCCAGGAACTTCACGATGAAGAGAAAGAGCACCACCGCGATGATCATGAAATTGACGACCTCGCCGATGAAGAGCCCGTAGGGCACCTCTTTTGCCCCCACGATGATCTTCCAGTTGAGGTAGCTCTGGTTGCCGGGCAGGAGCAGGCTGATAACCGGCATGATGATGCTCTTGACGAGAGAGTCGATGATTTTCGCGAATGCCGCGCCGATGATGACGCCGACCGCCATATCGATGACGTTGCCCTTGAAGGCGAATTTCTTGAACTCGTCGGCCAGGGAAAAGGCCGCACGGGCGGGGTCGATGGAGCCGAACTTTTCGAGTGGTTTCATGGCGTCCTCCTTGTCTGTCGATGGATAAAGAACCGCGCCGTCCCTTTAAGGTAATATAGTCAATCCATCATCCCCGGTTCGGCGGATAATCCCGAGAGATCTTAAAATACCCGGATTCCTCACCGTTCGCCGGCGTGATGCCCGCACGATCGAAAGAAAAGATCGCGGCGTCCGGGAATTCCCTGCGAGCGGGACTATCGGAGAATCAGAATGCCGTCGCTGCGGAGCGAACGGCATTCAATTCGGGATGCGGCAATCGCGACAGGATGATGGCGGGATCGGTGAGCAGCCGCTCGAAATCCCCGGCGGTGACGGGCTGGCCGAAATAAAAGCCCTGGATCTTGTTGCAACCGGCACCGAACAGGTAGTCGAGCTGGGGGCGCGTTTCCACCCCTTCGGCAATAACCGAAAGGTTGAGGCTTCTCGCCATGGCGATCATGGCGAGCACGATGGTCGCCGCATTCGGATCCATTGCCATGTCGTCGACGAATGAACGATCGATCTTGATGGAGTCGATGGGAAATTTTTTCAGGTAGTAGATGGACGAATACCCGGTGCCGAAATCGTCGATGGCGATGCGCACGCCCATCGATTTCAGCTTCTTCAGAGCCCGCAGGGTGGATTCGGGGTTTTTCATGCCCACGGTTTCGGTGATCTCAAGCTCCAGCAGTTCCGGATTCAGGCCGGTTTCCTTGATAATGCAGAAAACCCGGTCGGTGAGGTCCAGCTGCTGGAATTGCTGGTTCGAAAGGTTTACCGCGATGCTGAAATCGGGCGAAACCTCCTGCCACTTCTTTGCCTGGATGCAGGCGGTTTTCAAGACCCATTCACCAATGGGAATGATGAGGCCGTTGGACTCGGCCAGGTGGACGAACTGTCCGGGAGAGATGACGCCCCGCTGGGGGTGCATCCACCGGATCAGCGCCTCGGCCGCAAAGATCCTGCCGGTAGCCAGATTGACCTGGGGCTGGTAGTACAGGAGCAGTTCGTCCTGCTGCAGCGCCTTGCGCAGGTCGTTATCCAGCATGAACTCCTCCATCACCTTGGCATTCATGGCCGGGTGGTAGTGCTGGAAATGATTGACGCCGAACTCCTTGGCGCGATTCAGCGCCGCATGGGCGCTTTTCAGCAGCTGCTCCTCGGTGGTGCCGTCGCTCGGGCAGATGCTGATGCCGATGGAGACGGTCGCGTAAATTTCTCGATTGGACAACCGGAAGGGAGGGGCGCAGATGTTCAGCACCCGTTTTGCAACCATCGAGACATCCTCCGGATGTGAGATCGCCTCCAGTACCAGGGCGAATTCGTCGTTGCCGAGGCGGAATACCGCATCGACCTCCCGGATACAGGATTTCAGCCGGTTCGAAATCGACTGGAGAAGCAGGTCGCCGTTTGCGAAACCCAGCATGTCGTTGATGGAATGGAACTTTTTGATGTCGATGATCAGGAGTGCGCAGAAAGACTCCTCCTGCCGCGAACGGCCGAGGATGGTGGACAGGCGCTCGCCGAAGGCGCGCCGGTTCGGCAGCCTGGTCAACGGATCAAAATAGGCGCTGTTTTCGATCGACGCTTCGGCCCCGGTGGGTTGGGCGCCGTCGCCGAACAGGTACAGGCAGCTCCGGCTGCCGCCGTCGGTCGCGGCAATCGCGGTAAGGAAACTCAGCCTTCCGGCACCGGCCGCCTGCTGAAGGAATACTTCCCCCTGCCATTTCCCTTTTTCATCGAGCGCGGAAGCGATCGACCGGGAGAGTCCGGGGTCGTGCCGGTCCGAAAGAGTGAAGGAGAGCCCTTTTCCGACAAGGTCCTTTTCGGGGAATCCTGTCAAGGCGGTAAAGGCCGGATTCGCGGACGTAATGCGGCCGCGGGCGTCGGTGGTCAGAACGCCCTGGAGGGTGTTCTGGAAAAGAAGGTTTCCGAGCGGGCCGATCGCATCCGGAAGCCCTCCCTGCCGCGTGGAAGAGGGGCGTTTTGCCGCCGCGGGGCGCTTCTTCGAGACGGTAGTCGATTTTTTAACCCCGGAAGGTTTATTCATGACGATAGTCCGGCAGGTCCGGCTTCTGCCGGTGCGCTGCCCCGTGGTGTGAAGGATTGAAACGGCCCTCTGTATTATATCCTTCGCCCGGCAAAAGATCAACCGCCAAAGCGCCGGAGGTAAATCCGGATGCAACCGGAGGTCCGGCCATGCGGCTACGGGGAGGGCGGGGTCTCCCCGTACCGATGGTGCGCGGTATCGATCAGGAGGGAGAACCGAGGCGCGAATGCCGGTCGGCGATCGCTGCCGCCAGGGCGTCGAGTGCCGCGAAATCGGGTTCCCGCGGCAAGCCTTTGCAGAGAACCGGGGCGAGCACCTCGACTTTCAGGTTCGGGATGAGCGCGGCAATGTGCTCCACCGCCTTGCTCGCCCAGCCGTAGGAGCCGATGATCGAGGCGTATTTGAGCTTCGGCCGCAGTGCGTTTGCGAGATGCGATGCATAGAAGACCAGCGGATGCGGACCCACGTGAACGGTCGGCGTGCCGAGGACCACGGTGGCGGCATCGACCAGCGTAATGGCGAGCTTCCCGATGTCGGTGACGCTGAGATCGAACTGGTAGACCGTTACCCCGCGCTGCGACAGCGCATGGACCAGGTGGTCGACCATTTTCCTGGTGCTGCCGTGCATGGAGATGAAGGGCAGCACGACCTCGTTTTTCGGCGTATCGGAGGTCCACTCCCGGTAGGCGTCCATGATGAACCGCGGATCGCGGTAGACCGGACCGTGGCTTGGCGCGATGATCGCCGGGTTGCGTTTTTCGACCTTGGCGATGTTCCCGCGGATCGCCGGGCGGAACGGCATCATGATCTCCGCATAGTAGCGTTTCGCCGCCTCGTAGACGCGCGCCTTGTCATTTGCCCAGGCGTCGCTCGTTGCCACGTGCGACCCGAAGAAGTCGCAGGAGAAAAGGACGCGATCCTGCGGCAGCCAGGTACACATGGTTTCCGGCCAGTGCACCCACGGCGTATAGATGAATTCGAGCGTCTTGTCGCCGAGCGACACGGTCGCACCGTCCTGCACTACCCGGATACGCTCTCCGTCGAGCGCGAGATGGTCGATGAGCATCGGTTTGCACTTCGACGAGCAGAGCACGGTCGCCCCGGGGTACTTCGCCAGTACCGCACCGAGCGAGCCGGAATGGTCCTGCTCCGCGTGGTGGGCGACGATATAATCGATCGATTCGACGTCGGCAAGCTGTTCGAGGAGCCGGTCGGGCATCGCCGCATCGACGGTATCCACCAGTGCGGTTTTTTCGCTGCCGCGTACCAGATAGGCGTTGTAGCTGGTGCCGTCGGGAAGCGGAATTAACGAGTCGAAAAGACGGCGATCCCAATCCGTGACCCCGAGTTTCCATACATTTGGTGCGATGTGCGGATAATCCAACGGGTACCCCTCCCTATGCTGTAACGGTAATTGCCGCGACCGGGCAGTTCTCGGCGGCAAGCCTGGCCGCATCCTTGTATTCCGCGGGAACCGGGTCGGCGATGACCACCGCGATATTGTCATCGGTCATGGAGAATACTGCGGGGCAATCCGAAGCGCAGAGTCCGCAGCCGATACAGGTATTTTTGTCAACGATCGCTTTCACCATTCCCTCCTTGTGGAAATCCGGTTGAACGGTCTTGTCCGCGAGCCCCTGCCCGATGCGCCCTGCTCGTGAGGCGCTCCCCCATAAATTATTTAATGAGTCCGGCGAATGCAAACGCCGCCCCGTCGCCCCCGCCTACAGCCGCTCCTCACGGACGATTTCGCCCCGGACTCCCACGGTCACGCATGTGACCGGGACTTTACGCTTCGCGCCCGCCGCCGCCGTCCGGGCGATCCGGAGGAGTCCCCGGCAGCACGGTACCTCCATGATGACGACCGTCAGCGTGGCGATCCGCGCCTCGTCGATGAGCGCGCGGATTTTTTCCCCGTACATCTCCTTTCCGTCGTCGAGTTTCGGACAGGCGATCCCGAGTGTCTTCCCCCTGAGAAAGGTTTCATGAAAGTCGCCCAGGGCAAAAGCGGTGCAATCCGCCGCCAGCACGAAGTCCGAGCCGGGGAAGTGCGGCGCGGCCGGCGACAGCAGATGCATCTGCACGGGCCAATGGGTAAGCCGGGTCGGCCGATCCGGCCGAGGCGTCCCGGCGGCCGCTGCGTCGTCCGTAAAGGCCATTGAACGGGCTCCGGGGCAGCCCGCGTGCGGGGCCGCTTCGGCCGATTGCTCCATGGGGATGCCGTGCTCCGCCAGATAGTGCTGCGCCTGCCGCAGATAGTCCGTCTGGTCGTGGTCCTTCAGATGCCGCAGATGCGCCGCGATCGTCGCCGTTCCCTGCTTCACGATCCCGTCCATGACCCGATCCTCGTCGTACTCCCCGGCCTCGCGCCTCTCCACGGTGATGGCGCCCACCGGGCAGTGACCGAGGCAGGCGCCCAGCCCGTCGCACATGAGGTCGCTCACGAGCCTCGCCTTGCCGTCGATGACCTGGATCGCGCCCTCCGGGCAGCCCGGGATACAGAGCCCGCAGCCGTTGCACTTGCTTTGGTCGATGGTGATGATGTTTCGTTCCATATAATAATGCTCCTTTTCGATTTCCTTAATAAATATCGATTGCATTTGGGGCGAGGGCCTTGATTGAAATCAAGAGAAAGAGAATAAGAGAAAAACGGAAGACCTAAGGGGGGAAGTCTCCCCCTCGCTCCATCCCGGCCGAAGCGGCCGGTATTCCGCTGCCCCCTCGGTGTGGATGGCCTCTGTCTTAAATGAGAAGCACCCGTGTCTTTTGGGGCCGGTGCCCCAAAACCAATTCAAATAAATCTGAAAAACGATCTCCCGTAGGGGCTCAATATCTTGAGCCCCGGTTGTCTTTCTTGCATCCCCGATCGCCGGAAACCGATATTGATGAAAATCGCCATGAACCTCCTCGCCCTGCTCAATACCACCGACCTTTTCGGCTCCCTGTCCGACCGCAGCAGGCAGCTCCTGGTCGCCATCGCCGTTCCCCGGGAGCTCGCAAGGAAGGAGACGCTTTTTTACGAAGGCGATCGGGGCGAGGCGGTCTGCCTCCTCGCCTCGGGAGCGATCCAGCTCTCGAAGGCGGGCGACGACGGCGATAAAACCGTCATCATCAAATCCGTCAAGGTCGGGGAGGTCTTCGCCGAGGTGATCCTCTTCGAGGAGGACCGCTTTCCGGTCACCGCGACTGCGGTCAGGAACTCGCTGGTCTACCTCTTCCCGAAGCGGCAGTTCCTCACCCTGCTCGATAACGCGGAGTTCCGCAACGAGTTCATCCTCATGCTGCTCCGCCGTCAGCGCTACCTTACCGAGCGCATGCGGTCGCTGGTCACCATGAACGCGGCCGACAAGCTGTTCCATTACCTGCGCCAGCACTACGGCCCGCATGAGCGCATCGTACCGGGACTATCGAAGAAGCTTCTGGCCGCGGCCATCGATGTCTCGCCCGAGACGCTCTCGCGCACCTTGCTGAAGCTGAAGAACGACGGCACGCTCGTCTGGGAGGGGAACGCCATAGCGTTGCGCAAGGGGTTCTGGGAGTCCGGCGACCGGAAAGCGGATTGAACCACTATGACCCGTTTGGTTATATTTGATCATGTAAGCCGGGGGGCTATGACAACGGCCAGTGTTCTTGAAGCTGAGGCGCACCTCTCTTCGCTGCTCTCCACGGTAAAACCCGGTTTCCTTTCGTTTTCGGTTAATGCATCCTTTCCGACAGGAGCTGCGGCGATGCCGAATCCCGACGAAGAATCCCTCCCCGGCCTGCCGGAGATGGACGAACAGCACCGGTACCTTTTCACGCTCTTCGACCGGATCGAGCAGTCGTTCACCGTCACCGATCACGCCGCTCTCGCCGCGCTTCTCCCGGAAATCGAGGGCTACCTTCTCTTCCACTTCGCATCGGAGGAGCATCTGATGCGGCACTACCGGTTTCCGCACTTTTCCCTGCACCAGGCGGACCACGAGGCCGCCGCGGCCCGGTTCGTGCGGTTTCTCGACGACTTTGAGGCTGAGCGGCTCAATCCCGGCGCGCTGCGGATATTCCTCCGCGGCTGGCTTCTCGACCACGGCGCCTCGGCCGACCGCGAGTATGCGGGGTGGATCGGGGAGTGCCGGGCCCGCCTGTTTCCGCACTCCGCGACCGGAGAGCCCTGCCCATAAAAAGGGAGCGCCCCGACGATGGTGGTTCGCATCGTAGAAGGCGCTCTTAGCCCCGGAGCGGCGTATCGCTCCGCCCCGAAGGTTACCCTCCCGCCGTCTGTTATCCATAGGCGTGGAAATTTTTCGATTTGTATATCGATGTGAGAAACGCAAAATTCATGCCCCCGCATCGTTGCGGCCCGGGCGCCCGCGCGGTGCGTCGCCGGGGGGGTGCGGGAGGCGTCGCGCCGGTAAACAATAGGCGATTTGAGAGGCGGATGTCGGAAATGAGAAGGGAGCGGGCGGGATTCGTTCCGCTTGCTTTCACGGCGGAAAGCAACTATTTTGATCTCACCGCTCGGAAGTTCGTCTTCAGCAAAGGAGCCTCATGATTCTGCTCATTGCCCTCGGCGCCATTCTCCTCGTCCTGCTTATCGTCGTCCTCTGGATCGCCGGTATCTTCAACGGCCTCGTCAGGCTGCGGAACCGCTTCAAAAATGCCTTCTCGCAGATCGATGTCCAGCTCAAGCGACGCTACGACCTGATACCGAACCTGGTCGAAACCGCCAAAGGCTACATGAAGTTCGAGCGCGAGACGCTCGAAGCGGTCATCGGTGCGCGCAACCAGGCGCAGGGAGCGGCCGCCGCCGCCGCTGCGGCTCCCGGCGATGCCGGGGTCATGAAGGCGCTCTCCGGGGCAGAGGGCATGCTGACCGGCGCCCTGTCGCGCCTCATGGCCGTGGTGGAGAACTATCCCGACCTCAAGGCCAACCAGGACATGGCGCGTCTCATGGAGGAGCTGACCTCCACCGAAAACCGGATCGCGTTTGCACGGCAGGCCTACAACGACGCCGTCATGGCCTACAACATCGACCGCGAAACCTTTCCAAACCTTATTTTCGCGGGTGCGTTCGGGTTTACCGCTGCGACGCTGTTCGAGGTAACCGTCGAGGCGGAGAAGCAGGCGCCGAAGGTAACCTTCGGCTGAGCCCCTTGACGGCTCTCGTCGCCCTGAAGCCGAAGGAGGTCCTATGGCGGTCCCGACCCCAGCAATGAATTTTTTCCAGCACCAGGAGGCCGCGCGCAAAAAGACCGGCCTCCTCATCGTTTATTTCGCCCTCGCCGTCGTTTCGATCATCGTCGCAACCTACGCCGTCGTCGGCGCCATCCTTGCCTATGGGCAATCCCGCGTCGGCTCTTTCCAGCCGGATGCGGTCCTGCTCTGGGATCCGGGGCTCTTTCTGTCCGTTGCCGGCATCGTCATGCTCATCGTCGCCGTCGGCAGCGCCTACAAGATGCTGCAACTGTCGAAAGGGGGCGCCGCGGTCGCCCGCCTTCTCGGCGGCAGGCAGATCGACCCCGCCGCGACCGATCCCGACGAGCGGAGGCTGCTCAACGTGGTTGAGGAGATGTCCATCGCCTCGGGCGTGCCGGTGCCCGCGGTGTTCGTCATGGACGACGAGCAGGGGGTCAACGCGTTCGCCGCCGGGATTACGCCGCAGAATGCGGTGATCTGCCTGACTGCCGGGTGCATGCAGCTCCTCACGCGCGACGAACTCCAGGGGGTCGTCGCGCACGAGTTCAGCCACATCCTGAATGCCGATATGAAGATGAACCTCCGGATCATGGGCATCCTCAACGGCATCCTCGTCCTCGCCATCCTCGGCTATTACATGATGAGAATTTTCGGTTCCGGCCGTTCGTCCCGTTCCTCTTCGGGAAAGGCGAAGGGCGGCGGCGCGGCGCTTGCGATCATCGGCCTGGCGGTCATGATCATCGGCTATATCGGCGTGTTTTTCGGCAACCTCATCAAGGCGGCGGTCTCACGGCAGCGCGAATTTCTCGCCGACGCCTCGGCCGTGCAGTTTACCCGCAACCCGGCCGGGATCGGCGGGGCGCTGAAAAAAATCGGCGGACTTACGGTCGGTTCACGGATTCGGAGCCATCACGCCGCCGAAGCCAGTCACTTTTTTTTCGCAAGCGGGGTGACTTCGTGGGTCTCCGGACTCTTCGCGACCCATCCGCCGCTCGCCGAGCGCATTCGCCGGATCGACCCCGCCTTCGACGGCGAACTGCCCTCCGTCGATGAAACACGGGCACGCTCGCTCGTCAGGCAGGAGGAGGCGCTCGCCCCGGTTCCGGCTTTCGTCAATAGTCCCGCCGGGTTTTCCGCGGATGCCGGGCGGATCGTCGCATCGGTCGGGATGCTTACTCCCGGCGCCGTCGCCTCGGCAGCGACCCTGGTGAGCGGCATCGCGCCCGAACTCCTGGCCGCCTGCCGCGAGCCTCGCGGGGCGAGAGCGATCGTCTATTGTCTGCTGCTGAGTGCCGACGAGTCGGTCAGGCGGGCGCAGACCGACCTGCTGCGCGAGCATGCGGATGTCCCGATCCTCGCCGACCTGGAGCGGCTGGGCGGACCGATCGCCCGGGCGGGGGAGTCCTGCCGGTTGCCGCTTGTCGACCTGGCGAGCCCTGCGCTGAAGCGGCTCTCCGCGGATGAATACCGGGAGTTTCGCGGGAACATCGACCTGCTCATCGACGTCGCCGGAGCGGAGACGCTCTTCGAATACGCCCTCCACCTCATCGTCGTGCACCGGCTCGATCCGCTCTTCAGCGGGGAGGGCCCCGTTCCGGTTCGCTACCGGACCGTGGAGCAGCTTATGGCCGAGACGACCGTTCTGTTCTCCGCGCTCGTTCACGCCGGTCCGCGGGAGGACGAGGTCGTGCAGCGGGCGTTCGAGGGTGCATGGGCCGCTCTCGGCATCGCGGCTCCGTCGCTTCTGCCGCTCCGGGCGTGCGGCGTCGATGCGGTCGACCGTGCGCTGAAGGCGATCGGCCGGGCAGCCTATCCTGTCAAGGAGCGGATCATCGCCGCGATGGCCGCGATGGCCGCGACCGGAGGCAGCATCACGACCGGCGAGGCGGAGCTCCTGCGCGCGGTGGCGATATTTCTCGATTGTCCGATCCCGCCGATTGTTCTTGGTCGGGACTGAACAATAAAGGCAAGTTCAAAATTTTTTTTTGGATGGCCCCGCCGGGTCACCCGCGCGAGGCAGGCATCGCCCACCCGGAGGAACCCGCGAAGCGAGGTTCCCCCACCAGCAAGACCCATCACCGCAACAGGCTTCTCTCCCGGCATCTCCTACACCTCATCGATTACCCGGTGCAGCTTCCGCTGAATCTCTTTTGCAATCGAGGTCAGCGCCTCGTTTCCCACCTCCTGCATCGCCGAGACCGGATTGATGGCGGCCACCTCGATGCCGCCGTCGCCCCGTTCCTGGACGATGACGTTGCACGGGAGAAGCGTGCCGATCTTGTCCTCGGCCTGGAGCGCCTTGAGGGCGGAGGGAGGGCTGCACGCGCCGAGAATCCGGTAGGGACGGAACCGGGCGCCCAGTTTCTTCCGGAGCGTTTCCTTGACATCGATCTCGGTCAGCACACCGAAGCCCTGCTCCTTCAGGGCGTCGATGGTGCGGTTGACGGCATCCTCGAACGGTGCGCGAATCGTCCTGCTGTAATAATAGGCCATTCCCGCCTCCTCCTTTTTTCTCCCGGCATTCGCCGGATGGTCTGTTCAGGACAATGAGCAATTTCCGGGCCGGATCTCCCGCCGTGCGGCGGGGCAGGGCTCATTGACGGCCTCCGCGATGTATTTTTGCTGTTCTTAATCCATTGCCTTTCTCCAACGAAACGGACTCTCCGCATGCACCCGTACCGCACCCACACCTGTAACGAGTTGCGCCCCGAACACATCGGACTGCCGGCGCGCCTTTCGGGCTGGATCCACAGCCGCCGCGACCACGGCGGCGTGCTGTTCATCGATCTGCGCGACCACTACGGTCTCACCCAGGTGGTGGTGCATCCGGACCGGGATTTCCAGCGCAAGCTGGCGCACCTGCCCAAGGAGACGGTGGTACGATTCGACGGCAAGGTGGCGCGGCGTTCGTCCGACACGGTGAACCCCCGACTCCCCACCGGCGAGGTGGAGCTGACCGCCGACGACTTCGAGGTGCTCGGCCCGGCCGACCTCACCCCGTTTGCCGTCTTTCCCGAGGACCCGGTGCCCGAGGACCTGCGGCTTGCCTACCGCTACCTCGACCTGCGGCGGAGCGCCCCGCACCGCAACATCATGCTCCGGTCGCAGATTATCGCCCACATGCGGAAGGTGATGGAGGAGCTTCACTTCCACGAATTCCAGACCCCGATCCTCACGAGCTCCTCGCCCGAAGGGGCGCGGGACTTCCTGGTACCGTCGCGGCTCCATCCGGGCATGTTCTATGCGCTGCCCCAGGCGCCGCAGCAGTTCAAGCAGCTGCTCATGGTGGCCGGATTCGACCGCTACTTCCAGATCGCCCCGTGTTTCCGCGACGAGGACGCCCGCGCCGACCGGTCGCCGGGCGAATTCTACCAGCTCGACATCGAAATGTCGTTTGTTACTCAGGACGAGGTCTTCGCGGTCGTCGAGCGGCTCTTCGGCAGCCTGTTCCCGGCCTTTTCCAACCGGCTCGCCGATTTGCCTCCCTTTCGCCGCATCCCGTTCCGCGAGGCCATGGTCCGGTACGGTACCGACAAGCCCGACCTGCGCAACCCGCTCGAAATCGAGGACGTCTCGAACCTGTTCGTCAAGTCCGGCTTCAAGGTTTTCGACGCCGTGGTCGCCGGGGGAGGGGTGGTGCGCGCCATCGCGGTCGACAAGGGTGCCGCCCAGCCGCGCTCGTTCTTCGACCGGATGCTCGAATTCGCGCAGTCGCTCGGGTCGGCCGGGCTCGCCTATCTCACCTGGACCGACGCAGAAGTAAAAGGCCCCGTCGCCAAGTACCTCCCGAAGGACAAGCTCGACGGACTCGCGGCCCGCCTGCGGGTCGGTCCCGGCGACGTGGTCTTCTTCATCTGCAACGACGAGAAGAAGGCGAACCACCTGGCCGGGGAGATCCGGACCAGGCTCGGCCAGGAACTCGGCATCATTGAAAAGGATGCGTTCCGCTTCTGCTGGATCACCGATTTCCCGATGTACGAGTGGAACGAGGAGCACCGGCGCATCGACTTTTCGCACAACCCGTTTTCCATGCCGCAGGGCGGCATGGAGGCGCTCCTCGACAAGAAGCCGCTCGACATTACCGCCTGGCAGTACGACATCGTCTGCAACGGCATCGAGCTGTCAAGCGGCGCGATACGCAACCACCGGCCCGACATCATGTACAAGGCGTTCGAGATCGCGGGTTACACGAAGGAAGAGGTGGAGGCCGGGTTCGCCGGCATGCTCGGCGCCTTCCGCTACGGCGCTCCGCCCCACGGCGGGATCGCCCCGGGCGTCGAGCGCATCATCATGCTGCTCGCCGACGAGCCGAACATCCGCGAGGTGACCGCCTTCCCCATGAACCAGCGCGCCCAGGATCTCATGATGAAGGCTCCCGCACCGGTGACCGACGAACAGCTCAAGGAGCTCAACATTCGTGTTGTCACGTTGCACTGAGGCCGATCGCGCCTTCGCAGGGCAGGGCTTACGCTTCCCGCGCGCCTTCCGTGCGCTGCTCCTGGCCCTCGTTGCCGCCATCCCGCTGCAGGCGATGCTCCTCATCCCCATGGACGACGTGCAGACCGACCACCTCAAGGCCTACGGCATCGTCTACAAAATGCTGAAGAGTGGCCTCAAGGTGTACTGGCTGCTCAACTATCGGGGCGGGTCGTTCGCCGCCGACGCGGTCGACGACGAGTTCGCCGTCCAGTGCCGCACGGTCGGCGTGACCGCAGGGGCGGTCGGCGCGACCGACTGGGGGGAGATTCTCTCGGTAATCAAGGACAACAACATGGAGAAGGTGACGCTCGAGAAGGCGCCGCGCATCGCGGTCTACACCCCGCCCGAGCAGCCGCCCTGGGACGATGCGGTGACCATGGCGCTGACCTACGCCGACATCCCCTACGATAAGGTTTACGACAAGGAAGTCGTGTCCGGCAAGCTTTCGAATTACGACTGGCTGCACCTGCACCACGAGGATTTTACCGGTCAGTACAGTAAGATGTACGCGAGCTACGGCACCACCACCTGGTACCTTCGGCAGAAGGCGGACCTCGAAAAGATCGCCGCCGACCTCGGGTTCAGGAAGGTGAGCGAGTGCAAGAAGGCGGTCGCGCTCGCCATCCACGGGTATGTCGAGAACGGCGGGTTCCTCTTTGCCATGTGCTGCGCGCCGAATACGCTCGACGACGCGCTTGCCGCGCTCGGCACCGATATCGTCGATGCGGTGTACGACGGCGACGGGGTCGATCCGCAGTACCGGCAGAAGCTCAACTACGCCAACTGCTTCGCCTTCGAAAACTTCGACATCGAGACCAACCCCCTGGCCGGGAACTTCGACAATATCGACGTCAACATGGTCAACACGCCGCACCGCAGGGAGGCGCAGGATTTCCAGCTGTTCGACTTTTCGGCGAAGCTCGACCCGGTGCCCTGCATGCTTGTGCAGGACCACCGGCAGACCATCAAGGGGTTCTGCGGCCTGGCGACCTCCTTCGACCGCAACCTGATCAAGAAACGGGTATTCGTGCTCGGCGACGTGCCGGGAACCAACATGGTGAACTACCTGCACGGCGAACTCGGCAAGGGGCAGTTCACCTTCCTTGGCGGTCACGATCCGGAAGACTATCAGCACATGGTCGGCTCGAAACCGACCATGCTCGAACTGCACCGCAACTCGCCGGGCTACCGGCTCATCCTGAACAACGTGCTCTTTCCGGCCGCCGAGAAGAAGGAGAAGAAGACCTGATGAAGGGCACCTGGCGGGCGGTCATCGCCTGGAGCATGTACGACTGGGCGAATTCCGTTTTCGCCACCACGGTCATGGTGGCTTTCTTCCCGGTTTTTTTCAAGAGTTTCTGGAGCCACGGGGTCGACAGCACGCTCTCCACCGCGCGACTCGGGATCGGGAACACGGTCGCCGGGATCGCCATCGCGGTGCTGTCGCTCTTCTTCGGCGCCTTTGCCGATACCGGCCGCGACAAGAAGAAACTGCTCGGCGCCTTCATGCTCATCGGCGTGGTGTCGACCGGATGCCTTTACTTCATCAAGCAGGGGGAGTGGCTGCCCGCGCTCGCGGTCTTCGCAGTTGCCAACATCGGCTTCTCCTGCTCCTGCCTGTTCTACGACTCCCTGCTCGTCGACGTCGCCGAAAAGAAGAACATGGACTTCGTCTCGTCGCTCGGCTTCGCGCTCGGCTACCTCGGCGGCGGGCTTCTCCTGTATGCCAATATGCTCATGCTGAAGAGCCCGGCCGCCTGCGGCCTGCACGACCAGGCGGGCGCGGTGCGGGCGTCCTTCCTCTCCTCGGCGCTCTGGTGGCTCGTCTTCTCGCTGCCGATTCTCATTGTTGTCAAATATCGCCGCTTTGCGCGGGTGACCGGCGCGAAGGCGATCGTGGCCGACAGCTTCGTCCGGCTGTGGCACACGGCGAAGAAAATCGTGCAGCGCCGGGAGCTCCTGCTCTTCCTCACCGCCTACTGGCTTTATTTCGACGGCGTCAATACCTTCATCCGCATGGCGACCGATTTCGCCCTCTCGGTCGGGGTTTCGCCAAAGGCAAGCCTGCTCGCCATCCTGGCGGTGCAGTTCGTGGCCCTGCCCTCGTCGATCGCCTTCGGCTGGCTGGCGAGGTGGTTCGGCCCGCGCCGCATGATCATCGCCGGGAACGTCATCTACCTCATCGTCATCGGGCTCGGCGTTTTCATCCTGACCAAACCGGCGCACTTCATCATCCTCGCCTGCCTCACCGCCCTTGCGCAGGGGGGAGTCCAGGCGCTCAGCCGCTCCTATTTTGCCAAGCTCGTCCCGCAGGGCGAAGCGGCCGAGTACTTCGGGTTTTACAATGTGGTAGGCAGGTTCGCTATCGTCGGACCGGCGATGGTCGGCATCATCGCCTGGGCCGTGCACGGCAGCGGAACCGGGAGCGTGCAGGCGTCGCGCATCGGCATGGCCTCGACCTCGCTCCTGTTCCTCTTCGGCTGCATCGTGCTCGTGGCGGCCGACCACGCGGCGGCAAAATCGGGAGAGGCGGTGTGAGCGGCCGCCTCAAGCGGGGAGACACGGAGACCGGTTTCGAGGTCCGGAGTTTCGACGCCGCCATCCCGCTCGACGAGTATCGCGCCTTGCCGAAGTACCCGCTCTACATCATCCTCGACAACCTGCGGAGCGCCTTCAACGTGGGCGCCATATTCAGGACCGCCGACGCGCTGGCGGCAAGCGGGCTCTTCTTGTGCGGGTATACCGCCTGTCCGCCGCATGTCAAACTCGCCAAGACGTCGCTTCGCACCATCGACTACGTTCCGTGGAAGAAATTCGGGACCGCGCTCGAGGCGGTGCACCATCTGAAGGGGCAGGGAGTAACGGTGTGGGCGGCCGAGACCACCTCGGCGTCGATCCCGTTCCACGCGGCGCACTACCCGCAAGCACTCGGGATCGTATTCGGCAACGAGGCGCTCGGGGTATCGGCCGAGGTGCTCGCGGCGTGCGACGCGCTCGTCGAGATCCCGCTCCACGGCTTCAAGAACTCGCTCAACGTCTCGGTGGCGTGCGGCATCCTCGGATTCGCCGCCATCGGCGCCATGAAAAAAGGCCAATAAAAAAGACCGTCGCGCGGCAGGCACGACAGCCCTTGAATTTACCCCGAAGGCAGACGCCCGGTCAGCGTTCGCTTCGCCAGGTGACGCGTTTTTCGTCGCGGATGCGCTTCCTCTTGGAGGAATTTATCCGACGCTTCCGCTCTTCACTCGGCTTTTCGTAGTGGCGGTATTTCTTGATATCGGAGAGAATTCCGGCCCGCTCGCAGGTCTTGCTGAAGCGGCGCAGCGCCCTTTCGAAAGCCTCGTCTTCGCGTATTACGATTCCATTCATGCGTTATTCACCCCATTTCATCGGTCTGAAGAAAAAGTTTATAGAATATATGTTACGAACGGAGGGAAGGCAAGGGATTACTCCTATTATAGTAAATGGAAGGATACGAGATGCCGGTGGGGCGCTGCCAAATGCCGACCGGGGGGGAACCAGTTCCTGGTTCCCCCATCGGCACGGGCAGGCTCGGCCCTACCGGGCGCCGATCACGACCCGGAAACCGCCGGCGTTGGCTCCGATGGTTGCGCTGCCGTTGCGGTACGCCGCGCACAGACCCGCGGCGACGAGGGTGGAGTCGTCCCACGAGCCCCCGCGCTGCACGCGGGAACTGCCGCTTGCAGCCCCGGTCGGGTTGGTCTGGTTCGTTGCGCCGTAACCGCCGTACCAGTCATTGCACCACTCCCACAAATTTCCGCTCATGTCGTACAGCCCCCAGGCATTGGGCAACTTTTTCGCTACCGGCTGCGGGCTGGCCGGGGAGTTATAATACCACACCGCATTGCTGTCGATCGCCAGTGTGTCCGCTGTCGTCATCGGAGGGTAATTCCTCCCCCAGTAATAGTCGGTCGCCCTTCCTGCACGATTTGCATACTCGAACTCCGCCTCGGTCGGCAGCCGGTAACCGTTTTTCGAGTAATCGATGGCAACCGAAGCCAGGGTATCGTAGCCGGATCCCTGGTATATCCCGGTATAGGTATATACCGTGTCAAGTCCCGCCAGTTTGCTCAGCTTGTTACAGTACCACACCGCATCGTACCAGTTCACCGACTCAACCGGCCAGGTGCTGCCGGAATCGAAAGAAGAGGGATTGACGCCCATCATCGATTGATACTGCGCCTGGGTTACCAGGGTTTGGGACATGGTGAAGGCGCCCAGGGTCACACTATGTACCGGGGTCGAGGCCGACCCCGCATTCAAGAGCTGCGTATTCGTATCGCCCATCAGGAAGGTCCCGGCAGGAATGCTCATCATGAGCGGAAGCGTCGCGGATGATGCGCCGGTGGTAAAATTCCATACCCCCGACCACCCGCTCACGCCGCCGGCATCTTTCGCACCGGCCCGCCAGTAGTAGGTGGTGGTGCCGGCAAGCCCGGTAACCGCTGCCGACGCACCCGTCAGCCCGATCTGCGCCGTCACCGTGCTCCCGAAGGCGGAACCCGTCGATACCTGCACGGCATAGGTCGCCGCATTGCTCACGGTGGTCCAGGCCAGGAGGAGCGAGGCGGGCTCGTTACCGGCGCCGTTTGTCGGAGAGACGAGCGTCGGCACGACCGGCGCCGCCACGACCGTGGTAAAATTCCATATCCCCGACCAGGTGCCGGTACCGCCGGCGCCGGTTGCATTCGCCTCCCAGTAGTAGGTCGTGCTGTTTGCAAGGCCGCCGGGCGTTGCGGCCGGTGTTGTTAGGCCGGACTGGCCTGTTACCGTCGTCGCAAAGGTCGAGGTCGTCGATACCATAATGCCGTAGGATGCCGCATTGCTTACCGTTCCCCACGCAAGGGTCGGCGTTATTGCCTGGTTTGCGGAACCCGAGGTCGGCGAAGAAAGCGTCGGCGCCGCCGGGATCGCCGGGATTGTTGCAAAGCTCCAGGGAGCCGACCATGCGCCGCTGCCGACCGAATTAGTCGCATTCACCTCCCAGTAGTAGGCGGTACCGGCGACGAGTCCGGTGATCGAATCCGAGGTGTTAGTCAAGCCGACCCGGTTCACTATCGTCGAGGAGAAGGTTGAAACCGTCGAAACCTGGACGCTGTAGGAGGTTGCACCGGTCACGGTGCCCCAGGCGACGGCAAGGGCCGTTGCCTGATTCGCGGCTCCGTTGGACGGCGACGACAGGACCGGAACCGCTACGGGCGTTGCCGTGGTAAAGTTCCATGCGCCCGACCACCCGCCGGAGACGGCGGTATCGGCCGCACGCACCTCCCAGTAGTAGGTGGTGCCGGTCGAGAGGCCGGAGAGCGAATCGGAGGCGGTCGTTAAACCGGCCTCGGTCTGGACGGTCGAGGAGAAGGTTGAAACCGTCGAGAGCCGGACGCTGTAGGAGGTTGCACCGGTCACGGTGCCCCAGGTCAACGAGAGCGTGGTCGGCTGGCCCGTCGTGCCGCTTGTCGGCAAAGCCGGAACCGGGATCGATAACGAAGGGGTGCTGCTTATCGGGTTCTTCGTGCCGTTCAAACAAAGATATAGGGACAGAACCGGCAGCAGGAAGGTAAATCTCGCTATTTTATGCCAAACCATTCGTCATCCCCTTTAGTAAAGGCTTCGGACCGGTGAAATTGTTGAAAGCACTCCGCGCCACTGTACGGCGCAACTCCTGGAAGAAGGCCGGTGTTCACTTGAAATTTGTTGAATAGAAGTTGCTCGAAAACGTGATGAAAGCCCCGCCGAAATTTTCATGTGTCGGCGTCTGGTTTGCAACGGTGACCGGAATGTAATTATACCCCGCTTCAATGCCGGCGACATTCCCCTCTTTCCAATGGAACAACCGGGAGAACAGGTTCATTTGCCAGCCTGCAAAAATGCCGAGCTGCGGGTTGCTCGCGACGGCGTCCAAATTGCCGAACCCGCTCAAGAAGGCATTGAGACCGGCAGACCCGCCGATATACAGCCCGTTCCTGCTGTTTTCCATCAGGTAGTATCTCGCAGCCATTCCCGGCAGAATAAGGGCATTCCGGGTTTCCGAGGTTCCCCCCGATGTCGGTGCCCCGCCGACACTGTCATTGAGAGCGGCATGCACCGAGCTGTTTTCAAAAATTATCCGTGGCGACAGGTAGAAGTGATTGAAAGTTTTGAATTGGGCGCCGATTTCAAACTCGATGAATCCCGGAACCCCGGACAGGGAAGAGAGGCCGGAATTTGCCTTCATAATGGTAAGGTAATCGCCCCCCGCCGCATAGCCGAGCGCGGCGTACAACCCGAAATCCCTGATAATGCCCCCCGTGGCTACTCCGGACTCTTTTTCTCCGAAAATTCCCTCCGCTGACTCTTTTACCCCTGAAGTTCCCTCCGCCACGGGGGCATTTGCCGCGGACGACGCCTTTATCAAAGAGTCGATCCGCGATTCCACGATGCGTTCCGCCGGAAGCCACTTTGCAAAGCTTGAGTCCGAAAGTTCCTCATAATACAGGACGGTATCTTTTGCATGGTACAACTCCTGGAGATTCATCTTTGCGGCGTTATGCCCCAGTTCATCGGGAGTCAGGGAAAAACCGAGAACATAGAAAACGGCTGCCATGCACAACGCGGCTCTGTATCTCATTCGAATCTCCAATTCTTGGTGAAACTGCCGGAATTGTCTACCGCAGGGACCACGGTGGCGCAACGAAGGAGAGCGAATGCGGCGTGCCGTTACATCGTACCGATCCCCGTCCTCCCGATACAACGTATCTACGGGCACGATTGATGCGATGATCGCGGGCGGCTTGTAAAATTCCACCCTGCCGATGCCGCAATCTATCCTGTCTGGCAGCCCTCCCCGAAGAGCGTCTTAAAAATATTATTTCCAATGGTGAAATAGATAAAATAACTTCAGGACAACTCCCGGCCGGGCTGCCCCCCCTCCCGTTTTTTCCATGAAGGTTTTGCCATCGCCGAAAAAAAACTATTGACGTCGTTACCTGCAAAGAGTATATACTCCCCTCGCTGTCATGACCGAAGACCGTTCTTAAAAGCAACCGACTTTTAGAGATCCCGCCTCCCGGATCAAGCTCCGGGGAGGTGCTTTCAATGCCTGGCGTGTCTTTTCAAGTCGGTTTTCGCCCCGGCGGTCGAATACCGTGCAGTGAAAGGGAGGTTCCCCTGTCCGGATTACTGTTAAAACGTCGGCTTAACGTATGATGTGCAAGAGTGCATGCTTTATTTCGAAGTGAAGCCGAATTAGATTTATAGGTAGAGAAAGCCGCGTCCTCCCGGACCCGGCTGCCCGCATAAAACGTGCAACCAGTAACCGGAACCCGCCCATGCCCGCAACCCGTCCCATCAACTACATCCTCGACACCACGGTCCTGCTCTACGACGCCCAGGCGCTCTTCAAGTTCGGCACGGACAACGTCATCATCCCGATCACGGTGATCGAGGACATCGACCATTTCAAGAAGGACCAGAGCGAAACCGGCCGCAACGCGCGCCAGACCTCGCGCTACCTCGACGAGCTGCGGCAGAAGAACTCCGTGGTCAAGGGGATCGTGCTTGATACCGGCGGAACGCTCTTCGTGCGCAGCGGCAGCGCCGCCACGCTCCGGCGCATGCCCGGCGCGCTCCAGTCGGATGCCCGGGACAACCGGATCCTCGCCATCGCGCTCGACGTGAAACAGGAGGCCGAGGACACGCCGGCCATCTTCGTCAGCAAGGACCTCAACCTGCGGATCAAGGCCGACGCGCTCGGCCTGCGGGTCGAGGACTACGAGTCCGACAAGGTCGATATCGAGGAGCTCTACTGCGGCTACCGGGACTTGACGGTGGAGCGCGGCATCGTCGCCGCGTTTCGCGAGCGCGGGTCGATGGCGATCGGGGAGAAGCTGCTGCCCAACGAGTATGTCACCTTTGTCGCCGCGGACGATCCGAACCTCAGCGCCTCCGGCCGGTTCGATGCGGAGCGCGGGGCGGTCGTGGGGTTGCTCTCCGAGCATAATCGCGACAACTGGCGCATCCTGCCCCGCAACCGGGAGCAGCAGTTTGCCATGGACGCCCTGCTCTGCGACGATATCCAGCTGGTCACGCTGGTCGGCAAGGCGGGCACCGGCAAGACGCTCCTCGCGGTCGCCGCGAGCCTGTTCAAGACCGTCGACGAAAACGTTTACAGCCGCGTGCTGATCTCCCGCCCCACCCTGCCCATGGGAAAGGACATCGGGTTCCTGCCCGGCACGGTGGAGGAGAAGCTCACGCCGTGGATGTACCCGATCGCCGACAATGTGGAGCTCATCATGCGCAAGGACAGCCGCGCGAACCGGCCGATCCGGGGCTTCGCCGAGCTGGTCGACATGGGCATCCTGGTCATCGAGCCGCTGACCTACATCCGGGGCCGCTCGATCCATAACCAGTACCTCATCATCGACGAGGCGCAGAACCTGACGCCCCACGAGATAAAAACGATCATCACGCGCGTGGGGGACGGGACCAAGATCGTGGTCACCGGCGACCCGTACCAGATCGACAACCCGTATATCGATTCATCGAGCAATGGGCTGACCTATGTGGTGGAGCGCTTCAAGGACCAGGCAATATCGGCGCACGTGACATTGACAAAGGGCGAGAGGTCGAGGTTATCGGAGTTGGCGGCGAACTTACTATAAGAAGAAAATGAACTACCCCGCAGCAAGCTGCGAGGTATCTAAATCAAAACAAAGATAAT
>CAZYYB010000038.1:0-27302 GCA_964651515.1 uncultured Fibrobacteraceae bacterium
CTCATCAAATGCTTCGATGACAAAAATACGGCTCTTCTACCTGAGTAGTAACAATATTTTAAATTTTTTCGCAGAGGTCGCGGGGGTCCCCGCCAACGGGTGCCGGTTATGAAGCACTCCCCCCTCGCGCGGGTGACCCGGCTCGGCCATCCAAAAAAAAATTTGAATTTGCCTTTATTCTTGTATTCCGGATTGACCATCGGCAAATTTTACTAACGCATAACCCGGCACTTCAAGCCGTATCGAATCCTTCCCATCCGGCACCGCCTGCATCGGGAGCGAATTCGCCGGATCGTCCATCCTCTTTACCCTCTCGAAAGCTCCCCCGTCGAGCACCGCATAGCGGCACCCCGGCGGAAGCCCGCAAAATTCCGCCGCTATCTGTTCCCCGGTGCAATTCGCGGCGATCCCGGTGAAGGCGTCTCCCCCGCCGAGTTCCATGCCGATCAGGCGAGAAGGATCGGTTGAGAATCTGCACTGCGCCGGAGCACCCATGAACGGCGACAGCCACGCGGCAAGGATGCCGGAGGGGTAGAGCCCGGCATCGCTGCAGAGGACCCCCTCCTCGCCGCCGGGCGGGCCGAGCGTCAGGGAGTCGAGCCCGCCCTCGATGCAGTACGCGATGCTGCCGAGCATCCAGGCGGCGGCGAAGAGCGTCGCGCGGCGTTCGTCGGCTCCGCCGTCCTTATGCGGCAGCAGCGGATTCCTGCGCGGACGAAGCGTGAGCGGCGAGAGGGCGATTTTCTTTCCCGGCGCTATTGCACGGCCGCCGACCAGCGTTTCGAGGAGGCCGGGCATGTTTTCCATGACCGCGACGGCGTCGAAGGTGTGGACCTGCGGCGTCGCGCACCAGCACACCCCGTCGACCGCATCGAGCGGCGGGCGGGCCCGGTTGATGTCGACGAAGTAGCCGTTCGTCCCGGCGAAGAGTTCCGCATTTGGAAAGGCTGCCCGCAGGGTTGTCGCGGCGCCGGGCAGGAGGGGCCCGAGAGCGGCGGGTCCCGATGCATGGTAGAGAAGGAACCGGGCGACCCGTACCCCGGAGGCACCGAAGGCATGGGCGACGGCGGCCGCCTCTGCGGTCGCCCGGCCGGTGAAATGGATCGCGCACTCGACCGGAGCCGCCTGCCCTTTGCCGAGGAAAGCCGCGACGCTGACGGCCGCATCGCCGTCCGCTTCACCCGGCCGGACATCGATCCGTGCGTGGGCAAAAGGGAAATCGTACCCGGAAGCCGCCCCGCCGGCGTCGACCAGGCATCCAAGGCGCGGCATGACATCCGAAAGGGGGGAGGCGCGAAAATCGAGACGCAGCCGCGGAACCGTGCCGCGCACCGGGAAACGAACCGGCCCGGCCAGCGAAAGGGTCACCGTCTGCCTGACCACGGCTCCCCGCTCCAGCAGTTCCCCGCCGGCCGCGTCGACGGAAGGCCCGTAGGTCTTGAAAGTGGCATCGGTCCAGTTCCGCTGATCCTCGGTCGCGAAGGCGTCCCCCTCGAAGCGGATGGTTGCGGTCGCTCCGTCGTCCGTTTCCCAGCCCAGGGAACGCAGGTCGGTAAACGGTTGGTGCGGCGCGATGGTGAGGGGGAATGCGGATTGCACGATGCGGCCGTCCGCGGTCTCCACGCGGCACGGCTTTCCCTTATAGAGGGCCGCCGCGTGAAGCACGCAGAGGCCGATCCGCTTGCGTTTGAAGGAGGTGAGCGCCGTTCCGTCCATGGAAAAAGTGAGCCGTCCGTCCGGAGAGCCGGTGATGGTGCAGCGCCAGAGAAAATCGATCGGACCCCTCCGGTGGCGGGAATCGAAGGTCACCGAGCAGGAGTCGGCCGTTTCAGCGACGACGAGGTTCGCGATCTCCCCGGGGATGGTGTTCCAGAACTCGTCGCGCAGGGCCGGGTAGATGCGCCGCACCAGTTCGGCGTCGCCGAGGGCGATGCTCCGGATCCGATCGGATTCGAAGATGAAGGAGAGCGGACCCGCACGCAGCGGCGCGCCCGGCGGCAGGGGAAAAGGTAACGCGCTCATGCGGGAGCCCCTCTCAGGCGGCCGGAACGGCTTTTGAGAACTGCCGTTCGCCCTGCGCGAGGTTCAGGATCATCTCGCCGCAGGTAATATGCGCTTCGGGCGAAACCGTCCGCTTCTGGCTGTTATTGATGAGCGAGGCGATGAATTCGCGGGTATAATCCGCCGGTGTCGGCGGAACGTGGAGGCCCTGTGCCTGGAGGTCGTCGAGCACGTCGAGAACCGGGGTCGCCGAAAAATCCCGCGTGGGAACGAAATGTTCCTTGTCGCCGGTATTGTGCAGGTAGTTCGCATGGATCAGCCCGCCCAGAAGCCCGAGCGCCTGCTGCTCGGTGAGCTCGTATTTATTCATATAATGGAACAGGCTCGGCGGCTCCTTCTGCAGCATGAATGCGGCCGCCGCGTCGATGAACATGCGGAGCGAAAGGTAGGTTTTAAAATCGCCGACCCGACGGTCCCACCGCCGGACGGCGCGCAGGAGAGGACGGAAATTCTGGTGCACATAGGCCACCTCGGCGCCGAACAGGACGATGAGGGAGACGAAAAACAGCGAAACGAGAAACAGCGGCAGGATACCGAAGGTGCCGTAAATGGTCTGCGTCTGTATGGAGAGCTGCACATACAGGCCGAATCCCCGCCGTTCGAACTCGAAGAGCACGCCGGCCACGAGGCCGCCGAGAAACGCCGAAGAGAAGCGCACCCTCGTGTTCGGGACGAGCCAGATGAGCGAGGTAAAGGCAAGCACCATGAGAAAAAAGGGCAGGATGAAGTCGATGAGGCTGAAGTAGCCGGAGAGGTGCGTGAGCCAGGCGCTCCTCCGGAAGTTATGGGAGAGGTAAAAAAGGAGCGGGCTGTACACCAGGACCATGGTGAAGGCGCGAAGCCGCATCAGGAACGAACGGGGTTTGGCCGCTTTCCATATCGTATTGAACGCCTCCTCCGCGGCGCCGAAAAGGCCGACCGCCACCACGACGAGGCCGCCTATTCCCCAGCCGCGCAGCCGCTGCGCATTGACGAAAAAGGTCGAGAGGTAATCGAGTACGGTGGGCGGCGCAAAGGGGAGCAGGACGGAAAAAAACTGCTCCACCTCGTGGGGCCGGACTTCGACCAGGTAGGCCAGCATGAATGCCGTCGTTACCACGAGCGGAATGAGCGTGAGGAGAAGCGCGAACGCCAGCGCCGAGGCACGGGTAATGCAGTGGTTAAGCGCGTATTCGGAAAAAACGATGCGCCAGAATACCGCCGTCCGCACGACGGGATGCCAGATCCGGCTGCCATGGGCCTTGAGCGTGTCCAGCGCCTCGCGGGGATCGCTCAGGAGGTCATTCCAGAATTGTCTGGTGAATAGGTACATGGGTTACCCTGCTCCGCGACCGGGCCATAACTTTATTTGCCGGATATGATAAAATAATTGTTACTGCTCCGGTGGTTTTTTAAAAAGGTCAAATTCTTTTTTGGGATGGCCGAGCCGGGTCACCCGCGCGTGGTAGGAGTGCTTCATAACCGGCCTCTGCGGCGGGGACCCCCGCGACCCCTGCGAAAAAGCAGACAAATCGCCTATAGTTTAGGTTTTTCGCACTACCCGATGGAGGACCATGTAAAATGCTCTTTTCCAGTGTTTTTGCTACCTTATATTAGCCTTGCCGCCACCTTTCACGAGAATCTTGACATTTTCAGGCTAAAACCGTACAGTATACACAAGCCGCTTTTTACGGAGCCGTGCCGGGAGACCCGCCGCCCGGGGTCCGAATCACGTGCGGCGGGTCTCCCGATAAAGGGGACGCCTCCGCTTTATCGGGTGTCCCGAATGATCGATGGTGCGAGAAAGAGAAGCTATGTCGATTCACAAGCCGTCCCTGATACTGATCGTCGACGACGACATTACCACCAACACCATGCTCCAGAGTATTCTGAAGAGTGCGGGCTTTCTTACCTGCAGCGCCTTCAATGGCGCGGGGGCGCTGGAAATGATCCGGCGGGAGCGTCCCGAACTCATCCTGCTCGACATCGGCCTTCCCGATGCCACCGGCATAGAGGTCTGCCGATGGATCCGCCGTGAACCGGCCGCGTCGCAGACGCCGATCCTGTTCATATCGGCTAATGATGATGTGGCAACCAAGGTAAAGGGATTCGAAGCCGGAGGCGAGGATTACATCACCAAGCCTCTCTACGGCGTCGAGGTCCTGGCCCGCGTCAGCACGCACCTCCGCCTCAAGCATGCCTACGATAAGCTTGCCGAGCTGCAGGCCGAGCGGGTCTGGAAACTTGCCGTCACGCAGGAAACCGTCATGCCGCAGCCAAAGGACCATCCCGAGGCGAAGTTCTATGTTGCCCTGAGCCAGATAATCAAGGCGGGCGGAGATTTTTTCGACGTCATCCCGTCCGGTAACCAGGTCGTCGACTACGTGGTAGCCGATGCCGCGGGACACGATCTCTCCGCCTCCTACTGGACCGCAGCCCTGAAGGCGCTCCTGACGACCTACGCGGATTCGGTCAGCCGGGTCGAGGATATTCTTTCCTCCATCAATAATGCGCTGCGGAGGATCCTGCCGGCCGATGTTTTTTTCACCGTCCTGTACGCACGGCTCAACCGGCATTCCGGGAAGCTCATCTGCGCCAATGCGGGCAATCCGCCGGCAATCATTTGCCGAAGAGGAAAACCCCCGGAAATCGTGGAGCAGGAGGGCGACGTCATCGGCTCCTTCGCCGACGCAATCTTCGGCATCGTCGAACTGCCGGTGGGTCCGGGCGACCGGTTCCTGCTGTATTCGGACGGCCTGGTCGAAATCAGCCCGGACCGCGACGAGAACATACGGCGCCTCGCACGGGAGTGTGCCGGACACTGCGATGAGCCGCTTGCCGACATGGTAGAATCGATCAAGACCGTCATAGCCGGAAACCTGGAGATACGCGACGATATCCTGCTGATGGGAATCGAGGTATAGCACTTGGAAAATGGATGCTTTGTACCATAAGGCGGGCTCTTGCCGCAGTTCCCGGGAAGAGTTCGCTGTTAACCAGGAGGCGAGGTACCAGTATGTCGAGCTACACCGTTGAGCGCAATGGCGCGGTATGTACAATAGCGATTTCCGGCGATTTTGAGGTGGCGATGATTGCCGAACTCCAGCCGATCGTGCGCCAGGAGCTGGAGAAGGAGGCGATGGAGGTGGTGTTCGATTTTCGCCAGACGACGCTGCTCGATTCGAGCGGCATCGGCCTTCTTATCGCCACCGGCAACACGTTGACCAAAAAAAACGGCACGGTGCGCGTTATCAATGTCCCGGCCGATATCATGCGGGTTTTTTCGAGCATGCGGCTCGTTCCCCGGCTTAACGCCGTCGGTTGCGAATAGAGGAGAGGCACCATGGAAGACGATATCCTGAAGGAATTTATCAATGAATCGCGCGAGCATCTTTTCACCATCGAGGCCGATCTCCTCACCATCGAGGAGGGCGGTGCCGACATCGACGAGGATCTTGTCAACAAGGTGTTCAGGGCCGCGCATTCGATAAAAGGCGGAAGCGGGTTCTTCGGACTGAGCCGGGTCAAGGAGCTCGCGCATAAGGCGGAGACGGTCCTCGACATGCTCCGGTCGCGTCGCATGGCACCCAACCCCGAGATCATCAACGTCCTGTTGAACGCCTTCGACAAGCTGCGCGACATGATCAACAATGCCAACGAGAGCGAGTCGGCCGATATTACCGACCTCGTGGCCACCCTTACCGCGCTTGCGACGTCGTACCTGCCGGGCGACAAGAAAGCGACGCTTTCCGAGAATGTGGAACTCCCCCTCCCCGGCGGCGGCAGCGTTACGCTGGCACGAACGGACTTCGACCGGGTACGCCGGTCCGCCCAGTTTATCTATCGCCTCAGTTACGATTTGATCCATGATATCGAACGGAAAGGCAAAAGCATCCTCGATCTGTTCCGCGATCTCGGGGAGACCGGTGAAGTGCTGGACTGCATCGTCGATTTCGAGGCCGCCGGGACGCTCGACGGCACGGTGGGCAACGCCCTGCCGCTGACCATGATCTTCGCCTGCGTCATGGATCCGGACCTGATCGACGGCGTGATCGCCATCGCGCCGGAAAATGTCAAGGTGCTTTACAGCCCGGCCGCAGCGACGTCTACGCCGACGCCTCTGCCCGCACCTCCCCCGCCCGCCGCGGCGGTGACGCCGGTACAGGCGCCCCCGGAGCCGGCGCCCGGTGCAGCCGAACCGAGGGCGACGGCCGAATCGAAGCCCTCCACGGACCACAAGGTCACGGCCGACGATACACTTCGTGTCAATGTCGGACTTCTCGAAACGCTCATGAACCTGGCCGGAGAACTGGTACTCGGACGCAACCAGCTTCACGCGGCCATCAGCAATAACAATGCGGAAACGCTCGCCGCCGCCGACGGCAGGCTCAACCAGGTGACGGCCGAGTTGCAGGATGCGATAATGCGCACGCGGCTCCAGCCGATCGGCAACGTGTTCGCCAAGTTTCCCCGGGTGGTCCGCGATATGGCCGCCGCCCTGCATAAGGAGATCGATCTCGAAATAGAGGGCAAGGACGTTGCTCTTGACAGAAGCCTCATCGAGGGGCTTTCGGACCCGCTCACGCATATGATCCGCAATGCCGTGGATCACGGCATCGAAACACCCGACGAACGGAAGCGCCACGGCAAGAAACCGGTCGGGACGGTACGCATCGAGGCCCGCCACGAAGCCGGGCAGGTGGTGGTCGAGATCGCCGACGACGGCAAGGGGATCGACGGCCGGCGCATCGCGGAGGCCGCCCTGAAGAAGGGGCTCATCCGCCCGGAAAAGCTTCAGGGCATGTCGGACCAGGATAAAATCGCCCTGATCTTCCTCCCCGGACTTTCGACCGCCGAAAAGGTGACCGACATCTCGGGCCGGGGGGTGGGCATGGATGTCGTCAAAACCAATCTCGACCGGCTCGGCGGCAAGGTGGAGATCAAATCGGAAATCGGCAAGGGATCGCTGTTCCGCATCAAGCTTCCGCTGACGCTCGCCATCATTCCCTCGCTCATCGTTTCGGTGGAAAACGAGAAATTCGCCATTCCGCAGATCAATGTCGAAGAGCTGCTTCGCATCCGCCCCGAAGAGGTAAAGCACCGCATCGAAGTGGTGGGCGATGCCGAGGTACTGCTGCTGCGCGACCGCATCATCCCGCTCGTGCGGTATTCGGACCTTCTCGGCATGGTAACCACCTATGTCAACCCGGAGACAAGGACCGCCGAGATCGACCGGCGCACGTCGATTGCCGATCGCCGTTCTCCCCGGCAATCCCTCGACGCGGTTGCGGAAATGCATGCGGGAAAGGGAAGTCCCGGAAGGGGCTTCCGGGGACATGCGGACCGCAGGGTCGCCCCGGCAAACGCCCTCGAAATCGTCGTGGTTACCACGGGCACCATGCAGTACGGCCTCGTGGTGGGGGCGTTTCACAACACCGAGGAGATTGTCGTCAAGCCCCTCGGCCGACACCTTAAAATGCTGCGGGAGTACGCCGGGGCGACCATTCTCGGCGACGGCACCGTCGTGCTCATCATCGACATCGGCGGCCTCGCGAACAAGGCCGACCTCGCCACGGTTTCCGGCAGCGCCCGCGCGGTAAAGCAGGCGGAGGCCGCGGCGCTCGAAAAATTCGAAGACGTCCACTCGCTCCTCCTCTTCCACAATGCCGAAGACGAGGTGTGCGCGATGCCGCTCGACACGGTCATGCGCGTCGAACGGGCGGCCCCCTCGCAGATCGAAACCGCGGGGAACCGCCGCACCATCCAGTATCGCGGGGTATCGCTTCCGCTGGTCACCCTCGCCGATGCCGCACAGGTCAAGCCTCTCGGCGATACGAAGGATCTTGCGGTCATCGTATCGAGCGTTCACGGCCGCGAAGTCGGGCTCCTCGGCGCCATGCCGGTCGATGTCATTGAAATCAAGGCGCAGATCGACCAGGTCACCCACCGCCAGAAGGGAATTTCCGGCTCGGCGATCATCCGCGAAAAAACGACGCTCCTGGCCGACGTCTACGAACTCGTGGATGCGATCTATCCGGAGTGGGGCCAGGAACGGATCATCGAGCGGCAGGAGACCGCCGCATCGGCGGTGGAAGCGGCTGCAACGGCCGGCGCAGAAACCGGCGGAAGCCCGTCCGACGCGAACACCGCGGTGCTCCTGGCCGAGGATTCCGATTTTTTTCGCTCGCAGGTCAAGCGTTACCTCGAAGGCGCCGGCTATACGGTCTTCGATGCGCCCGACGGCGAGGCGGCCTGGGAGCTTCTCCAGCAGCATGTCGACGAGATAAAGGTGGTCGTCACGGACATCGAAATGCCGCGCCTCGACGGCATCGGGTTGACCAAACGGATAAGGGCCGACAGCCGCACCGCTGCGCTGCCGGTCATCGCGGTGACCTCGCTCGCCGGCGATGAGGAGGTGGCGAAGGGGAAAGCGGCCGGCGTTACCGCCTACCACATCAAACTCGATCGCGACCGGTTGATCGAAGCCGTGGGAGCGATTGCGGCGGCGGCATAAACGAAAAAACGAATCAAACAACGGAACCATTTCATAACAATTTCAACAAAGGAGCGGGTATGCTGGAAATGTCGAATATGAAAATCGGAAAGAGGATGGCCCTCGGGATCGGGATACTGGTGGGATTAACCGTTGTCATCGCCATCGTCGGCATGTTCGGCATGTCGAGGGTGCGGCAGATATGCGACGACCGGGGCAGCGAACTCCGGCAGATGTCGATGGTGCAGAAGGTCGGCGCGTCGCTCGATCGTCTCTACCTGAACATGTGGCAGATCATCGGGGACAAAAAAAACCGGGAGGAGTATAAGACCGCGCTGGAAGAAAAACGCGAAGATTATAAAAAATGCCTGACCGAGCTGAAGGCCATGCCGCTCTCCGAAGCCAGTAAAAACCTGCTGGGTACCCTTGAGGAAGCAATAGTAAATGCCCGTGATGTCAACAACCAGTCGATAGGCCTGGCGGACAAGGGGAACGACGATGACGCAATGGCCCTGTTTACCGGTGAGGGTACCCTCAAGAAGAAGGCGATCGACGATGCCGAAACGGCCATTTACGCCGAACACGAGAGCCAGATCCAGAAGGCCACCGTGCAGGCCGAAGCGGTAACGGCGCAGCTTCGCTGGCTGCTCATCGTCAGCGGCCTCATCGCGCTCGCCTTCAGCATTTTTATCGGGGTCACCCTTACCCATGGTATCGTCGAGCCGCTGAGCGTGGCCGTCGGCATCAACGAACGGATTGCGGGCGGCGACCTTACCGTCGACGCGCGCGAAAAGACGCAGCACCGCAAGGACGAGATCGGCGATCTCGCCCGTTCCATCCACGCCATGTCCGGCAATCTCCGGAAATTCGTGCAACAGGTCGCCGGCGGCATCCAGACGCTCGCCTCCTCCTCGACCGAACTTTCGGCCGTTGCGGGGCAGACGGCGGGTAACGTGAAGTCCATGTCCGAAAAAACCTCGACCGTCGCGGCGGCGGCCGAGGAGTCCAGCGCGAACACCCTGTCGGTAGCGACGAGCATGGAGGAGGCTTCGACCAACCTGGCCTCGGTGGCGAGCGCAACCGAGGAGATGAGCGCCACGGTGGGCGAGATCGCCTCCAATTCCGAGAAGGCGCGAAACATAAGCGAACAGGCCATGTCGCAGGCGCAAACCATTTCGGCCATGATGCAGCAGCTCGGCGCCGCGGCGCAGGAGATCGGCAAGGTGACCGAGACCATTACCGATATCTCCTCGCAGACCAACCTCCTGGCGCTCAATGCGACCATCGAGGCGGCGCGCGCGGGCGCAGCGGGCAAGGGATTCGCGGTCGTGGCCAATGAGATCAAGGAACTGGCGCGGCAGACGGCCAGCGCGACCGAAGATATCAAGGCCAAGATCGGCGGGGTGCAGAATTCGACGGGCAGCGCCATCGCGGATATCGAGAAGATCGTCGACGTGATAAAAGAGGTCGGCACCATCGTTTCGAGCATCGCGGCCGCCATCGAGGAGCAGTCGACCGTCACCCGCGACGTTGCCGGGAACATCGCGCAGGCCTCCACGGGCGTCAAGGATGCCAACGAGCGCATCAACCAGACCGCAACGGTGTCGAAGTCGATCGCGCAGGACATCGCCGGCGTCAGCGGAGCCGTGAGCGAAATCAGCCAGGGCGGCGAGCAGGTGAAGTCGAGCGCGACCGATCTCTCGAAACTTTCCGAGCAGCTCAGGGAGATGGTCGGGCAGTTCAAGGTATAGGGATAAAGAATAGCAACGGAAATCCGGCACGGTTATTAACGGAGGGATATCGTATGCTGATTGATTGGGCTCCAAATCTGAGCGTGAACATCGATAAAATCGACGGCGAGCATAAAAAGCTGATCGACATGATCAACAGTCTTCACGACGCGATGAAGAGCGGCAACAGCAAAACCAGGCTGGGCTGGCTGCTCAATGAACTCGTCGGCTATGCGGCGGTACATTTCGGCACCGAAGAGCACCTCATGGAGCGGTATGCCTACCCGTCGACCATGACCCACAAGCTGGAACATATTAATTTCGTCAAGCAGGTCAACGAGTTCAAGGGCCGGTTTGACAACGGTAAGGCCATGCTCTCGATGGAGGTCATGACGTTCCTGAGCAACTGGCTGAAAAACCACATCGTGAAAACCGACAAGCAGTACAGCGCATACTTTATCGAACACGGCGTTAAACTGGCGTAACGCGGGCAGTCGTCATAAAGGGAATGATCGGACCACCGGTGGCGCTATGTGCCCCGAAGAGAAAGAACGACCCCATGCTGAATCTGACGAATATGAAAATCGGCCGACGAATCGCCACTGGCTTCGGTACGCTCGTGGTTCTTCTCATGATCACGACCATTCTGTCATGGTGGGGTAACGGCGCCGTAAAGACGAAAATGGGCGATTCGCTTGAAGAGTCCGGCAAGATTTCTCTTATACGTCAGGCTGCCGGTGAAATCGACGAGGTGTACCTGAACCTGTGGACCATTCTCGGGCTCCCCGATCCTGCGCAGCGGGAGCAGCAGAAGGCATGCATCGCCGATCATCGGGCGGTGTATGTAAAGATTCTCGCCGATCTGCATGCGAGGACCGGTACCGAAACCGGGCGGGCACTGCTTGCTAAACTGGACGATGCCCTTCTGGCTGCCAGGGCGGTGAATAATCGGGTGGTCGACGAGGGCATGAACGGCCGGCAGGCCGAGGGGCGGGAGCTGTTCGCCCGGGAGGGGAACACCGGAAAAGCGGAAATCTACCGGTGTATCGGCAACATCATCGCCTGGCGCGAAGCCCGGATACAGGAGGCCGATGCGGCAGCGGGGGCGATGGCGGCGCGCATGAAATGGCTTACCCTCACCTGCACTTTTCTGGCACTGCTCATAGCGGTATTCCTGTCAATTTTTATCACGCGGAGCGTCAGCGGTCCGATCGCGACGAGCGTATCGCTGCTCAATAAAATCGGCGGCGGAGACTTCAGGGATGAGGTGCCTCTTGATCTCCGCGAACGCAGGGATGAAGCGGGAGAACTTGGCAGATCGATGCACGAACTCAACGGCGCCATGCGTAAATCGTTTATGCAGATGCAGAACGAGGTAGGAACACTTGCCGCCTCCTCGTTGGAGCTTGCGGCGGTATCCAAGGGTCTGTCGGCATGGACGCATGATACCACATCCCGGTCCGATGCAGTGGCAAAAACCACCGGAGAGATGCGCGAGAACAGCGGTGCGGTGGCGACAAGCATGGAAACAGCGTCAAGCAACCTTTCTTCGGTGGCAAGTGCAACCGAGGAGCTGAGCGCCACGGTCGGTGAAATAGCTTCCAATGCGGAAAAGGCGCGATCGATAAGCGAGCAGGCAATGGAGCAGTCTCAGAGCATCTCCGCGACCATGCGCGATCTCGGTGCGGCGGCGCAGGAGATCGGCAAGGTGACCGAGACCATTACCGACATCTCCTCGCAGACCAACCTCCTGGCGCTCAATGCGACCATCGAGGCGGCACGCGCCGGGGCCGCAGGAAAAGGCTTCGCCGTGGTAGCGAATGAAATCAAGGAACTGGCCCGCCAGACCGCCGCGGCAACCGAAGACATCAAGGCGAAAATCGAGGGCGTGCAGCGTTCATCCGGAAGCGCCATCACGGACATCGAAACGATCGGCGGCATCATCCGCGAGGTCGGCGGGATCGTGACGACCATCGCGGCGGCAATCGAGGAACAGGCGACCGTGACGCGGGACGTTGCCGGAAACATTGCCCAGGCGTCCGCCCGGGTCAGGGAAGCCAACGACCGAATCGCCCGGTCGGTGACCCAAACCGAATCCGTAACCTCCGAAATTGCCGGCGTCAATGTCGCAACGGCATGGATGAACAGGGAAAGCGACAATGTGAATGCCTATGCCGAAAGCTATCTCAAGCTGGCCGGACATCTGCAGGCGGTAGGTGCAAGGTTCTTGATCACCCGATCCTCGCTCGATGTCGGGCTCATCAAAAAAGGCCACATCCAGTGGCGTATCAAAATTTTCGAGATGCTCGAAGGGCGCCTGACCCTGCATGCGGAAGAGGTCGCCGATCACCGTGGATGCGCGCTCGGAAAGTGGTACTACGGGGAGGCATCAACAAGCCTGCGGCATCTGCCGGTTTTTGAAACTATCGGGGAACGTCACCGGCTGTTTCATGAAAGCGTCCGCGAGATAGTCACCTTGTGGAACAACGGCAAAAAGGATGAGGCGCATACGCGATATGTGCACCTTTCCTCGCAGACCGACGATCTTATTAATTTGCTCGATGCAATGAATATCGCCTCGATCGGATAATGAATAATCGGGATTTTTTTATAATGAGGACGGCATGCTGATCGAATGGACGGACGCCCTGAGCGTTAACATCGCGGAGATCGACGGACAGCACCAAAAGCTGGTCGCACTCCTGAACGGCCTGCATGAGGCGACGCTGCACGCGGGGCATGACGTTCCGCTCGGGAAACTTTTCGACGAGCTGCTCGAATATGCCGCGGTGCACTTCAACGCCGAGGAAAAGCTCATGGAGCGGTACGGCTTTCCCGAACTGCCGCCGCACCGGGCCGAGCATGAGAAATTCGTGCGGCAGGTGGTCGGATTCAAAGGGTTGCAGGAGTTCGAATTCTATTCAAAGTTTCTCTCGAAAGACCTTTTGACGTTCCTGCAGCACTGGCTGCAAACGCACATCATGAAAACCGATAAACTCTATGCTCCCTTTCTTAATGAACGGGGCATACGATAACCGGCTATCGCAGTCCCGCCGGATTACCGGACACCAGTAAAGGATGGGAATTTATGTCTGCACCAGAAACGGAAACGCTCGACGACACGAGGCTCATTGCCACCTTTCTTCTGGGCGAGGGCCTCTTCGGCATCGATACGGCGCTCATCCAGGAAGTCGTGAAGGTCGGCGCCCTGACGCCGGTTCATCACGCACCCGGCTATGTCATGGGGATCCGGAACCTTCGCGGCAAGATCGTGACGGTCATCGACCTGCAGGCGCGCCTGGAACTCGGCGTTGCCGATTTGACAGATGAGAGCAGGGTTCTCATCGTGGAAAACGGGGGGGAGCCGGTCGGGCTCGTCGTCGACGGCGTCTCGGACACCATTGCGATGAATAGTGCTGAAATCAAGCCGCCTCCTCCGGGGCTTCACGGCATTCAGGGCCGGAACCTGCTGGGCGTGCATCGCAGCGGCGATCGGCTCATCGCCCTGCTCGATTCCACCGTCATTCTCCAGGCAGAAGAGGAACGCTCCGACGACCTGGCCATCAAGGAGCAGAAACTTCCGTGAATTCACTCCGTGTTTTAGTCGCCGACGATTCCGTCCTCTTCCGGCGCGTCCTGACCGAGGTTCTCGGATCGCTCCCGCAGGTGGAGGTTCTTGGCAGCGCGTCGAACGGGAAACTGGCGCTCTCCAAAATCCGGGAGCTCCAGCCCGATCTTTTGACCCTGGACATGGAAATGCCCGAGATGGACGGGCTGGCGGTCCTGGATGAGCTGCGCCGGTCGGGAAACAGGACATCGGTCATCGTGGTCAGCGCCATAACAAAACATGGCGGACAGGTGACGATGAAGGCGCTGGAAAAGGGCGCCTTCGATTTTATCACGAAACCCGAAGCGCTTTCACCGGCAGAGAGTAAGGAATCAATACGGCGGGAGCTGGCGCCGCGCCTGCGCGCGCTGGCGCACCGTCTCGAAATACGCAGCATTCTGAAGATCGCTCCGGTCGACGAAAACGGGAAACCGGGCTCTTCTGTCAAGGTGCCGGCGAAATCCGGAGAGCCCGTTGCCGGCGGGGCGCGCAAAGCCCGCCCGGTTGCGCTCTCACGGCCCGAGATGGTGCTCATCGGCGTCTCCACGGGAGGACCGAGCGCGCTTTCGCGCGTGATACCGGCCATTCCCGCGGATATCGGCGTCCCGATCCTCATCGTCCAGCACATGCCGCCTATTTTCACGCAGTCGCTCGCCGAGAGCCTGGCATCGCGAAGCGCCATTGCGGTGCGCGAAGCGGCCGACAGCGAGGTACTCCGGCCCAATACCGCGTACATCGCTCCGGGCGGCCGCCAGATGCGGATCATCGCGGGATTCCAGGGTGACAAGGTGATACAGATCACCGACGATCCGCCGGAAAACAACTGCAAACCCGCGGTCGATTACCTTTTCCGTTCGGCGGCGTCGAGTTTTCCCGGCCGTGCCTCGGCCGTTATCCTGACCGGGATGGGAAGCGACGGGACCATCGGGCTGCGGCTCCTCAAGCGTCACGGCTGCTTTGTGATCGCCCAGGACGAGGCAACGAGCGTTGTCTACGGCATGCCCAAGGCCGCTCTCGATTCCGGAACGGTCGACGTGGTCCTGCCGATCGACGCCATCGCACAACGGATCACCTCGTCGGTGCGGGGAATTGCCGGATGAGCGTTTCGCCGACAGCCGAAGAAGTAGCCGCCTGGGGCGGCTATATCAAGAACATCTGCGGCATCAGCCTTGACGCTTCAAAAGGATATCTCATTGAGACCAGGCTTGCGTCTCTTATCAGGGAAACGGGGGCAAAGGGGTTTTCCGAGCTTTTGGCAAAGGTCAAGTCCGATTTCTCCCATGGATTCCGCCGGAAGGTCATCGACAATATTACCACCAACGAGACCTCCTTTTTTCGCGATGCTTCGCCCTTCGATCTCCTGCAATACAAGATCGTCCCGGAGTGCATCGACCGGAAAAACCGTGCCGGGCTGAAGCCCGTTCCGATCCGTATCTGGAGCGCCGCCTGCTCGACGGGCCAGGAGGCGTACAGTACCGGGATCGTCCTGCGGGAGCTCCTCGGCGATTTCCGCGGGTACGATCCGCGCATCCTCGGAACCGACATTTCGGACAAGGCGGTTGCCGCGGCGAGCTACGGCATGTTCAGCAAGTTCGATCTGGACCGCGGCATGACGTCCGACCGGATCGTCCGGTATTTCACCCCGAATAAGGACGGCCGGTGGAAAATCCGCGACGAAATCCGCGCCCTGGCCACGTTCAGGGTCATGAATCTTCTCGAACCCTTCGCGTTTCCCCAGCCTTTCGACATCATCTTCTGCCGGAACGTCGCTATTTACTTTACCGAAACCGATAAGACGCGCCTTTTCAGGAATCTCGCCCGATGCCTGGCCAAGGATGGGTGCCTCATCATCGGCTCGACCGAGTCCATAGCCGGCATCTGTCCTGAATTTGAACCGAAGCGCCACCTGCGATCGGTCTATTACCAGCTCAAAGGGTGATTGCGGAGCGCTCATGACCTTGACTCATCACTGGTGGATTCCGGCCGGCCTTCTTGTCGCGATAGCGCTCTCCTACCTGTGCCGGCATTTCTTTCGTTTTGCGAAAAAGCTCACGACCGACCTGTCGGAGATGCATGCCATCGGAATTTTCCAGCAGACGCTCATCGACAATCTCACCGCCGGGGTGGTGGTTATCGACGTCCATACCCGTATCATCGAACGGGTGAACCCGGCCGTTGTCGCCATGTTCGGCGCTCCCGCGGAACGGATCATCGGCAATCGCTGCCACGATCTCCTGTGCCCGCGGAATTCGGGACAGTGCCCGGTACTCGATCTGGGAAAGGAGATCGACCATGCCGAATGCGCGATGCTCCGCGCCGATGGAAGCCGATTGCCGGTCCTGAAATCGGTAAAGCGCGTCAGGATCGACGACCAGGAAAAACTGATCGAGAATTTCGTCGATATCAGCGAACAGAAGGCGGCCGAGGCGGCATTGCATGATTACTCCGAAGTCGTCGCCCGGGAACGGCAGAACCTTCAGCTTATTTTCGATTCGGTCCAGATCGGGCTCCTGCTCATCGATAAGAATTACGTCATCAAAAAGGTGAACACCGGCTTCGTCGCGATGACCGGCCGATCGGCGGACGAATTCGTCGGACATCGCCACGGCGAGGTCATCTCCTGCGCCTACCTCAGCCTGACCAATAAGCCGTGCGGTGAAACGCCTTACTGCCGGGAGTGTCCTATCCAGAACCTGATCGATCGCATCCTGAAGGATACCGTGACGGTCCGGGACATCGAAGCGAACAAGGTCCTCCTGGTCAAGGGACGGCACAAGTCGATCTGGCTCTCGATCAACGGAACGCCGCTCATTCTCGACGGCACGGTCCACGCGCTCCTGGCTATTGTCGACAGTACGAACCGGAAGCACATCGAGGACTCTCTCAACCATGCAAAAAATGTCGCCGAAGCGGCGGACCGCGCCAAAAGCGAGTTTCTCGCCAACATGAGCCATGAGATCCGCACGCCCATGGCCGCAATGCTCGGTCTCACCGGGCTCATGCTCGATACCTCGCTTTCCGGCGAACAGCGGCGGTACCTTGAACTGGTACGGGGCAGCGGAGAATCGCTGCTGAAAATCCTCAACGATATTCTCGATTATTCCAAAATCTGCGCCGACCGGCTCGATATCGAGGTGACGGATTTCTCGGTGCGGGAGACCCTGGAGGATGTCGTCGAGATGCTGCGGATCACCGCTGCGGCGAAAGGCGTCGCGGTCAATTGCACGATTCCGCCCGAGATTCCGGCGATGATCGGCGGCGATCCGTCGCGGCTCCGCCAGGTGCTCATGAACCTTGGCGGGAATGCGGTGAAGTTTACCGAGAAGGGTGAGGTGCATCTTCGTGCGGCGGTCATGGAAAAAAGCGACCGGAACATCATGATGAGCTTCGAAATCACGGATTCCGGCATCGGCATTCCCGAAGATAAGTTAATACGGCTCTTTTCACCCTTCTCCCAGGCGGACAGCTCAACGGCCAGGCGCTACGGCGGGACCGGCCTGGGACTGGTCATATCCCGCCGTCTTTCCGAACTCATGGGCGGGAAGATCGGCGTCGAGAGCACGGTGGGAAAGGGCTCCACCTTCCGCTTCACGGCCGTCTTCGAAACGCGCGCGTCCTCGTGCGGACCCGTCCGGAAGGTGCAGCCGTCTCCCGACGCCGCAGCGGCACTCACGGGTGCGCGCATCCTCCTGGTCGAGGATACGCTGACCAACCAGATCATTTCGCTGAAGATGCTCGAAAAAATGGGTCTTTCGGCCGACCTGGTTGAAAACGGCAGGGAGGCGATCGATCGCCTGAGCCGGGAGCCGTACGACCTGGTGCTGATGGACTGCCAGATGCCGATTATGGACGGTCCGGAAGCGGCCCGGCGTATCCGTAACGGCGAAGCCGGCGAGCGCTCGGCCCAGGTGCCGATCGTCGCCCTCACCGCCCATGCCCTGAAGGAGGATGAAGAGCGTTGCCGCGAGGCGGGTATGAATGATTACTGTTCCAAGCCCATCGATTTTGAGCGGCTGCTAAAAATTCTCCGGCGATGGCTGGAAGACGGCACCGGGTCGCCCCCCCGCCCCGCGACACTCGTCAATGCCCCGGCCGGGCCGGAGCCGGTAAAAGGCAATCCCGGCCCCGTATCGACGCAGGCATTCGATAAAAACGAACTGCTGGACAGGATCAGAGGGGATAAGGCCATGGCGAAGGAGCTGGCGATCGCCTTTCTCGGCGATATGGTCGACCAGATCCGCTCTCTGCGGGGAATGGTTTCGTCGGGCGACAGCGCATCCTGCGTCCGACAGGCGCACCGGATCAAGGGAGCCTCGGCGAATATGAGCTGCATGGCACTCCGCCAGACCGCTCATGCCATGGAGCTGGCCGGCAGAGACGGGGATCTTTCCACGCTCCGGGTGATGCTGCCACGCCTGGAAAACGATTTTTCCCGCGCCAGGGAGTTACTGGAGAAAGAAAGCTGGGAATAGACATGCGGCGCGAAAAAAAAGTTGAAAAAGAAAATAAGAAATGGGATAATTGGTGCTGAATCGAACGCACCGGCAACGCCTGCGCTGCGCAGCAACGAACAGGCGCCCTGCCCATTCCCCGTCAACGAGGGTACACCGGAGGAGGATTGCACATGGCACTCATCGAATGGACTCCCGCGCTCTCCGTGGGCGTTGAGGAGTTCGATACCCAGCACCGGAAGCTCATCGATATCATCAATCGCTTCAACGATGCAATGAAATCGGGCAGGGGCGGCGCCTCACTTTCGGGTGCACTCAAAGAGGTCGCGGACTACACGATCTACCACTTCGGGTACGAGGAGCGGCAGATGCAGAGCATCGACTATGCCGGCCTGCTCAAGCAGAAGAGCGAGCACAAGACCTTCGTGGATAAGCTGAAAACGCTGCAGAAGGACCTGGATGCCGGCAAAGTCATGCTCTCCATAGAGTTCATGGCCTTTTTGAAGACCTGGCTGACCTCGCACATCGCGGTCAACGATAAACAATATATGGCCGCTTTTAACGCCAAAGGGATACGGTAAAACGGCGGGGATCTCCTCCCCGCTCCTCCGCGCGACCGGCCACGATGCGATGCATCCCCCAGGGTTATTATTGCCGCCCTCCCCAAAAAACTCCTTGCGGCCGTGTCCGCCGAATGGCATAATCACCTCATAATTCACCAATTATCGGCGCTTCACTGAAGTCCGGTGCACGGGTCGCGGGTAACCGATTAAACTCTGCGAATCCGGGACAAAAGCGGAGCTATTTAATCGATAAATAGGCCGGGCGCCTATGCCGTTATTGCTGTCGGTTAATCGTGGCGGAGGTTTTACCGGGCAGGAGCGGGAAAATACATGATAAAGGCAGATTCGGGTAAATCCCCGAAGTATCGCGCGGATGACCGCTTTTCCTTGAAGCGGGATGCCCCCCTTGTCGGCGCGGTCGGCGTCGCCTACCTCCTCGCCTATGAGCTGGCATTTCTCTTCCCCGATTCCAACAAGGTGCTCCTGGCGATCTGGCCTGCAAGCGGCATCGGCCTCGGCGCGCTCCTCCTCTGCCGCAAACGGTTGTGGCCCGCGATTTTCGCGACCCTCTTTATAACCGGCACTATCGCCAATCTCGTTCACGGCAGACCCCTGCCGGTAGCCCTCGGCTATATTGCCAGCAACCTCCTCGAATCACTGGGCTGCGCCCTGCTCATGATCCGCCTGTGCGGGCGCGAGCCGATACGTTTTACAAGGGTTAATGAGGCAATCGCGCTTATTCTCTGTGCGGTGGTTGTCAATGGTTGCACCGCATGCATCGGTGCAGCTACGGCGCTCCAGGTTTCGCCGACCTCCACGTTCTGGAGATTATGGGGCACGTGGTGGATCTGCAAGAGCCTCGGCCTCCTTCTCGTAACGCCGTTCGTGGTCGTCTGGGTGCCGTGGCGTGACGTCATGGCCAGGATCCTCCCGAAGAGAATTTTCGAGGGTACGCTCTTTATGGTGATCTGGTTTTGCGTTGCCTGGTACGCCTTTCGACCGGAGAGCGTGAAGCCGTTCTTCCTCCCCCGGCCGCATCTCTATATGCTCATAGCGCTCCTCGTCTGGCCTTCCCTGCGGTTCGGACGTGCGGCGACGACATTCTCGCTGCTCCTGCTTGCCGCCATCGCCATCACCGGGGAAGCGACGCAGGGCGGCCTGCTCTGGCTGTCGGGAGAGAGTACAACCGGCCGCCTGCTTTCCGTGCAGGTCTATCTCGCCGTCGTCTCCATCGTCGGGCTCCTTTTCGCAACGAGCCGGACGGAGGGAAAAGAGGCGCAGCGACGGTCCGAGGAGGAACGGGCCCGGCTTACCGCCCTTACCAACAATCTTCCGGATGCAGCGGTGTATCAGATTATCCGGCGGAATGACGGCACCATTCGAATCGCCTATCTCAGCGAAGGGCTCGAAGGCTTTACGGGCATTTCCGCGACATCGGTCCTGCGCGATGCGTCCGGCCTCTACGAGCTTTTTTCACGCGAGGAACGTAAGATTCTTGCCGATATCCATCAAGCATCGTTTGCCGCCATGAGCGCGGTTCACGAAGTTATTCGAATGCGCCATCTTGACGGGACGACGCGGTGGGTAAACCTTGCCGCCACCCCCCGGCTGCTGGGCGACGGCAGGGTAGCATGGGACGGCCTGATGATGGATGTTACCGAAAGCAAACGGGTCGCCCGGTTGACCACGCTTACCAACTGCATAGAGGATATCCTCAACCGGTCGCATGATACGAGTGAGATGGGCCGCGAGATCATTCAAACGCTCCGGCAGCATATGAGTATTGATGCCGTCGGCATCCGCCTCAAGGACGGTCGCGACTTTCCCTACCTGGTTCAGAACGGTTTTTCCGAGGAGTTCATTACCCGGGAGAATTGCCTCTGCAGCAGGACGGCCGAGGGGAAACCTTTAACCGACGCGGATGGCAAGCCGGTGCTCGAGTGTACCTGCGGCCTGGTGTTGTCGGGCGCTACCGATCCCTCTTCGCCGCTTTTCACCGCAGGCGGAAGCTTCTGGACAAATGCGGCCGATACCCTTCTGGACCTCAGCCCGCAGGACGATCCGAGATTTAATCCGCGCAACCGCTGCATCCATGACGGGTACTCCTCGGTCGCCCTTGTTCCCATCCGCATCGAAGAGGAGATTCTCGGCCTGCTTCAGTTGAACGACCGGCGGAAGAACCGATTCACCGCTGAGGATATTCGCTACCTGGAGGGCATCGGGAAAAGCATCGGCCTCGCGGTGATCCAGCATCGTTCAATCCGGTCCCTTGCCGAAAGCGAGGAGAAGTACCGGGCGCTCTTCAACACCAGCGAAGTCGGCATGTTCCGGTCAAAAATCGACGGGTCCGAAATTATCGAGGCGAATGACAAATTTTCCGCCATCTTCGGCTGCTCCCGCGAGGAAATTATCGGGGCCGCATCGCCCCGGTTCTGGGCGGACTCCGGCGAGCGGGAGGAGATGGTCCGCCGGCTTCGCACCGCCGGTTTCGTCAATGAATTCGAGTGCCGAATGAAAAACAAGGGCGGAGGAATCCGCTGGTGTCTCACCTCGCTGAAACACCATAAGGAATCGGGGATCATCGAAGGGTCGATCATCGATATTACCGAACGGAAGGAAGCCGAAGCCGCTCTTGCGAAGAGCGAGGGAAAGTACCGGACCATCGTCGAGAACCTCACCGACCAGCTCATGGTCAACGATTTTGACGGAAAGATCCTCGACGTCAACGAAAACACCTGCCGCACACTTGGCTACCGGCGCAGCGAACTGATCGGACAGAACCTCGCAAAAATCACCACGCTGCGGCATGCCGCCCTGAACCGCGAAAAAATGCACCTCCTTCGTGAACAGGGGTTCATGGAATTCGAAACCGTTCATTTGCGTAAGGACGGAAGCCTTTTTCCGTGCGAGGTGTCGGCCAAGGTTATTGCGCAGGAAGGCCGAGGGGTCATGCAGTGTTTCTGGCGGGATATCTCGGTTCGCAAAAAAGTCGAGCAAACCCTCCGCGAAAGCGAAGATAAATTTTTCAAACTGTTCCATCTGAGTCCTCTCGGCATGGTCCTTGCCCGGAACTCCGATGTCCAGGGAGGGATCATTGTCGATGTCAATGAGAAGTTCCTCGGCATGATCGAGCAGCCCCGGGAAGAGGTCCTTGGAAAAAAATTGGCCGACCTGTCGGTGTGGGATGATGAAAAAATCTGGAAAAAAGCGAGTCGGGTCCTGGAGCTGACAGGAAAGATATCACAGGTGGAAATCCCCTACCGGTCAAAGTCGGGCAGGAAAGGAATTTTCCTGGTTTCTGTCGACAACGCCATCATCAACGACGAGCATTATCGCATCGGTTCCGCCATGGACATCACCGAGCTTCGCCGCATGCAGGAGCTGGCGACCAAGACCGACCGGCTCGAATCGATCGGCGTGCTCGCCGGCGGCATTGCCCACGATTTCAACAACCTGCTTGGCGGCATGTACGGCTATATCGAAATGGCCCAGATGCAGGTGGAGTCGATGGAGAATAAAAAACCCGCGGAATACCTGGGAAAGGCGCTCGGCATCTTCGAGAGAACCCGCGACCTTACCCGGCAGCTCCTCACCTTTGCCAAGGGAGGCTCGCCCGTCAAAAGGGCCGGATCGCTCGAAGCGGTCGTCAGGGGCAACGCGGAATTCATGCTGACCGGGACCCCGCTTACCTGCACCTTTTCCATTCCGGAAGGGCTTCGCACCTGCGAATTCGACGAAAACATGATCGGCCAGGTGATCGACAACCTGGTCATCAACGCCAAGCAGGCCGCCGTGGAGGGCGGCGGCGCCATCGAGATTGGGCTGCAGAACGTCGACCTGCTTTCCGGCGAGCTCCCTCCGCTTAAAAAGGGCGGCTACGTGCGGATTTCGATCCGCGACAACGGCCGTGGAATTCCGGCGGAGATTCTGCCTAAAATATTCGATCCGTTTTTTACGACCAAGCAGTCGGGGAGCGGGCTCGGTCTTTCGACCTGCTATTCCATTGTCAAAAAGCACAACGGGACCATCACCGTCGAGTCGGCGGAAGGGAAAGGAACGACCTTCCACCTCTACCTTCCCGCAATCGCTGCGGATGCCGTTGCGGCCGCCTTCGATCTGCCGGAAAAAAACGATGCGAAACCTGGCGAAACCCGGGTCGGCTTCGGCAGGGTACTCGTCATGGACGACGAGGAGTACATGCGGGATGTCGTGGCTGCCATGTTGGTTGCCTCCGCCCGCTCGGTCGTATGCGCCCGGGACGGGCAGGAGGCGATTGTCAGGATACAGGAGGCACGGGTTCAGGAACAGCCCTTCGACGCCATTATCATGGACCTTACCATTCCCGGCGGTATGGGAGGCCGGGAGGCGATCGGCAAGCTCCGGATCATCGATAAAACCATCCTGGCCATCGCCATGAGCGGCTACTCCGACGATCCGGTCATGGCCGATCCGATGCGGTTCGGGTTCGACGGCTGTCTTGCCAAGCCCCTGCGCAAGGCGGACCTCGAACGTGAGCTCGGCCGGCATCGGATCTGAGCCGTTATGGCGAGGGGTTTAGCGGTGCTTTTAAATAGAGAGTGACAAATTGAATAGCCGATGGTATACTACTATAGGTCAGCTATCGTGAAGGGCAAGTGAAATTATCCAAAGGCGGCGTTCCATGGGAGTCCTGTTTATCTGGAATGAATCGTATTCGGTCGGCAGCGCCGAGATCGACAGCCAGCATCGGCGCATATTCACCCTTGCCAATTCGTTGCCCGGGAAGCTTACCACCCGCGATATCAACGCGGCCATCATGGCGTTGTTCCGGCATATCCGGGAGCACTTCGTCGCCGAGGAAAAAATGATGAAAGCCATCGGCTTCCCGGAAACCGCCGATCACCGGGAGCTGCACGACGACCTGATTACCCGGCTGAGCGAGATCGCCGAGCGTTCGTTCCGCGACGAAGCGGCGGTCTCCGCGTTCAGGCAGTTTGTTTATGACTGGCTCACCGATCATATCCTGAACCACGATATGCGGTATGTCCGTTTTGCCCGGGAAACCATGCCGGGCCTCCCCCTGCCCATGGAGGCGGTATGGTCCGGCACGGGCGGCAACCCTCACACCGAAACGATGCCGGATTAGACGGTCCCGGGAGAGCGCCATGAATGAATCCACCACCATTCCCGAACTCAGCCGCGCCCGCGTGCTCATCGTCGACGACGATACCGATATGGGGGGAATGATCGACGACATGCTGAAGGCGACGGTCGATACGGTGTGCGTGGCAACAAGCTGTTCCGAGGCGATGCGGCTCTGCGAAAAGGGTGCGTTCGACGTCGCCATCGTGGATATCAACCTTCCCGACGGCAGCGGGCTCGATCTTATCCGCACCCTGCGGGAAGATCCCGCCGGGCTCTCCTTCATCATCATCTCCGGGGAGGCCGCGGCATCGACGGCCTACCGTCTGGAGCGGATGGGCATTCAGTCGCTGCTCACCAAACCGTTCAGCTCCACCCAGCTGAAGTTCTCGCTTGGCCGGGAGCTGGTACGCAGAAGGCGCAGCGAGAAGAGAGAGGGCAACGATGCCGAACCGAAGCCGCCCGCCCAACTCGTCGGAATCTCTCCCTATATGAAAGATCTGCGGCGCAAGGTCCGGGATCTGGCCGAGAGCTTACTGCCGGTGCTCATTCTCGGGCCGACCGGAACCGGCAAGGAGGTTATCGCCCAGGCGATTCACGGCCGCTCATGCCGCGGGAAAAAAACGATGATGACGGTCAACAGTTCGGCCATTCCCGAGCATCTCGAGGAGTCGGAATTCTTCGGGTACGCACGGGGTGCGTTCACCGGCGCGGTGCAGGCAAAGGACGGCATCCTGAAATGCGCGGACGGCTCATCGCTCTTTCTCGATGAGGTGGGCGAGCTCTCGTTACGGATGCAGGCCAAGCTTCTCCGCGTCCTCGACGGCAACGATTTCATGCGCGTCGGCGATACTGCGCCGCAAAGGTCCGATTTCCGGCTCATCAGCGCAACGAACCGGCCTCTCGCCGAAATGATCCGGAGCGGCCTGTTCCGGGAGGACCTTTACTACCGGCTGCGGGCCGCACGCATCGTTACCCAGGCGCTCGTTAACCATAAGGAAGACATTCCGCCGCTCACCGACCACTTTCTGCGCAGCTTCGGCATCGAACACGGCCGGGAGTTCCGGCTTCACGGGGATGCGCTGGATGTTCTCCTGCACTATGCCTGGCCCGGCAATATCAGGGAGCTCCGCAACACGGTCGCCGCGCTCTGCGGCACGGCCCTCGATACCGGTACCATCGAAAAACGCAATGTCCTCTGGGTGCTCTCGGAAGCGGTGTGCGACGGGACCGTGCCGGTGCGGCCGTTTGCCGAGGCAAAAATGGATTTTGAACGGGAATACTATCGCGGACTCCTGCTGCAATGCGGCGGCAATATCTCTTCCGCGGCGCGGGCCAGCGGTATCGAGCGCGCGTATTTCTCCAAAAGGGTCCGTGCACTCGGCCTCGAAAAATCGCTCTTCCGGACCTGCACCTCCGCTGTGTCATAAAATACACACTCCGGCCCGGCCCCCCCCCCTCGTCTAATATATTGATTTTACGCATGATGTAAAATCGCTTTCCGAAAAGCATTCTTGCCCGTGTAGTTTAATAAGCCTCCCCGGGCTTTACTCCTCCCGCTTGTGTGGTTTACTACACACAACGGGAAGACGCGGCCGTTGTACGTTGCCGGATTCCCCATACTTTTCAATGTGTTACAATAGCCGGAGCGTCATGGCATTGCTTTTGCATTAGAAAGTTATCCCATCGGATCGTTCGTGATAAGAAAGAAGGCGGCCTATGGCGAATACCGTGCTTATCGTGACCGGATGCAGGGAATGGGGCGCATCGCTCATCCGGTACTTTGAAAAAAGAGAGTTCACGGCAACCGGATGGTTTACCTATCCGGAGGCGGAAAGGGCTGCCGCGGCACGCCGGTTTTCCATCGCCATCATCGACTTTTTCATCGGGGCGGAGAGCGGCGGTGCACTATGCGATACCATCGCGGGGCGACAGACCGGCGAGACCTCGCTCATTATCGTGAGCGGCAGGCAGTCGGCCGCCATCGAGCGCGCCGTTCGCCGGCACTCCCCGGCATATTACTTTGTGAAACCATGCTCCTTTGAAAACCTCCATGCCGTCGCGCTCAGGATCTGCGGCGAACGGGAAAAGAAGGAGCTTCAGAAGAGGGCAGTGCGGGAAACGCCGCAGCATCGCGTCGGGGAAAAGCTACGCGGTTGAACAGCGGTACGGCCTGGCGGGTACACGATCGGCCGTACCGGGGAAACCATACGAATATGTCCAGTCCTTATTCCATCATCGAATCGCGACTCTGCTCGCTTGCGGCGGGAATTCCCCTGCTGGATAAGACCGATCTGGCGCCGCTGAACGGCATTATGACCGGGCTCGACGCCCTGCCCGCCATGGCCGATCTCCCTCCCGCCTTCTGCTCGCAGATCCGGCACACCATTTCCCTCATCGAAAACATCATGCTCGGCGCGGTCGAGTTCGGCACCGGGTGCATGAGGTTGGGGCAGAGCTGCGAAAACATGATCAGAGCCGCCGCCGCATTGATCATGAAAAAGGAACCGATGGATCCGGAAGAGATTTTCCCCCTGGAAGGGACGGAGGCGGGCGCGCCCCTTCCCGAAGAACAAGCCGGGCCGTACGCCGCGGAATCGGAAGGCGATGCACCGGCTGCGCGACCGTTCGAGGGAGACCCCTCCCTTCTCGTCGATTTCATTACCGAAGCGCGCGAGCACCTGCATACCGCCGAGCGGGTACTGCTTGAACTTGAGGTCACTCCGTCGGACAGGGAAGGAATCAATGCGGTCTTCCGGGCGTGGCATACGATCAAGGGCGTAGCGGGATTTATGAATCTGAAGGAGATCCAGGACCTTGCGCACGGCATGGAAAGCGCCATGGATCGGGTCCGCAGGGGCGAATGCACCCTCAACGCCGCAAATATCGATGTTCTGCTCGAATCGAACGACGGCCTCAAGGCCCTCATTAAAAATGTTGAAAAGGCAATTTCGGGCGACCCCTTCGCAGCGCCGGGCAACTATCGCGCCCTGCTCGATCGTCTGGTCTTGCTTGATGCGGCACGGGATTCCCACCCGGTCGCCATACCGGCGGAGCAGGAAAAAACAATCGGCGAACTGCTTGTCGAGCAGGGAGCGGTCACCCGGGCGTCGGTTGACTCTTCCCTTCTGGCCCAGGAACTGGGCGACACGCGGAAACTCGGGGAAATACTCATTGAAGACAATGGAATTCCGGCACGAGTCGTCGCGGAAGCGCTTGCCCGGCAAACGGCCGGCAAGAGTGCCGTCGAGGAGACCATCCGCGTGCCGGTCGGCCGCATCGACCAGATCGTGGATA